>JBCBQD010000006.1:0-52742 GCA_039820425.1 Cyanobacteria bacterium J06635_1
GTGGATATGCCCCGCCCTCGAGACATGATGAGCAAAGGGTTTGAATACCATCGCAATTTGTTTGTCGAGCACCTGCGCTCAGAAGTGGTGCGGGCCTTTGAAGAACAGGAGCTAGCCGAGATGCTAGATACTCGAATTAAGTAGCGCGTTTGATAATCGAGCTTGATAAGCTATGACAAATCGCTTTCCGCTTTTACAAAATCTGACCCAGTGGGTGATGCGATCTAAGGTGGATACCACCCCTGCCAGCACTGCAAACTCAGAAGCATCCAAAGCCGCCATCGACATCTGGGCCTACGCAGAACCCGCCGGAGAAGAACCCGATCCGCTCAAGCGCAATGTCCTACAATGGCGACGGTTGATCACTTCAGTACGGGAACCTTTAGAGATATTTCCAGGCCAACCGGTCGACGTGATTGGCTTTGTTCATCGCAGCTTTCCAGAGACGCCCAACCAGTTTGTGCTAGCCCGCTGCATCATTCGCTGCTGCCTGGCCGATACGGTGCCACTGGGGTTAGCTATTCACACCGAAACCGCAGATGACTTTGCCAACGACACCTGGTTGCAGGTGCGCGGTACCTTCAGCACAGTGGCCGTGCGCAATAAACCGACCCTGGTCATTATTCCAGAGCAGATTGAGACCATTCCTGAACCGAAGAAAGCCTATATTAATGGTGTTTTCTAAAAAAAATAAGGAGAGGTGACCACACCATCGCTAGAGTCACCCACTCAAAGGCACAACAGACATGGATGCTCAGCTGCTTATTATGTGATGGGGGAAGATCTCACATCGGATTAGCTGAGGTCATTTCTCCAGGACTTTGCGAGTCTCGTCTGAAAACATCCTATATCCGCCGCCTCTAACAAATCCAACTCATACACTGGACAGCAACCTTAGTCACCGTTTGATCCAGATCTTGAGCCGCCGTTTGCTGCGTCTCCGGTTGATCGTTGGCGTATTCTTCAAACAGCGCCTGATAACTCCCCCGATTTTCTCGCAGAGCTGCTTTCGCGAATGTTAGATATTGTTCGCGTGCGCGCTGTCTCTTATGAGCCAGCAGCAAATTACGTAGACAGCCCAAAAAAATATTTCGTTTTGCATAAAAACCGATCGAATCATCTGAGTTATTAGGAAATGGGGCCAAATGTTGAGAATGTCTAAATCAAGATGAATACCCAATTGGCAACTTGCCGAGATGATTTATGGAATCGCGATTTAATCAACTCATCCTTGCTATTCAGGGGCAATCAACCGGGTCAGAGCCCTATCAAGGATTGCTATCTGAGCTGGTTGAGGCGATTATGCGATCGCGAAAAATTGGTCGCCCCCCTCGGGGTCAACCCTTAACCGGGGTGTATCAGGACCTGTGCGATCGCATCCGCCAGCAGGTGACCCAAAAGGTCACCGAGGCATTAGCGAAGGGACTGGCCAACCCGAATGCCACCTGGGGCTATCAACTCCAGGCCCAGGCCACCCAAGCGGCCTTGGATGATGGCTTGCTCAAGCGGCTGGCGCTTGAGGCCCAGGCCCATCCCACTCCCAGTCCGCTGCGGCAGCATGCCTTGATGCAGCTGATTGAGGCGATTCGGGCGTCGGGGCGGCTGGCCCATCCCCATCGGGCCAAGTTTGCGCCGGCATTTTACGCCCTGCTCTATGAGGAGGCAGTCAACCGCACCCTGGTCTATGTGTGTCAAAAGATTGACACTTACGATCCAGAACGCGGTCAGGCGCAAAAATTTATGAACTGGGTGAATTTTCGCCTGGATCGGCTCTTGATCGAGTGCCGTCGCGAATTTAGCGATCGCGACGCCCAAGAGCTACCCAACCTCAACGACCTCGAACGACTGCCCCAGCCAGAATCTACCCCCTCCCTGGCCAGTGATGTCCGAGACTACATCGCAGCTGACAAAGATAACCTATTCAAATCTGCCCATGTTCGTAACCACCCCGAAGCCACCTTCCAGGCCATTGCCCTGGCTCGATTTGCCGACCAGAGCTGGGAAGACATCTCAGCCCGGTTCGGCATCAAAATCCCCACCCTGAGCAGTTTCTTTCAGCGCTGCTGTGACAAATTCTCCGAGCACTTTCAGGAACTCCTTTAGGGAAATCGGCTTAGACCCAAAAAGTTTAGGCAGGAGGTAATAGGTAATAGGTTTTGAACCCGCTACCCACTACCCACCACCTATTACCCACTACCCACTACCTTCCCCCAGCATCTATCTAAATCAACCACAGAGACGCAGCCATGAATAACCTCACCTACCTGTCTAATTTTTCGGTTTCCCTCGGGTTGGAACCCCATCGCCAAGCGGAAAAATTTCGTCAACAGCAGCAAACCCCCCAAAAAGCGAAGCAGGTCTATCTGAATACGCTGGCGATCTATGCAACCAAGTTTTACCTGGAATGCTCAGGGTTTGAGCCCGATTTAGCGGCGAGTGACGGCCTCAACCCGGTTAAGCAGATGCTGCTGGGGACGAGTGCGATTGCCATAGGCATAGCTTCGCGTACCGCCCTTAACCAGATCGGTCAGCTGGAATGCTGCCCGGTGTTACCGGGGGCGACTGAGTTTGAAATTGCCCCGGAGGTTCGTCAAGATCGCCTTGGCTATGTTGCAGTGCGCCTGGATGACAGGCTCAAAATGGCCACCTTGCTTGGGTTTGTCACAGAGGCCGCTGATGTGGTTCACCTCAGCCAGCTACAGCCGATGGAAGATCTAGCTCAGCAGCTTGTCCCCCGACTCAGCCCAACGACAGCTCGCGTGGGGGAACGGATGACCCAACTGAGTCAGTGGACACAAAACCTGGCAGATGAAGGCTGGCAAGCCCTTGCTAGCCTGATTAACCCGGCCCAGCCGGCCTTTGCCTTTAGAAACCAGACAGCCACAGCTGAACAGCCTTATCCGGTGGTGGGCCGCAGCAAACAACTCAGCTTAAATGACCACAAGATCATCCTGGCGGTGGGGGTTTTGCCCCTATCGGCCACCGAGACCGAGATTTGGGTCCAGGTGACCCCCACCAGTGAACAAGCCTATTTGCCGCCTCAACTTAAGCTGATGGTGCTAGACACCGCTGATAGGGAGGTGATGCAGGCCGAGGCTCGGGGGACGGAGGTGATCCAGCTTAAGTTTAGCGGGTGCCCAGAGGAGCAATTTAGCCTCAAGGTTGCGCTCCATAACGCCAGCATTGCAGAGACATTCATAATCTAAGCCAATGAATCAGAAACTGGTGACGCTTAAACTTGAGGGCGATCTGCAAACCGCCGGGTTTCAAGTCCTGCTGGAGATTGGATCAGAGGGGTCACTGCCAGATATTGAGGCAATAGGCTCACTGCCCCCGCACCCTCAGCTGTTACAGCAATTGCAAAAATGGCAGGCAGGCTATCGCCTGCTAGACCCTCCCGCTCGGATTCAGCCCAAGCAGATTGTCTATGTCGGCTCTTTGCACGCGCTCGAGGCCTGCCGTCAGGCCGCCGATAGCCTGGGTCAGCTGTTTAAGGATTGGCTGGCATCTCCCTCTTTGGTAGCAATCGATCGCCATCTGCGCGAAGAACTCAGCCCCTCGGATACGATTCGGATTGTGATTCGGACCACGAACCCCCAGCTGCAACACCTGCCCTGGCATCTGTGGGATGTGGTCGATCGCTACCCCCATGCTGAGATCGCCCTGGGGATGCCCACGATCACCCGATTGCCCAATAGGGGGCCTGAGTCTCCCCACGTTTCAGTGAAAATTTTAGCGATTTTAGGCGATAGTGCAGGCATCGATATTGACGCCGATCGCCATCTGCTAGAGGCGATTCCGGGGGCAGAGGTAACCTTTTTAGTCGAACCTCGGCGGCAGCAGATTACCGATCAACTGTGGGAGCAACCCTGGGACTTACTCTTTTTTGCTGGACATGGGCAAACCGATGAAGAGACGGGGCGCATTTATATCAACCCTCAGGAGAGTCTCACCTTAGAAGAACTTAAGTACGGGCTCAGGCAGGCGGTCCGACAGGGATTGCAGTTAGCCATTTTCAATGCCTGCGATGGGCTTGGGCTGGCCAATGCCCTGGCCCCGCTGGGGTTGCCCCAAATGATTTTGATGCGCGAACCGATTCCAGATCAGGTGGCGCAGACGTTCTTAAAATACTTCTTGGATGCGTTTGTCAAGGGTGAATCGCTCTATCTGGCGGCGCGTAAGGCCCGAGAGCGGTTACAGGGCCTAGAAGATCGGTTTCCCTGCGCCAGCTGGTTGCCGATTATCTTTCAGGTCGAGCCCTCGGTGCCCAAAAACTGGCAGCAGATAAAACTGGCAGGGGATACCCAAAATATCTATGCAACCCGGTTCCAAAAACGAGGCCCGACTGTGGGTGGGCTGTCGTTGAAGGCATTGCTGACAGTGAGTGCGATCGCAGCAGCCAGTGTCGGGCTTTTGCGTTGGGCAGGTGGCCTACAGCGATGGGAACTGCAAGCCTACGATCGGCTCATCCGTCAGCAGCCTGCTGAAACGGTCACCCCCCGTTTACTGATTGTCGAAGCCACCGAAGAAGATATTAATACCTATGGGTACCCGCTGCCGGATAACGTGTTGGCCCAGGCGATTACGATGCTCACCCCCCATCAGCCCCGCGTGATTGGTCTAGATATATTTCGCGATCGGCTAAGCTCAGACGGAGAGCCGTTTGGTCAGTATCTGCAAGCACAAGAAAATCTGGTGGCGCTATGCAGCTTTGGGCAGGCCGATGACAACAATCAGGCAGGCATTGCCCCACCCCCCAATGTGCCTGAGGAGCGGGTCGGCTTCAGTAATGTCGTGATTGACCCAGACGGGGTCTTGCGTCGGCAGCTCCTGTTTGCCCAACCCGATACCACCGGCCTTTGCACCAGCCGCTTTTCCCTGGGGGCGCTGATGGCCCTGCACTACTTAGAAGCTGAGGGCATCGAGGCCGAAAATTTAGAAGACCAGCGATTACGCCTTGGCGCAGCGACTTTAGCCCCCCTCGAAACCCACACAGGACCTTACCAGGGCATCGATGCACGCGGGTTTCAAATTTTATTAAACTATGCCCGCAGCGAAGACTTTGCCCAGCGTATTAGCTTATCCCAATTGTTATCAGGAGACGTTGCGCTGAGTAGCTTAAAAAACCAGGCGGTGCTAATCGGCATGAGTGCCCCCACCTCAAACCCGACAGATTATTTTCTGACGCCGCTGGGGGCTGGTCAATGGCCCCAGCAAACAACCCCTGGGGTGGAGGTGCATGCCCACATGATGTATCAGCTATTAGCGGCGGCTCTCGATGGTAGAGCAGTCCTCAAGACATTGCCCAGCTGGGCGGATTGGCTTTGGATTGGCTTGTGGGCACTTGTGGGCAGTGGGTTGGTCTTTAGAAAAGTGTCTATCTGGGCCTGGCTACTGGGGCTGGGGCTGGCTACGCTGGCCTTGACAGGGGTGTGTTGGGCACTGCTGGGGCCAGGGATGTGGCTACCGCTGGTGCCTGCGGCCCTGGCGATGGTGGGGGCGAGTGGAGGGGCGGTTGCCCTGACCCAACTTCGACCTGCTAAAAACGCAACCCCACAAGATACGACCCCACAAAGGTTAACCCCATCAGGGTAAGGAGAAACGGATGATTCGATTACAGCATCTGACCCAAAAAGTATCTGCGGTCTTCCCCATTGGGCTACTCCTGATGGGTGCAGTTGGTCAGCCTGCCTTCGCCGGACTGACCGATAGTCTGGGCAGTTCGACACTGGTCGCCCTGCGATACAACCCACCCAACCGGGGAGCCCCCAGCCTCACCCGCAATGCTGGCAGTCGCACCGGGCTGTGCAGCGACATGACCGCCCTCCAGCCCACCCAAACCAACTGGGGCGAAACCTTAGATGCACGACCCACCTTTGGAATCTACGTGGCAGAGCCCGTCAGCTCACTCACCTTTGAATTAAAAGATATTCTGTCTAACGAGATTGTCCACAGGACTACGTTTGAAACGATCAACGGACCAGGAATTAGCCTCTATCAGCTACCAGATACCGCCGCTTCGCTTGAGCCCGACCGACTCTATCGCTGGCAGATTAGCCTTGACTGTGAGCTGACCGGCAAAACCGATAAGGCAGACGGGGTGATTATGCGTCGAGTGGCCTCAGACGAGCTGCAAGCTGCATTGGATGCCACCCCCGAGTCAGACATGCCCACGCTACTAGCCGAGCACGGGCTCTGGTACGACGCCGTTAAAACATTGCTGAGGCAACGACTCAATCAGTCAGAGAATGAAACCCTGGCGGCGGATTGGCAGCAACTCATGCAGCATCCCGTGGTGCAGCTTGATAACCTGCTAGAGGCTGAGCCGATCGAGTGTTGTTTAGCCCATGTGCCATCACCGCCATCTGCGGATACATCCACATCTGCGGATACCCCTGATACACCCACCAATACCTCTGCTGATACCCCTACGGATACATCCACTGACTATTTCTGACTAACTTCACTACTGTGACGAGACCCGCTTTATGTTTCCCCTTGTCCTGATTGAGACCCGTCCCGTAGATATTGCCACCTCTGTGGTATTGCCTGCTCAGACGGTTGGCCCAACAGTTGACCAACCCTCGACCCAGGTTGAATCCAGTGTGCCCCCCAATGTGACTCCCCATGGGGGGCTCTCACCGCTAGATCAGCCCACATTCAGCAGCGGGGTTCGACCTGACCTGCTGCTGGCCCAGGCAATCACCCCGGCAGACGCGGGGACGGTCGTCACACCCATCGGAGACCAAGTCGACATTACCGGGGGGCACCTTTCGGGGGATGGGGCTAACCTGTTTCACAGTTTTGAGCAGTTTGGCCTCAGCACTGATCAAACCGCCAACTTTATTGCCACTCCCCAAATTCAAAATGTGCTGGGGCGAGTGGTTGGCGGTGATGCCTCAGTGATTGACGGGCTTTTGCGCCTCAGTAACAGCGATGCCAATTTGTTCTTGATTAACCCAGCGGGCATTTTGTTTGGAGCCAATGCACGGCTCAATTTGCCCGGCAGTTTTACAGCAACAACCGCTGATCGAGTGGGCTTTGAGGACGCCTGGTTAGATGCTTTTGAGCAGACTGATTACTCGCAACTGGTGGGGGAGCCAACCCAGTTCTCGTTTGGCTCACTAGAGCCGGGTAGTCTTGTGAATACGGGCAACCTGGCAGTGGGGGACAATCAGAGCCTCACCCTGCTGGGGGGCAACGTAGTCAACACGGGTACGCTTGCTGCCCCCGGCGGTCGGATCACGGTAGAGGCTGTTCCCGGCCAACAGACAGTGCGGTTTGGCTTAGCGGACGGTTTACTGAGCGTAGAGCTAGATCCACTAGAGACGGCTCGTAGTACGTCTGCCTTGTCTTTGCCAGCGCTATTAACCGGTGGAGCCGTTGTCGAAGTAACCGGGATTACAGTGAATCCAGATGGAACGGTTTCACTCAACGGCGTGACCATTCCAGAGGGTTCGGGAACGGTCGCAATGGCTGGGGCCGCAGATGTTTCTGGAGCTGTTCCAGGCCAGCAAGGGGGAGAGATTAACATTCTGGGTGAGCGAGTTGGGCTGATCGCAACGCGTTTAGAGGCTTCCGGTGCAGCAGGCGGTGGCACGGTTCGGGTTGGGGGTGGCTACCAGGGGCAAGAGATGGTTCCCAATGCAGATATTACCTACGTGAGCCCTGACTCGGCAATTTTTGTTAACGGTGAACAAACTGGTAACGGCGGACGGGCCATTCTTTGGGCAGACGGTCACACTCAATTTTATGGCCTGATTGATGCCCAAGGTGGGTCTCAATCGGGTAACGGAGGTTTTGTTGAAGCGTCGGGGCTAGACGGTTTGGTCTATGAGGGGAGTGTGAATTTGAATGCCCCGGCAGGAAATATGGGAGCATTGCTGCTCGACCCTCAAAACATTACCATCATAGATGCCGCTGCTAATGCAGGGGATGAGGATGCCCTACTGGGTGGCGGACCAGATGTGCTATTGCAGGCAACCGATTTACCCAATACTTTTGAGATCTCTCGAGGAACGCTAGAAAGTTTTACAGGCGATGTGACCCTAAGGGCAACCAACAGCATTGTGATTAATAATCTGTCATTTTCATTGGCCAATGACACGCTAGATCTCCAGGCAGGCTCCATTCTTTTTGATGCGGGTAATGGGACTTTCGTAATGAATGCCGACGATACAATTCGCACGGCTGGGGGTAGCGTGACCATTGCGGCGAATACCATTAATATCGGTAACATAGAGACTGCTGGGGGTGATATTGTTCTAGATGGGGCAGTGGTGATAGAAGATCAACTCTTTGCGTCGGCCCATGAAATTACCACAGGGAGTGGTTCAGGTGACATTACCTTTCGGGGGACGCTGAATAGCCAGGATTCGATAACCCCTGTCAGTTTGATCGTCACTGCTGGTGAGGGCAATGTGGTTTTTGAGGAAGCGATTGGGAGTATCCATCCCTTAGCAAACCTTGATATATCTGGTTTTAACAACTTTAATGTGCCCATTCCCAGTGGGAACGATGTCTCTCTCAGAGACTTTGCAGGCAATACGCTGAGGATTAGTAGCAGAGGTGATGTCACAATCGATGCAATCGCAGATCTGTCCTCTAGAATGCGCATTAGAACAGATGGAAATATTGGTGTAGAGACCGAGGGAAATCTTGCCCTGACCAACAGTTTCTTCTTCACTTCAAGTGGGACCGGAGATATTCAGTTAATCGCTGGCATGGGTTCTATTGAGCTGGATAGCAGCACGTTGGATAATGGCTTTGGCGAGCTTGGGCTACAAGCCCAATCCATTGAAGTACTCAATGGCAGTCGATTAGAGGCTCGAGACACTCTAAACTTGGAGGCTCAAGGTACAGGTAATGCCCTGACTATTCGTGACAGTTCACTAACCGCTGACAGGCTAATAATGTCGGCAACCAATGGTGCCCTTATAGTCGAAAATGGTCAAATCCTTTCTAGATTAGGCTTTACAGAAAACATCGGAGAAATTTTGGGCGATGCTCAAGCGATTGATATTCAGGGAAACAGCACATTAGAGGCTGACGGGTCGATTACCTTAGAGGCAACTGGGGAGACGCCTGGTGGACTAATCAGGCTAGATAGCAGCCGTTTGAGGGCTGCTCAAGATATCAACCTGCTAGCCCAGAACGGTGTCCAGATCGAGGATGGCGTAACCCCCTCAATCATTCGAACTAATCAAGATCTGCTAATTCAGGGGGGGCAGTTTATTGATATCCAGTCCCTTAACCAGCCCCAGTCAGTCTTTCGAACAGACGGCAATATTACCCTCAGCAGTGACGGGTTAGTCTCAGGGCAGGGGCGTTTTCTGAATGGTGGAGATTTCTCAGTCCTTAATTTATCCAATGCACCGGGTGAGTTTAGCTATACCCCCATCACCTCAAATGGCATTATCAGTGCGGGGGGAGACGTCAGCTTTGGAGACTATACAGGCAACTCCCTCAAGGTAGAAGCCGGGGGCAGCATTACAGTCGATGGCGATATTTCGATTACAGCCCCCGATACGACCTTGCAGGGCACTGATCCAGATATTGTTATTTTGGCGAATGATGCTGCCTTAATCTTGCGGGCGGGGCTGGCCGAACAAGGTCCATCAAACGTATTACCCAGTCTTGGCGAGCTGCGCAACGAGCCTAACCCAGGCCCCGTCAATGGGTTGTTTTTTGATGCCTCTGCAATCTCTTCGTCCGGCAATATTACGGTTGGTAATATCGAGACTAACAGTGGTCCTGTTATCTTGTCGGCACAAGGGAATATTGAAACAGGAGATATTACAACAGGCGGCGATGATGGCAGTCCTATAGACGGGTTTGGCGGTTATGTAGATCTGTCTGCCGGAGGCAATATAGACGTCTCAACAATCAACACTAGTGGTAATGATGGGGGCGATGTAACGATTGATGCGGGCGGAATTTTCCGGGCGACAGGGGCATTCTTATCCGAGGATTTTACAATCGACGGCACCAGCAGTTTGGAGACCGTCGAGGGAGCCCAATTTTTAGGGGCTACCTTACTTACCAGTATTAATGCAACCGGTGGGGGTGAGGGAGGGGCAACTATCGATATTCAGCACGGCGGTCGAACGTTTACCGTGGGTCCGTCTTTTCAGACAGATAAAAACGGAATTGTCTTTCGGCGATTTTCACTTGATGGGGATGGCAATGTTGTGCTCGGTGAGCGCGTGTTCCCTTCAGAAGACGAAGTTGGCAAGTTTGTAAACGAAGCTAATGAAGCTTTCTTTGATGTAATTGCAGTTTCAGAGCCGTTCAATTCGACTGATCCAGAGGCAAGTTTTACGGCTGGGGCAATCACTTCGAATCAAGATAATGAGGGACTGGTGGTTTCTTTGCGAGACAATCCCATTGTGGGGGCTGGTACCACCATTATCGGAGATGGTCGGATCGAAGTAACCTCTACGTTTACAAGTACGGGTGGCGGCGGCGGTACGGGTGGCGGTGGTACGGGTGGCGGTGGTACGGGTAGCGGCATGGTCTTGAGTGAGACCACAAACGTTGATGCAACTGCCGCAGAGGTCCAAGAAGCGCCGTCAGAAGACCGCTGCGGACTAACCGGAACCTTGGTAGCTGAGGCTGAGATGGAGAACGGTGGCGACACTGACGCAGAAGCTTCTTTGACTGCGACTCGGACGATAGATCCCTCATGTCAGGTAGATGAGACAGACGGTCTCCTCCAAATTGAGTCAAATGAGTCTGAGGAAACCGATGTCAACTAACCGGACCGGATGCTGGGCAAACTTAGGTCTGGCACTGGTGTATTCAGTGGGGGTAATGACTATTTCTGTGGGGGTGAGTGTGTCAATACCCCGTGTGGTGTTAGCCCAGACACCTAACTTGCAGGCAGATGACTTGTTTAGGCAGGCGTTGGGTCACTACCAAAATCAACAGTTCGAGGATGCGATCGCAGCCTGGCAACAGGCCCTGCAGCTCTATGAATCGGCGGGTGCGGATCATCATCGAAGTGTTACCCTAAATTTTTTGGCGGCGGCTCACATTGTCTTGGGGCAAATGATACAGGCAGGTGAGAGCCTCAGGCTGGCCCTAACGTTGGTGCAGCAGGTGGGCGATATCCCTTTGCAAGCCGAGATTTTAGGCAATTTTGGGATTGTTTACCGGGGGCAGGGGCAATATGTTCAGGCGATTGAGGTTTATCACCAATCTTTGGGGCTGATGCGTCAGCTGGGCGATCACAGGGGCGAGGCTCACGTTCTGGGTTTGTTAGGTAATGCCCATGAGTCGTTGGGAGAGTACGAGCAAGCACTTGATTACCATGGGCAGAGCCTTGCGATCGCCCAGGAAGCACCCGATGACCTGTCAGAAGCCACCGCCCTCAATAACTTAGGGGCTATCCAGGCCCGTTTAGGCAACTATGCTGAAGCCATTGATTATTATCAGCGCAGTCAGCGGCTCTCAGTGGCCCGTGATGACTTCGAAGGGTTGGCCTTTGCTTTCAATAATTTGGGGTCTGCTTACCATGCCCAGGGCAATCTACAGCAGGCTACTGAGTATTATCAGAACGGCTTAAGGGCAGCTCAAAATCTTCAAAATCAGCGCTTAGAGGGCGAAATATTGGGGAGTCTGGGTCTGATTTACAGTGACTCAGCAAACCTTGAGCAGGCCCTGGATTACCTCGAACGCAGTTTGGCCATTGCAACCGCCACGGCTAATCCCCAGGCCACTGCCACCGCTTTGAATAACCTCGGTCACACCCTCTATGAAGCTGGACAGTTTGAAGCTGCCGAGTCGCGTCTCTACGCCGCTATTGAATCGCTTGAATCTCTGCGTCCCGGACTGGATGATGCCAACCAGATTTCACTGTTTGACACCCATGTGTTGACCTATAACCTATTGCAGCAGGTGCTGGTGGCCCAGGGCAAGGTCGAGGCTGCCCTAGAAGTGGCTGAACGCGGTCGAGCTCGGGCGTTTGTGGAACTGGTGGCGTCCAGATCTGACCCAGCGCAATCTCCCACAAATACCTTAGTCAGTGAAGCCCCGAACATTGACCAAATTCGTCAGATTGCCCAAGAACAACAGGCGACCCTGGTAGAATATACCCTGGTACCGGACGACAGTTTTAAGTTTCAAGGTAAGCAGCGAGGGACGGCAGACCGTCTCTACATCTGGGTGGTGCAGCCCAGTGGTGAGGTTGACTTTCGGCAGGTTGAGCTTCAATCGATTTTGCAGGAAAAAGATCTGACGTTAACCAATCTGGTGCAGACCGCCCGCGATCGCAGCGGCATTCGCGGCGAATCAGACACCCGAAATTGGGCAACCCTTCGCCCTGGCGATCGGGTGCGTCGAGAGGGAGACCTCCCAGAGTGGGAGCCCTATGAAGTGACAGCCGTCGATCCGCAAGCCGGAACGGTCACGGTCAGCCATCCCAACATCTTTTTGCCCAATCCGGTTCTCTCGATTGATGAAGTTACCAAAGTCAATACAGGCTTTGCGCCTACTTTTCAGCGGGGGCCATATTGGCAAGATTTGCATCAGCTGATGATTGAGCCGATTGTAGATCTACTGCCAAGCGATCCCACCGCTCGGGTGGTCTTCATCCCCCAAGAACAACTTTTTTTAGTGCCCTTTCCGGCCCTGCAAGCCGAGGACGAGAGCCACCTGATTGAGCATCACACGATTCTGACCGCGCCGGCCATTCAAATCCTGGCCCTGACCGCTGAGTCTGTCAGCGCGACTGAACCCTCCTTCGCTAATTCGAGAATTGCCAACCCGCTGATTGTGGGAAACCCCAGCCCCATGCCACAAGCCTTGCCTGAGTTGCCCCACTCTGCGACCGAGGCCAACGGCATTGCCGAGATTCTGTCCACTGCTCCCCTGATTGGGGAGTCGGCCAGCGAGGCATCTATTAAGCAACAGCTTTCGTCAGCGCGGTTGATCCATCTGGCGACCCACGGCTTTTTTAACGAATCCAACCCGCTGCAAGGGTCCCTAGCCCTCGCCCCCTCCAAGGACGAAGATGGCTTTTTGACCGCTGAGGAAGTGCTGAGCTATCCCCTCACGGCAGAGTTGGTCGTTTTGAGTGCCTGTGATACGGGGCGGGGTGAGATTACCGGGGATGGCGTGATTGGCCTATCGCGCTCGTTTATCGCGGCCGGGGCAGACAACGTGCTGGTGTCGCTATGGCAGGTGCCCGACGACGCGACCGCTGAGCTGATGATTGAGTTTTATCGCCAGCGCCAGCAGTTTGACAACGCCCAGGCATTACGACAGGCGATGCTGGCAACGATGGAGTCCCACCCAGACCCGAATGATTGGGCGGCGTTTACCCTGATAGGAGCAATAAATTAGGACATGAGTCACTCAAAATCACCCCCCTTCGACGCTTAAATAAAAAACGCTTATGCTGGTTTCAAATGTAAGTCCCATATGTGAGGTCTCTATTATGAGGTATCTATGGGCAATTTATCAGGGTCTTCTCAGGTTAAGCCAGTAGAGTCAAGAGGTAACGGACACCCTGTGTCCATCGCTGCACCCGTTAGCACCGTCATCGCATGAAACTCGATCCCGCTTCTATTCAATTTCGGTTAACCTCTGGCATTGTGTTGGCCTCAATACTCGGTATCGGCGGCATTAGCGGTTGGACTAGCTTTCGTATGCAACAGATTTTGATCGATGGCCACAAGCAAAATGCAGTGAGTACCGTCCAGCGGTTTGAACAAGATGTGGATCTCTACGAAGAGATGATGCCCTCTCGTGAAGCTTTGCAACGGGTGATTAACTATCGTTCAACGGCGGACCTGGCGATTTGGATTCGGTCGCCCGAAGGAGAATTTATTGCCCAGTCAGATACGCTGTCGATGGGCTCCTGGCAAAAAGATGGCTTTGCTAAAAATCTGATGACCTCCCTACAGTCAGATCAGAAGCTAGTGATTCAACGGTTTCAGGATCGCCACCTGGTGATCTGCATTAGCCCACTCAAAATCGGGGATCAGCTGATTGGTGACATCTATGTAGTGGATGACATCACTCAAAATCAGCGAAGCTTTCAAGAAGTTACCCGGACCCTGGCGCTCTCAAGCATCCTGGTAATTAGTGTGGCGGCGATCTTAATTGCCTTGTATGTCAACCGTTCACTGCGGCCGATTCGCAAAATCAATCAGTTGGCAGCCAATGTATCGGCGACCAACCTGGCCGAAACCCATCTTGATCTTGACAACCCACCGACCGAGGTACAAGAGCTGACCAAGACTCTGAACCTCATGTTAGAAAGGCTGTCGAGTGCTTGGGAGCAGCAGCGTCGCTTTGTCAGTGATGTGTCCCATGAGTTGCGCACGCCGCTAACCCTGGTGCATGGCTATTTGCAAAGCACCCTGCGCCGCTGCAAAAATTTAACCGATCCCCAGCGAGAGGGGTTAGAAATCGCGGCTTCAGAGGCTGACCGCACTATTCGTCTGTTGCAAGATCTGCTTGACTTAGCCCGCGCTGATGGCGGCCATCTGCGGTTTAACCTGGAGCCTGTGCCCCTCAAAGACTTTGTTTTAGAAGTGGTGGGCATGTGCAACTATGCCAAGACTCAGGTCAAAGCAGAAATCATCACCCCCTATGCCGAAGTCAAAGCCGATAGTAATCGGCTCAAGCAGGTGTTAATCAATTTAATGGATAACGCGGTGAAGTATTCAGAGAGCGACCAGCCGGTGATTATTCGGGTTAGACAAAGCGGGGAATGGGCGCACATTGATGTTTGCGATCGCGGTCGCGGCATCCCCATGAGCGATCTAACTAAAATTTTTGAGCCCTTTTATCGAGTCGATGAAGACCGCTCGCGGGCAACCGGTGGCACCGGTTTGGGTTTATCAATTGTTAAGACCCTGGTCGAAGGGATGAGAGGTAAACTCAAAGTTCAATCTAAATTGGGAGAAGGCAGTACCTTCACCGTTAGTTTACCGGCCTAGGAGATTTCAAGATGTCGACCCGCATTTTAGTGGTTGAAGACGAAGAGAAGCTGGCTAAATTTGTCCAGATGGAGCTGAGTTACGAAGGCTACGAGGTTGCTATTGCTAATGATGGCCTGACGGGCCTGATGGCAGCTCGCGATCAAGAGCCCGACCTGGTGCTCCTGGACTGGATGATGCCCGGACTGTCAGGGGTCGAAGTGTGTCGACGACTGCGCTCCACCGGGGCTAAAATGCCCATTATTTTGCTCACCGCCAAAGACGACATTGCCGATCGGGTAGCGGGGCTAGATGCTGGGGCCGATGACTATGTCGTCAAACCCTTTAGCATTGAGGAGCTGCTGGCTCGGGTCAGGGCTCACCTGCGGCGCAACGACCCCCAAGAGGCTGAGCTGTTTCAGTTTGATACGCTCACCCTTAACCGCAAAACCCGAGAGGTGTTTCGAGGTGATCGGGGGATTGAGCTGACCGCCAAAGAGTTTGATTTGCTCGACTATTTGATGGCTCACCCTAAACAAGTTCTAACCCGCGATCAGATTCTTGAGGAGGTCTGGGGTTATGACTTTATGGGCGACTCCAACATTATCGAGGTCTATATTCGCTACCTGCGTCTCAAGCTCGAAGCCGAAGGCGAAAAGCGCCTGATTCAAACTGTGCGAGGTGTTGGCTACGTGTTGAGAGATTGAAAGTTGAGAGACTAAAAAAAGAAGACATCTTTCAGAAATCCGTTGCTAAGTTATCGAAATGCTAGAATTAGCAGCGCTATTTCATCAGGGAAATGTCATTGCTTTTTGACCAGTGCCTAGCCCTTTCTAGGCAGGTAATGGCAACGAGTCATGGCCTATGAGCCCTGACCGGCATTTTGAAAAATCTCGTTCACGGCCTTCACTTCAACAATCTCCGTGGTGATCTCTTCGGCGGGTTGACTGCTGCCGTCGTAGCATTGCCGCTAGCCCTTGCCTTCGGAGTGTCCTCGGGGGCAGGTGCGATCGCGGGGCTTTACGGAGCCGTCTTTATCGGCTTTTTTGCGGCCCTATGGGGGGGGACCCCGTCCCAGATTTCTGGCCCCACCGGCCCCATGACGGTGGTCTTTACCACGGTATTTATGGCGCTGACCAGCCAGTTTGGGCAAGATGGCATTGCCATGGCCTTTACGGTGGTCATCCTGGGAGGAGTGTTTCAAAGTTTGTTTGGCATCTTGCGCCTGGGGCAATATATCACGCTGATGCCCTACACCGTGATATCAGGGTTTATGTCGGGTATCGGCATCATCATTGTCTTACTCCAGATCGGGCCGCTGCTGGGCTACACGAGTGAAGGCGGAGTAATGTTTGCGATTCAGGAAATGCCCGAGCGGATTACCCATCCCATGGGGTCTGCCCTCGGCATTGGCCTACTTACCCTGGCGATTGTGTTTATGGCCCCCCCCCGGCTCAACCGCATTTTTCCAGCTCCCCTGATAGCTCTGGTGGTGTGCACTTTTGTGTCGCTGCGCCTCGACGACAGCCTCAGTCGCATTGGCGCGATCCCCACGGGGCTGCCCCAGTTTTACTGGCCCCAGTTTGAGTTAGCTCAAATCAAGCTCATGGTGGGCTACGGGCTGATGTTGGCCACCCTGGGGGCGATTGACTCACTGCTGACGTCGCTGGTGGCCGACAACGTCACCCACACCCAGCATGACTCTGACCGTGAGCTGATTGGCCAGGGGATTGCCAATGCCCTATCGGGGCTGTTTGGGGGCTTGCCCGGGGCCGGGGCCACCATGCGCACGGTGATCAACGTGCGGGCCGGGGGACGAACCCCCCTATCAGGCATGATCCATGCTTTGGTGCTGCTGGCGATTGTGTTGGGGGCGGGGGGGCTTACGGCTCAGATTCCCCACGCAGTGCTGGCGGGAATCTTAATCAAAGTGGGCATTGATATTATCGACTGGGGGTTTTTGAAACGCGCCCACCGGGTATCGCTCAAGGCCACTGGCATCATGTACGGGGTGATGTTGTTAACGGTGTTTGTGGATTTGATTACCGCCGTGGCCGTTGGGGTATTTGTGGCAAATCTGTTGACGATTCAAAGCCTTACCAGTTTGCAAATTAAATCAGTCAAAACGGTTACCAGCCCTTTTGACCCCCAGGCCAATTTAAGCGATCGCGAGAAGCACCTCATGGCCCAGTCGCGCGATCGCATTTTACTTTTTAGCCTGGGCGGGCCGATGAGCTTTGGAGCCGCGAAGGGCATTTCCCGCCGCCTGGGCATTGTCAGCAAGTATGACGTGCTGATTCTGGACCTGACCGAGGTGCCGATGATTGGGGTGACCGCGGCCCTGGCGATCGAAAACATGGTTAAAGAAGCCCTGCTCAAACGTCGTATGGTCTTTTTAGTGGGCATTAGCGGCCAGGTCCGCACGCGGCTAGAGCGCCTGGGCCTGTTGCAGCAGCTCCAACCCCATCAGTTTGGGCTAAGCCGCCTCGAGGCCCTGCAGCAAGCGGTCGATTTGATTGATGATCCGCTGATGGAGCCGGTTGCGGTTGAGGAGGGGTAATGGGTAATGGGTAATGGGTAATGGGTAAATCGGTCACTTTGCCCTTCCCCCTCCAAAATCCAAAATTCCCTCACGCTAGCAATGTCTCTAAGATCTGCTCCGCAATCCGCTGCCCAGCGCCTGGATCGCCCATGCGTTGGCGACCGTTGTGATAGATCTGGGTGAGTTTTTGGATGTCTTCTAAAAGAGTCTTGAGGGTTGCGCCCGTGGCCTGGGGCTCGTTGACCAGGGTGACCGAGGGGCCCAGCAGGTGGGTTTGGGCCTGGGCAAAGGTGGGGGTAAACTGCGGACCCTGACCGGGCAGGGTGAGGGCAGGTTTGCCTAAGCCGACAAACTGCTCGGTGGCGGTGCCCGCCATCGCGATCGCCACCTGGGCCTGCTGTAGAAATGTCTCAAAACTAGACTGACTCAGGCTTAGTGTTGCCCCCCGACGCTGATAGCAAGGTTTTTGAGAGGCTTCTTGCCTGGCTAACCCCTGCCCCTTTCGCCCTTCGCCCTTCGCCCCCCCAGCCTGAAAGTCGCTCTGCCAACCGGCCTTGATCAAGGCCCGTTCTAGGGGGGCGAGGTCTAGGCTGGGGGCGATCGCAGCCACAAACTCAACGGTTGCCCCTGACCAGACTTGCTGCACGCTGTCCAGGGCTTGCAAAATCAGCTGCCAGTTTTGATAAGCTTCGGGGCTTCTTGACCCTGGCAAGAGTAGTACGGTTAGCGGAGGTTTGCTCACCTGGGCTAAAACCTCTGCCAGGGGCAGAATGATCAGCCCATCCATCATCGGGTTACCTGCCTCAAAGGCGGGGATTGACCAGCGAGATAGCTGTTTGACCGTCAGCCCGTCTCGGGGAAAGACACATCGACAGTGCGGACGCTGCATCAGCCAGCGTTCCCAGGGAAAATAAATTGATCCCGATTGGCGGACTAAGCGGTTGCCAAGCGCCTGTCCGATCCCTGAACGCCCTGGATAGGCGGCTTGCTCGTCACGCCAGTAATAATCTGACTTGGCGGTGCCCACAAAGCCGTAGGGCACCCCGCTGAGCCAGCCAAATAGGAGGGGCACAATGTCCCCCACGGCGAGAATGGTGCTGCTTTTTGCAGGCCCTGTCTCTACGCCCTGATTGCCCCCTTGCTCTGCCCAACGCCGCACGGCTCTAATCTGGGCCACGGTCAGAGAGACTAACCCGCCCTGGACATCGCGCATCAGCTGGCGACGGTCCATGTAGATAAATCCCCCCGAGGGCATCACCTTTGTGGAGCCCACCAGTGGAATGGAGTGCGCCTCGTAGCCGTGGCCATCCCCCACAATCGGCAGCGCTGCCAGGGATGTCTCAGGGGCTAAAGTCTGGATATGCTGGAGAATTTGAAGTGCGATCGCATCCTCCCCATGACCGTTGCTAATACAAAGCAATCTTGGACTCATAAAGTTCAAAAATAAACTATGCTAAATCTAAAGAAAATCTAAAATTTTCATGGATCCTTACCTGTTGCGTCAGCTCTGGTCAATCATTGAAACGTCTCAGAGTCATATTATTTTGAGCTTAGATGATAGCGGCCTGGTAAATTGGCTGCTTGAGCAGCTGGCCTACACAGCACCTTACGATCCTCGCCAGACGCCTATTCTGAGTGAGTATATTCGCTCCAAAACCGCTTTAATTAGAGACATCGTTCAAAGCTAGTCGGCGCTGTGGCTCACCCCACTTAACCCAAAATTTAAGGCTTTGCATGCCGTAATCTCTCGCAACAATGTGAGAAAATGTCAATTTGATGACAAAAATGTTTTTGGATGCGTTGGAACGTTAAGCCAGCGTCATCTGGATCTTTGCGATTTTTCCAGACGCTGATAGTGTGTTTTGACTTAGGTGTTTTATAAAAGTGCGTGAGGTAACTATGCAAAAGAGGGGTTTATTGACGATGGCGCTAGTAGGCGTCATCGCACCGCTGGCCGCCTGTGCTGGCGACGTTGAATCCGGTGCCGATGCGGTCGGTGACGCAGTCAGCAGCGCGACCGGTGGGGGTAGCCGTTTGCAAACCGTTCTAGATCGGGGGCAGTTGGTCTGCGGTGTCGACGGGGGTATCCCTGGGTTTAGCTTTGTTGACGATAGTGGCACCTATTCTGGTCTTGACGTAGATGTGTGTAAAGCCGTCGCCGCTGCCCTGTTTGACGATCCAGAGGCGGTTGAATATCGTCGTCTAGACTCCACCGAGCGCTTTGAAGCGCTCAAGGGCGGAGAAGTTGACATGCTCTCCCGGAATACGACCTGGACGATCAGCCGCGATACCTCTGTGGGTATGGAGTTTGCGCCTACTACCTTCTTTGATGGTCAAGGCATGCTGGTCCGGACCGAAGCGGGTATTGCCGAACTTACAGACTTTGAAGGTAAGTCAGTGTGTGTTGAGACCGGGACCACGACCGAGCTGAACCTGACCGACCAAATGCGTCAGAATGGGGTTACCTTTGAGCCGGTCGTCTTCCAGGATGCTGATGCGGCCTATGCCGCTTACGAAGAAGGTCGTTGCGAAGGCATGACCTCTGATAAATCGCAACTGGTTGCCCGACGCAGCACCCTATCCAACCCAGATGAGCACACACTGTTAGAGGTCACCATGTCTAAGGAGCCCTTGGGCCCGGTGACCATCAATAACGACTCGGCCTGGTTTGACACGGTCAAGTGGGTGACCTATGCCCTAATTCAGGCCGAAGAGTTTGGCCTGACGGCTGACACCGTTGAAGCCGCCACTGGCAGCGAAGATCCTAACATTCTGCGCTTTGTTGGGGTGGAAGGCACCCTGGGCTCTGATATGGGGCTTCCCAACGACTTTGCTCTTCGGGCGATTAAGCATGTCGGCAACTACGGTGAGATCTACGATCGCAACGTTGGCAAAGACTCCGAGTTTGCGCTGGAGCGCGGCCAGAATGCGCTTTGGACCGAAGGTGGTTTGATGTATGCACCCCCCTTCCGTTAATGGGCAGGCTAGCTAAACCACATCTAGTTTGAAAACTTGAGGTTTTGCCACCAAGCAAACAGTTTGGGCAATTCCCGTAGGGCAAACGACAGGTCTGAGTGTGATCGAGGTTTAGTTAAAAGTAGCGAACCTTTCGTAGGGACGAGGTAACTTCGTCCCTACGTTTTTGTATCTGGGAACAAAACCTGACTGCTGTAGCTAATCACACTGCACTGCACCGCGATTTCTATTACGTTTGCTAAGAACTTTAACGACCGTCGTAGTAAAGTCTATGAGTCATTCCCCCAGGGGTTTATGATGTCCTTCAATAGCCATACGGTAACCAACAAAATCTAATGGCCAGTACAGGTACAAGCCAAGTTTCAGGCATTAAAGCGATCCTTCGGGACGAGCGATTTTGGAAAATCGCCTTTCAAGTCATTGTGTTAGTTGGGGTTGTTTTTGCCTTTAGCTATTTAGCAGGTAATCTCAATGCCAACATGTCCCAAAGAGGCACTAGGTTTGGATTCGATTTCTTAAAAAATCCGGCCGGGTTTGGGATTGGTGAGGGCTTGCTCGATTATCGCTCCCAAGATACTTACACCAAAGCGATTCAATCTGGGATCGTTAACTCCCTGCGGGTAATGACCGTGGGGATTGCATCAGCTACGCTGGTGGGGGTTACGGCAGGGGTGGCGAGTTTTTCAGATAACTGGCTGGTTTACAAAATCAGCCGCGCCTACGTCGGTCTAGTTCGGAATGTACCGTTACTGTTACAGCTGTTTTTCTGGTACCTGGCGGTCTTTTTTAGTCTGCCCAATCCCGCAAATCAGATTGTTTTACCCGGTGGGAGTCTGAGCTGGATAGTCATGAACAAAAAGGGCATTTTTATTCCGGGCCCTTCTTTTACTGGAGAGCTTTGGACCGGGATTCTTTTGTTAGCCCTGGCACTGCTGCTGGTGGGGCTGCTGTTGAGCTCGATTAAGACTATTCGCAGCGGGTTTAATCGGTCTGACATCGGTTCTATCCTTAAATACGGGGTGAATCTGCTGACGATCCCGATTGTGGTGGTGTTTGAGTACTTTCTGCTGTTTAACTCAGGGACGGGCAGACGTCTCTACTTCAAAGGGGCTGTCTTAGCCCTGTTGTCTAGTCCCCAGGGGATTGCGTTGTTGGTGCTGTTGGCTTCGCTGGTGCCGCTGGTGCTGTTGTTTCGCTGGCGCACCCGCGCCATTGTTGAGCAGGGACAGACAGGGCAGACCCAGATGGCTGCGATCGCGGCCCTTGTCCTCGCTGATATTGCAATTATTCTGTTTGCGTTTGGCTGGAATCCTCCTGAAATCCTTGAAAGTGGAGGCCTTACGGGGGGGCTTAAACTCTCCCTTGAATATGCGGCGATTGTCTCCGGCTTAACATTTTACACCGGGGCTTTTATCGCTGAGATTGTCCGCGCTGGCATTCAATCCGTCTCTAAGGGACAGTGGGAAGCTGCCCGTTCCCTGGGGTTGAGTTCGGGGTTGGCGATGCGCATGGTGGTCTTTCCCCAAGCCCTGCGAGTGATTATCCCGCCCCTCAACAGTGAGTTTATGAACCTGGCTAAAAACTCTAGTTTGGCCCTGGCGGTGGGCTACCCCGATTTGTATTCGGTTGCCACCACCACCTTTAACCAAACAGGAAAGCCGGTCGAGGTCTTTATGATCATGATGGCCACCTACCTGATTATTAATCTGCTCATTTCGATCAACATGAATCAGCTCAACAGTGCCGTTCAACTTAGGGAGCGGTAAACCATGACCACTGCAAGTTCTCCCCCTGTTTTAGAAGACTCTAAGCTGCCGCCCGTTGTTCAGGTTGGCCCAGCCGCCTGGTTGAAAAAGCATCTGTTTAACACCTGGTACAATTCGCTGCTAACCATTATCTTGTTAGCTGCGTTTGCATTGATTGGCTGGGGGCTGGTGACTTGGGCCTTTAATGTAGCCCAGTGGGCGGTCATCCCAAATAACCTGCCGTTGTTTCTGTCTGGGCTTTACCCTGCCGCTCGACGATGGCGTGTTTGGGTGATGCTAGGGGTCGTTGTTTCGATGGCAGGGCTCAGCTGGGGGATCCTCGGCAGAAATTTGCCATCCTTATTTGGGCGTAATGTGCTGATTGGGTTGGGGGTGATTTGTGCAGCGGCGATTATCGTACCCCTGACGCGCACCAGTAGCCCAATCTTAATCGGCCTGATAGCGATGCTCTGTGTCATGGCCGTGTTGGGGCAGCAGCTTGGGCGTCGCTACCCCAACACGGGCAAGGCTATCTCAGCCGGTTGGTTTGTCTCTTACTTTATCCTGCTATGGCTGCTCGGGGGGGGAGACCTGCGCAAGAGCATGCTGTTTTTGATGGCTACTCTGGCGGTGTCTGCAATCGTGGGCTGGCAGCTGTCGAGCCGATTGAGTTTTTCAGAACAGATCTGGCGGGGGTCGCCGCTGCTGGGCCGATTGATGTTGACAGGCTGGTTTGCTGCCGTCGGCGGTTGTATTGTGCTGTGGCTACATTTCGGGGCCGGTTTCCGGCTGCTGCCGTTGTTTCTTGTTTTGGTCACCCTGGCCGCAGCGCTGGTGGGCGCGGCGATTGGGTGGCTGCTAGCCAGCTCGTCACTGTTGGATCTCATCGAGAAGGTGACTTTATTTGTTGCGGGCTTTGCCATCACTTACACAATTATTCGACTCGTTTCAGGTGCGATTGGGTTTGACGTAGGGTTTCGCTCAGTATCGACTAGCGACTGGGGGGGGCTGACCCTGACGCTATTGCTGGCCATCAGCGGCATTGCCCTGTGCTTTCCGATTGGGGTCATTATGGCATTGGGGCGACGCAGCGACCTGCCCGTAGTCAAGGGCCTTTCGATTGGTTATATCGAGCTGATTCGCGGGGTGCCGCTGATCTCGATTTTGTTTATGGGGCAGGTGATGATTCCGATGTTTTTACCCGAAGGGGTTCGACCCGATCGGATTGTTCGCGCCATCATCGGTTTGACTATCTTTAGCTCAGCTTACCTGGCCGAAAACGTCCGGGCGGGTCTACAGGCTGTGCCCAAGGGGCAGTATGAAGCCGCTGCCTCCATGGGTCTCAATAAGCCGCTGACCCTTGGGCTGATTGTCTTGCCCCAGGCCCTAAAGACGGCCATTCCAGCCATTGTGGGTCAGTTCATCAGTCTTTTTCAAGACACCACGCTACTCGGCATCGTTGGCCTGGTGGAGCTGATGGGGATCAGTCAAAGTATCCTGGCAAACCCAAAATATCTAGGCCGCTATTCGGAGGTTTACCTGTTCGTCGCTGTGCTGTACTGGGTCTTTTGCTACGCCATGTCCCTCGGTAGCCGCAAGATAGAACAGCAACTCAATACGGATCATCGATGAATTAGAGCATCGATGAATTAGAAAGGTGGGCATTGCCCACCCCACCTCTCTGCCCGTTACCACCCATTACCCTTCGCCTTACCCACTACCCACTACCCATTAAGTCCCATGTAGTTAAGCCCAATTTACCCTGACAAAACTGCCACAATACGCTTAGAGGAGCTTGCCGCTAAAAGGCCTGACTTGAACACTATGACTCAGATGCAAACTGATAAACCCATGAATGGCTCTACTTCTTCGGAGGCTGTGATTGTCGCTAGCAACGTTGAAAAGTGGTACGACAATGGCTTTCACGTTCTACAGGGCGTCAGCATGAACGTCTATAAGGGTGAAGTGGTGGTAGTGATGGGGCCATCGGGCTCGGGTAAATCTACGTTTATTCGCACTTTTAACGCCTTAGAGCCTTATCAAAAAGGCAGTATCGAGATCGACGGTATTACCATTGCCCACGACCTCAAAAATATTGAAGCCATCCGCCGTGAGGTAGGCATGGTGTTTCAGCAGTTCAATCTGTTTCCCCACCTGACGGTGTTGCAAAATGTGACCCTGGCCCCGATCTGGGTGCGCCACAAGAAAAAACGGGAGGCGGAGGAGGTTGCCATGCAGCTGCTGGAGCGGGTCGGCATTTTGGAACAGGCTCAGAAATTCCCCGGTCAGCTGTCGGGGGGGCAGCAGCAGCGGGTTGCGATCGCCCGCTCCCTGGCCATGCAACCCAAAGTGATGCTGTTTGACGAACCCACCTCAGCCCTCGACCCTGAGATGGTGCGAGAGGTGCTCGATGTCATGCGCCAACTGGCTAGCGAGGGCATGACCATGGTGTGCGTGACCCACGAAGTCGGGTTTGCCCGAGAGGTAGCCGACCGGGTAGTCCTGATGGATGCGGGCGTCCTGGTTGAGGAAAATACCCCGGATGCTTTCTTTAATAATCCTCAGGAAGAACGGTCACAGAAATTCTTATCGCAGATTTTGTAGAAAGTCATCCCATATCAATCAAACATGAAGGAATGTAAATTTTCCGTAACATAGGCAGGGGTGTTTTGACGGGGTTTTGGGATGTTTAACGCGGCTAATCTGCAGTATTCGCCGTAGTTTAAAACATTAAGAAAGTCTGCGGAGATTGCCTTTTGACCGGCTCAGGCCAGCGGAGAGCTTATCCGTGTATCCACCAAAAACATAGGCATGGTTCAAGGTAGCTCATTGAGTAAAGTAATGTTACTCTCTGTAAAGAAAGGTGCTGCCGTCCTCACACTACGCCCGTAACGCCATGCTTGAAACTGCTCCCCTCATTCATCAGCCTTCCGTTCAAGTCATTCTTGAGATTTGGACCAATCGATATCGGTCTGTGCTGCCTAGCGAGATGGCCCATGTAGACTCCGAATCTTTGGCAAAAGCAGCCAGCACTGAGGGGCGCAAGCGCACTGCAACCGCCCTTAGAAAACGCCTCGTCGTTGCTTGCGAGCGGGCTGCCCTACAAACCAGCTCACTGTTTTCCAAACTCGAGTCTCTCAATAATCATGTCAACTTGGGCGACGCCCGTCGGGTTGCTAAGGTGCTTGCCAATGTTTACGGTGGGCTCCTGGACGTTTATGAGCAGCAGCAAAGTTCGCCCATCGCTTTAGGCTACCTTGGCATGAATGGCAAATCTCACCAGGAGTGGGTGCGGGCAAATATGATCCAACCCTCGAGCATTGAGCAGCTGATCAATGCGCTAGAGCCCCTGCTGCTGGAGTTTCAAAAGCAAAATCTTGACTGCCGAGACAACCGCACGGTGGGCTTTATGAGCACCCAGTTTCACCTGGGCACCCAGATTTTACTGGAGCGGCTGAGCCCAGCTGAGCAGGGGTTGCTACTGCCCTACCTACGCTTTGTCGAAGAGCAGGTGTGTATCCCCTGGCAGCGAGTGTGTGCGGCTGCGGCTAAACACAGTGGGGGCTCACCCCTGTTTGAGGCTGCTCTAACCTTGCTCCCCTTGAGCCAAGAAATTTCTGAGGTAGTCTACCAAAAAGCCGTCTCAGCCTACCCAAAACATCTTAGTCGTCGCGGCTATCTCGATAATCCTGCGATCGCAGCTTCCTCACTGCGAGACCACACTATGTTCCAAGCCTACTTCTGGCTGAGTGTGCTAGAGAGCAGCCCCCGCATCATAGAGGAAGAACTGCTGCCCCTGTGCACGATGGTTTACCCGAGTCTCTCGGTTGACTGGGAACTGGTCGAATATGGCATCAACACCCTGTTGGACGAAATCTTAGATCGACTCAGCCTTGAACATCAGTCTCGGGTACAACCCTACGCAGTTCTAATGAAGTCTATATTCACCGGGGCCCAAAATCGGGCAATTGCCTTCTGATCCGAAATTCTGGTTAGCAACCCCGATACTGAGGGACGACAAGCGCAACCATGACTGACAGGCTTTGCAGCCGCATCGCCCTTTCCAGGCTATCAATTCTGAATCGAGGTGACTGAATTTAGATTGGGTACGGGGCTTGTCTTTAGAGCCCTTTAGCCTTGCTATCAGCTCTGGGGCAAGATATTGTCCCTAAACGATACCGTTCTGGACACTACCGCTAAAATGGGGTCACGCTGCTGCTTACCCCATCGATAGATGTCTCGTAAAAACCAGCTCAAGTCGCCCCACGGCCCCCCTGCTAAGCTGCTTACCCCAGCAGAGCAAACCTGGCGCGAAGACATGATCCGAGAAATTGCTGCGGGGGTCGCCGTCGCCACAGGTGAAACGTTTTTTGCCTCGCTGGTTGAGCAGTTGACCAAGACCCTTGGGTTTGAATATGCCTTTATTGGCGAAGTGGTTGACCCCGAGCAAGCGCGTGTCAGCATCTTAGCCGTCCATGGCCACGGGCAAGCGATGGAACGGTTTGAGTATGACTTGCTCCACACCCCCTGCGACAGAGTTATTCGCCAGCAAATCTATGTCTATCCTGACAAGATCCAACAACATTTTCCTAAAGCGTTACTCTTACAAGAGCTACGGGTTCAAAGCTATGTCGGCATGCCGCTTTTAGATAGTCGCGATCAGGTATTAGGGATATTAGGCATTTTGAGCTGCCGACCGTTGGAATCTCCCGAACTCACCGAAGAAGTCCTCAAGATTTTTGCAGCTCGGGCCAGTTCAGAACTCGAGCGTACCCAAACTCAGAAAGTGCTAGAGCTGAGGGCTCGTCAGCAGGCGGCCGTGGCTGAGTTGGGTCAATACGCGCTGGCAGAGCATCATTTAGAGGCCCTGATGCATAAGGCAGTTAGCACCCTGGCCCAAACGCTGCAGATGGAGTACTGCAAGATTTTAGAGCTGTTGCCTAACCAGGGATTGTTGCAACTGCGGGCAGGCATCGGTTGGGGGCCAGAGCTGGTGGTGGGTCAATCTACCCTCAGTGCCACTGAGCCTAGCTCCCAGGCTAGCTATACGCTCCTGCAGTCAGACCCGGTTCTGGTCGAAGATCTGACCACAGACCCTCGCTTTAGCGGACCGCCTTTGTTGCAACACTATGGGGTCATCAGCGGCATGAGCATCCTCATCCCTGGCAGACATCAACCGTTTGGCATTCTGGGTATCCATGCCACCCAGCGGCGGGTGTTTAGCCAGGACGATGTCAACTTTTTGAAGGCGATCGCAAATATCCTGGCCCATGCGATCGAGAGAAATCAGACAAAAAAGACCCTGCTGGAGCAAGCAACCCTGCTGGATATCGCCACAGACGCTATCTTGGTGAGCGATCTCAACAATACCCTGATTTTTTGGAACAAAGCTGCCGAGCGCATTTATGGATGGCGGGCCGATGAGGTGCTGGGTCACAAAGTGACTGACTTTTTGAAGGGTGAGGCCGCTCAGCTGGCGGACGCCTGGCGAACCGTTATGGCCACCGGGGAATGGCGAGGCGAAATCCAAAACTACACCAAAGCCCAGGACAAAGTCATGATTGAAAGTCACTGGACCCTGGTGCGAGATGAGGCAGGCGAGCCCATCTCGATTTTTGAAGTCGCCACAGACATTACCCAAAAAAAGAATCTGGAAGCTCAGGTGTTGCGATCGCAACGCCTCGACAGCGTTGGCACCCTGGCCAGTGGCATTGCCCATGACCTCAACAACATTTTGACCCCGATTTTAGGGGCCGCTCAGATTTTGGCCCACAAACACGCCGATATCGATGCTCAAGATCAGCAACTCTTGGGGGTTTTGCAATCCAGCGCGACCCGTGCCGCTGACCTCACCCAGCAAATCCTGGCCTTTGCGCGGGGCACCCAGGGTGAACTGCACGAACTTAAAATCGACCAGCTAATTTTAAGGGAAACCCAAAAGATCATTGTCGAGACCTTTCCCAAAACCATTGAGCTAGATACCCAAATCGCTGGTCCGCTTTGGTCGGTCAAAGCCGATGCGACCCAACTCCATCAGGTCCTGATGAATCTCTCCATTAATGCCCGCGACGCCATGCCCCACGGCGGACGCTTAACCTTAAAAGCTGAGAATAAAACCCTTGATAATGCATTTGTGCGAGGGCATCTAGATAGTAAAGCTGGGCCTTATGTCATGATTACCGTCGCAGATACAGGCACCGGCATGACCCCTGGGCAAATCGACAAAATCTTTGATCCCTTTTTTACCACCAAAGAACCTGGCCGCGGGACCGGGCTCGGCCTATCTAGCGTTACCACCATTATTAAAAGCCACGGTGGCTTTATTCAGGTGTCTAGCGAACTGGGCGAAGGGTCAACCTTTCAAGTCTTTTTACCGGCCATCGAGGCAACTACCAGCACTGCCCTCTCATCGGAGGCATTGCCCCAGGGGCAGGGGGAGCGACTGCTGATTGTGGATGACGAAATCCGGATTTGTGAAACCACTCAGATCACCTTAGAAACTTACGGCTATCAGGTGCTGGTTGCCCACAGCGGTGCCAGTGCGATCGCCCAGTACGCTCAGTATCAGGCAGAGATTAAAGCGGTGTTGGTGGATATGATGATGCCGATCATGGACGGGGCGACCCTGATTCAAACCTTACGACATCTCAACCCCCAGCTCAAAATCATGGCCACCAGTGGTCTCATCTCTGGTGACCCCATTGACCCAGACCCGACCCATCAGGTGCAGGCTTTTCTACCCAAGCCCTATACGGCTGAGACCCTCTTAAAAACAGTCCGTCAGGTACTTGATGCTTAAGTAAGTGGTCCAACATCATTAGTTTGTAAGATACAAACAAGCCGTTTGACCTGTCTGTTTATGCCCCCAAACCCCTAAGATTGGGGGCGCTGACAGTAACCTCACACAGTTATATCGGTCTATGTTGATGCACTCAAAAAGTCGGCTTTGACAGTTGGCCTGGGCAGGGGCATACTTAAAATCCTGAGATTTGACACAATCTTGCGTTATCGCTAGCATTCGCCGAAATCAGGACAATCTAAATCAAAGCAACAAGTATCCCTTGCTTGCAGAGTATCTACCCGACATCTACCTTGTTGATGCCCATCATCAGTTCAAGTCATTTCAGTTCAAGTAAAAGGATTATCCGTGGGTAAACCAAAACGCGGACGTTTTTGGAGACACTTTGCTCTATTTTTAGCGGCCCTATGGACGGTGTTTGCCGTCTGGCAGGCCCCCACTGTCTCCCCCGTTGTCGCTGAGCAAATCCGCGGGGTATGGATGACTAACGTGGGGGCATCGCTGATGTACTACACGATGCGCACCGATGAGGTGGTGGCGAACCTGGCCAAACATCACCTCAATACCCTCTACCCCTGCGTTTGGAACCGGGGCTATACGCTGCACCCCAGTCAGGTGGCTAAGGCAGCTGGCGGGGTTTTACGAGATGTCACCACCGATATTTTGTTTTTGCCAGGGGATGATGTGCTCAGGGGGCTTATTCACCAGGCCCATCGCCAGCATTTGCGGATTGTGCCCTGGTTTGAATATGGGCTGATGATTCCAGAGACCGCTGCGATCGCACAAGCTCACCCCGACTGGCTCACCACCAATCGTGTCGGGGTCACCGTCGGCGATCCGCTCACCCCCAATGCGATATTACCCAGGCCGCTCAGAAACTTTCAGCTAGAGATATCCGGCGGTAATCTGGCCTGGTTAAACCCCTTTCACCCCGAGGTGCAACAGTTTCTCACCGACCTGATTGTCGAGGTGGTACAGCGCTACCCCGTAGACGGCATCCAGCTAGACGATCACTTTGGCCTGCCCATTGACTTTGGTTACGACCCCTACACCGTTGAGCTATACAAAGCCGACCACGGTGGCGTCGCCCCCCCGGAGGATGCCAGCAGTGCAGAATGGGTGGCCTGGCGCGCCAATCGCATCACCGGGCTGCTTGAGAAAATTGTCTACGCTGTCAAAGAGATCGATCCCAAAGCCGCCATCTCGGTGTCGCCCAACCCCCCCAGTTTTGCCTACAACAAATATTTGCAAGACTGGCCCCGCTGGGTTGAGTTGGGCCTAGTGGATGATGTTGTTGTCCAGGTTTATCGCAACGATTTAAAGATTTTTGAAAACGACCTCTACAACAGCGGCTTTTACGACCTGCGCAACCAGGTACCCATTGCCATTGGGCTTTACACCGGACCCTTCCTCAATTCCAAATCCATCGACCGCCTCAATGAAGAAATTCAAGCTGTCCAGGCCGCAGGCTTTCGGGGCGTGGCTTTCTTTTGCTGGGAAACCACGCTTTGGGTGTTTAAGGGGGGGAGTGCCCAGGAGGTGTGGCAGACTTTGGTGGAGCGGTTTTCGTGATGGGGTAATGGGTAATGGCGAAGGGCGAAAGGGAAAAGGGCGTAGGGTGGGTTACGGATCACCTGAATCTCTTGAGAATACCAAAACTCCAAACCCACCATTCCAATCGTTAAATCAGATAGCCAATACCCAGATGGCGCAATTACAGCGCTGCGGCGCTCGCCGCCTTTACCGCAGGCGACTCATCATGCTCAGCCGCACTCGCCAGCGTCGAGGTCATCGCCGTCGAGACAAAATCAGGCACCGCCGCCGTTGGGGGGATCTCCCCGATGGCCTTAGCTGCCTCCTCCCGCTCCTCAGGCCGTTCCCCCGACTGCAACGCGTCCATCAGCAGCACCCGCGTCACCAAGGGGTCAATGTGGTTAAGGGCGTGGTTGCTGGCAGATCTAACCTCGGCATCGCCGTTGCGGAGTTGTTTAATCAGCTCTGGGATAGATGCGATCGCATCTGACCCAAGCTTACCCAACACATAGGCCGCACTGGCCTGCACCACCGGGTCGTCGTCTTTGAGCAAATCGGTAACTGCCCTAATCGCCGGCACTCCGAGTTTGCTCAGTTCCTCGGCAACGCGATCCAGGGTCGGTCGGTCTTGCTGGGCCGTTTTGAGAATCTCTAGCTGGGCTTGCACAGCCTGGTCCACCGAAGGGGTTTCAGGGGTTGTTTCGGGACCTGCCTCGGTGCGTTCTTTCTGAGCAAAGAAGGTTCTGAGGGCGGTGACCAGCACGCTCACCGCATCCTGGCCAACCACCTTGGCCAGGGTCGCTTGCACCTTTTGTCCCGCCTTAGAGTCAGGGGCTAACAGAGACTCTTTTGACAACGAGGTAATTAACTCTGAAGCCGCTGGCTGACCGATGGCTGCCAACACATCCGCCGCCCGTTGACTGGCCTCATCGTGATCATTCATCAACACCGTGATTAACGCTGACACCGTGGGTTGTCCCATTTGCTTGAGCACCACGGCCACATTCTCATGGAAGCGAGCATCGTCGTTGCGCAACACCTTGATCAGCTCGGGCACCGCCGGTTGACCCACCTGGGCCAACACATCCCCCAAGCTGTCCCGCAGGTTGTCGTCATCCCGTTGCAGGGCCGACACCAGGGCGGTAATGGCAGGCTGGTCCAGCTGCTTGACCACGGCGGCAATGCCGGTTTTGAGCGAGTCATCATCGGTGGGCAGGGCCCTGATCAGGGCTGCGATCGCAGGCTGACCCAGCTGACCCAGTACCGCCGCTACGCCTTTTTGCAACCGCTGATCATCATCAGTTAGGGCTGCCATCATATCCGCCAGGGCCGGTTCCCCGATCTGGGTCAGCACCGCTACCGCCTTGTCATGTAGGGCCTCTTTTTTCAAAGCAGCCACCAGCTCGGGCACCGCCGGTTGACCAATGCGGACCAGTGCCGTGCCAGTCCGCTCAATCATTTTATTATTCTCAACCGCGCCCACCAGGGTAGACACCGCCCCGATTCTGACCAGCACGTCGAGCACCGATTCGTAACCCTGATCCTGCTGCAACGCCGCGATCAAAACCGGCACGGCATTATCGCCAATGTTGGTCAAAATATCCGATACCTGGGGCCGAATCGATTCTTTTTGCAACGCCTTGACCAGCTCGGGTACCGCTGCTGCGCTCTGCTGCACCAACGCCTGAGCGGCCTGCTCTCGCACAGTTGCATCGGGGGATTCTAGTTGGGTAATCAGGGCCGTGGTTTGGGCTACGACCGGAGTTTCTCCTGAGCTCTCCTCGGTCCCTTGAGTCAGGCCAGGCACATAGGCCGATGCTAAAGCAGGCACCTCGCCCAGGCTGACCAAAGCCTGGTACAGTATGGCCGCGACCTCAGCCCGTGACGCCTCGCGCCGGGGATTCAGCAGGCTCACCTGGGGATAGTTGACCACCAGGTTTTTTTCGGTGGCCGCAGCCAGGGCCGCGATCGCAAACCCAGGAATTTGGTCCCCATCCTCGTAGACAGACAGGGTCGCCTCCACCGGCTCACTGGGGGTATATTCCAAGCCGCTCGCCAGCGACACCAGGACCTCTCCACGGGTGATTGGCTGTTCGGGGCCAAAACGCTGCTCGGGATACCCGCTCAAAAAACCTCGGGCGTAAGTTGCTGCGATGGCTTCGCTTGCCCAGTAAACCGATGGCACATCTGTGAACTCGATAGGATCCCGCTTGTTGGGTTTGGTAAACGCTTTGCTGATCACCGCCGCAAACTGGGCGCGGGTAATCTGAGCGTCTGGGCGGAACGTGCCGTCAGGAAACCCTCTCAAGATTTCACGGTCGGCCAGAGCTTGAATGTATTGTCTAGCCCAATGCTCGGACGGCAGATCTGACCACATAGGAGTCACCCTCGCTGCGTTTTGATTGGGTCCATTCTAGCGGGGGAGGTTGGGGATGAGTAGGTGAGGGGGTAAGTAGGTGTATTCACCACCTGAATTTTTTTTCAGCTTAGATTCAGGATGTCGATTGGGTCGCTTGCGATGCTGAGACATGTAGAAAGAACGCTTGGAGCAATAAAGACTTGAAGCAGAAAACCCTATGAAAACTCAGCAAAAACGACCCAGAGTGGTTATTATCGGTGCCGGTTTTGGTGGAATGCAGGCTGCTCAATCGCTCTCTCAGACTGGAGCCGATATCTTGCTCATTGACCGCAACAACTACAACACATTTATCCCTTTGCTATATCAGGTGGCGGCCGCTCAGATTGCGCCTGAGATGATTGCTTACCCGCTGCGCACGGTTTTACGACGCGCTGCCAGAATGCGCTTTTTGAGAACTGAGGTCAGGCGTATTAATTTCGCGCATCAGATTGTTGAGACTGATAGGGCTATCGTTCCCTATGACTATTTGGTCATGGCGACGGGGAGTCAGACTCAGTATCTAGGTGTGCCAGGGGCAAACGAGAATGCCTTTCCGCTACGAACTTTGGAGCAGTCAGTAGCGCTGCGCAATCACATTATTCAATGTTTCGAGCAAGCGGCCCACGAGCCTAACCTGATACGGCGACAGCAGCTGCTTACCTTTGTGATTGTCGGAGGTGGGCCTACCGGTGTTGAGGTTGCAGGGACGCTGGTTGAGCTAAAGCGATCGCTTAAGATGGACTATCCTAGCCTCGACTTGAGAGACATGCAGATCGTCTTAGTGCAGTCGGGCAACAATCTCTTAGTAAACCTCCCTGAGCGACTGGGTCGCTATACCACTCGTAAGCTGCGTCAGCTTGGCGTCAAGGTGCATTTCCAAACTCGGGTGAGCCATGTGACGCCAACGTCTGTCGAGTTTCAAGACGGTGCCTCGCTATCAGCTGCCACGGTTGTCTGGGCCGCCGGGCTTGAGGCAGCACTGCCTGACACAGCTGCAACGCCGCAAACGGCTCGCAAGCAGAAAGTCGTGGTGCAGCCGACCCTTCAGCTCAGCGAGCATGAAAACGTTTACGCAATTGGCGATGTGGCCTATGCACAACCGCAGGGAAAACCACTTTCGGGGGTCGCACCAGAGGCGCTCCAGCAGGGGGTGGCCGTCGCTCGCAATATCGGTAGACAAATTCGCGGCAAAGCCCCCCGACCGTTTAGCTATTTCAATAAGGGTCGCTTGGCGATTATCGGTGGCTATTCAGGGGTTGGGAAGATTGGCCCGATTCTGTTAACGGGCTTTTTGCCGTGGCTGATGTGGCTGAGCGTGCATCTGGTGTATTTGCCTGGATTTCGCAATCGCTTGATGGTGCTGCTGAGCTGGCTACATAGCTATGGTCTGCGCGATCGCACCGTTCGACTGATTCTACAGCCTGCCCGGTGTGCTGTTCACCCGTCACAACCCTCTCGGCAGGTCTTGACTGGGTGCGCCCGGTCAACAGCGCGCGCAAACAGCCTTCGCGACTTATCTGAATCTTAATAACAACCCAATTACTACATCTATCATCCCAACAGGAGACTCTTATGAACCTTCAAAAATACGTACCGCTGATTGCCAGAACCTTTCTTGCAGTGATCTTCATTCAGACTGGGTTAAACAAAATCGCTGATTTTGCCGGTACTCAACAGCAGATTGCTAGCGTTGGCATTCCGCTAGCTGGACTTGTTACCGCCTTTACCATCTTGTTTGAGCTTTTGGGAGGTATTTCACTCATTATCGGCTATCAGGCTCAGATAGGGGCAATACTGCTGCTGGTATTTCTCGTTCCGGCGACTCTCATGTTTCACAATCCGATTGCTGACCCGACTCAGATGATTCAGTTTATGAAAAATCTGGCCATTATGGGTGGGCTGCTGATGGTGGTTGCCTTTGGAGCAGGCCCGATCAGTCTAGACCGCAGAGTAGCACCCTCTAACCATTCCCAATATGGCAGAGAGTAAATGCGACGTGGATTCAGATGAATCGCTAAACTCAGAGCATCCCATCGCGCTGATGAGAAATCTTATGAAACGATTGACAGCCTGGCTTAACGCTTTTCGCAGCATCCGGACTCGCTTTTTGACTTGTTATTTTTCGCTTGCTGTGTGTACCACCGTATCGGCTGCTGGGGTCACCCGCTATATCTACTGCGATCGCTTAGATAACAAAGCTGAAACAGCCTTGTCACAAGAAGTAGAGCGCTTTCAGCGTTCAGCAGCTCAGCTGGCGACTGACCCAGCTTCAGAAACCGCATTGACAGAACTTTTTGATCAAGTTTTAGCCGACTACATACCTACTGAAAACGAGTTTGTTTTCACCTTTGTGGATGGGCAGTTTTACCAGTCAAGTCCGTCTTCTCTCGGCTGGCTACAGCGTAGCCCTGATTTAATCAACCGGTGGTCTAGCCTCGAAGCACCCCAGCGCCGTCGAATACACAACGATGGCCAGCGGCTTTTTTATGCCGCAGAGCCGCTCATGACTGCTGAAGGTGATCGAGGTGTTTTTGTCATCCTGCGAGATTCCACGGCTGCCTATCAGGCCGGGACAGAAGCGCTCAGGCTGGTACTCATCGTATCGATGGCGGTGCTGGGTGGATTTTTTATGGTCGCTTGGGTGGCCGCCGGGCGACTTTTGAGACCATTGCAGCTGATGAATCAAACCGCTCGCAAAATCACTGAATCTGACATGACACAGCGGATTCCCATCCAGGGAACTGATGAAATCACCGCAGTAGCGGCGACCTTTAATGAAATGCTCGATCGGCTACAGTTTGCCTTTGACAGCCAGCAGGAGTTTCTCAAAGACATCAGCCACGAGCTCAGAACACCGATCACCGTGATCCAAGGGCAGCTCGAAATGCTTCCCTATCGCCCTGAGAAACAGCCAGAGACCATTGCGCTGATCAACAATGAGCTCGCGCAGATGAATCGCCTGGTTAACGATCTGCTGCTGCTGACCAAAGCGGAGCGGCCCGACTTTCTGGAGCTAAAGACAGAAGATCTAGACTGGCTGACTGAGGAACTGTTCTTTAAGGCGCGGTCGCTGACGTGCGATCGCACCTGGCGACTCGAAGCTAAAGGACTCTATCCGGTCACGATGGATCGACAGCGATTTTCTCAGGCCGTGATGAATCTGGTACAAAACGCGGTCCGCCATACCCAGCCTGGCGATGAGATTGCGCTGGGGTCTGCCGTAACCAGCGGAACTCTCAAATTTTGGGTCCGCGATACGGGCGAAGGGATTGCGCCCGCCGACCAGCAGAAAATTTTTGAGCGCTTTATCCGAGCCACAAATAACAACCAGCAGTTTGAAGGCGCGGGGCTAGGGCTCTCAATTGTCAGCGCCATTGTTCAAGCGCACGGAGGGCGGGTTGAGCTGACCAGCAAGCTAGGAGCCGGTTCCACGTTTGCCTTGATCCTACCGCTCGAGCCAGAAACACAGCAGCCCGAAGAGACTCATGAATCGCATTCTCATCGCCGAGGACAATCCTCACATCGTCGATTTTCTCAGTACGGGGCTAAAGGCTCACGGATATAGCATTTTGGTTGCAAAAGACGGTCAGCAGGCGAGCCAGCTCGCCCACAGCGACGACTTTGATCTGATGGTGCTCGATTTGGGTCTGCCTGGCAAAGATGGCCTGGCCGTCCTGAGAGAGCTGCGCGGTCAGGGCGACTTGCTGCCCGTGATTGTGTTAACGGCTCGCGATGGCTTAGACGATACGGTTACGGCGCTAGAAGGCGGGGCTAATGACTACATGACAAAGCCGTTTCGGTTTGAGGAGCTGTTGGCCCGCATTAAGGTCCAGCTGCGCGATCGCACCGGACAGCCCGCTCAGTCTGAAACGCTGCTCAAGGTGGGCGATCTCTCGCTCAACCTGATTACGCGACAGGCAATGGTGGGCGATCGCTTGGTTGAGCTATCGGCGCGCGAGTTTGTGCTCGCAGAGGTGCTGCTAAGGCATCCCATGCAGGTGATGAGCAAAGAGCAGCTGTTGGACAGGGTTTGGGGCTATAACTACGATCCTGGTTCGAATATTATCGAGGTCTACATTCGCCACCTGCGACGTAAGTTTGGTGATGGCTACATCGAAACAGTCAGGGGTATGGGCTATCGGTTACGAAGTCAGCAATAGCCCAATTTGGGCAGTCCCCTAAGCGCAGTGCCCCCACTCAATTGACTAAGCTCCCAAATCCTCCAACGCTAACCGAATCTGCTCCAAACGACGGCGATTGACCCCCAGATCAGACTCCCCGAGTCGGGCGGCTGAGCGCACTTCGACGGTTTTGCTATCGCCTGGAAAGTAAAACTCGGCATCGTCTACAAAGCCCATCAGCTTGCTAGTAAACTCCACATACACATAGTCATCGGTTTGGTCGAGGAGCTCGGTGCGGGGCTGGTTTTGCAGCACTTTGACCAGGGTCTCACGGGCGGTGTCGCGGTCCTGGCTATAGGTGAAGGGTGCGATCGCATGCTCTGCATCCTCAACCTGGCTAGAGACACAGTTCGGTGACTCTGGGCAGGGGGCCAGTTTTCCCGCTTGCACCCCCAAATTATCGGGACGACTGCCTGCAAAGACGCCGCCTAAACCCGGCAACGTTGCCAACGGCGCAGCCTCCACCGCCGGTATCGCCATCATCCAAACCAGGCCCGCCAGCATCAGCGACAAAAAACGCATCAACATCACTCAATTCCCTCAAAAATATCTCTAACCAAAGTTTAGTGCGATTCCCAATCATTATTGAACCCCTCCCCATCGCCCCACCTCCCCATCGCCCCACCTCCCACCGTGCGATAGCATAAGAGCGGTCTAGTCCCCTTTGAGCTTATGCCCCGTTGGTTTAATACCGCCGGTCCTTGCAATCCAGCGCATCATTATATGCTCCCCGCTACAGAGCGTTTGCCCCAGGTTAAAGGCTTGATTGCAGAACATGGTTATTTCGTGATCCATGCCCCCCGGCAGACGGGCAAAACAACGGCGATGTTGGCCCTGGCCCAGCAACTGACGGAGAGTGCTGACTATGCGGCCGTTTGGGTCTCAGCCGAAACAGCCGGGGTTTATTCTAGCCAGCCCGACATTGCCGAAATTACCTTTTTAGACGAACTCCGAGATGCAGCTTTGTCACTGCCCAAGAGATGGCAGCCTCCTCTCTGGCCCGAAGCAGCCATCGGACGGCGGGTAGGCGCAGGGCTAAGGGCCTGGGCCAGCACCATACCCCGTCCATTAGTGATCTTTATCGATGAGATTGATTCCCTAGAGGGTACCACCCTAATTTCTATCCTGCGACAGCTCCGGACAGGGTATATTCATCGACCTAAATTTTTTCCCCAGTCGATTGCTCTGATTGGTCTTAGAGATGTTCGAGATTATAAAATCGCGGCGGGGGGCAGTCAGCGACTGAATACAGCTAGCCCTTTTAAAATCAAAGTTGAGTCTTTAACGCTGCGGGATTTTACGGCAGCGGAGGTGGCGACGCTCTATGCCCAACATACCCAAGAGACGGGGCAATTATTTACAGCCGAGGCCATTGAGACAGCGTATATCCTGACTCAGGGGCAACCCTGGTTAGTCAATGCACTGGCTCGTCAATTAGTTAAAGAGCTGGTCTGTGATCCGGCGATCGCAATCACCGCTGAGCACGTTAATCAAGCCAAAGAAAGTCTGATCCAACGACAAGATACGCACATCGACAGCCTTGCAGAGCGACTACGTGAGCCCCGAGTTAAAGCGATTATGGAGCCCATACTGGCCGGTCGTGAACTGGGTGACATCTCCCCAGACGATCGCCAATATGTCGTCGATTTAGGCCTGGTAAAACGCGATCCTCAAGGCGGCTTTATTATTGCCAATCCGATTTATCGAGAAATCCTCCCGCGGGTATTGGCTAGAGGCCCCCAAGATAGTTTGCCGAGTATTCAACCCCTTTGGCTAACCCCAGCGGGAACCCTTGACGCGGAGGGATTGCTAGAGGCTTTTCTCTCATTTTGGCGACAGCATGGCCAACCTTTGTTGAATAGCGCTCCCTATGCAGAGATTGCACCTCATTTGGTGATGATGGCGTTTTTGCACCGGGTTGTGAATGGTGGCGGTCAATTAGAGCGTGAATATGCCATCGGCAGCGATCGAATGGACTTATGCTTACGCTATGGCCAGGTTACCCTTGCCATGGAACTTAAGGTGTGGCGCGAGGGCAGACCTGATCCGTTGAAGGCAGGACTGGCCCAACTGGATAAGTATCTAGCCGGGCTTAGTTTAGACCAGGGCTGGCTGGTGATATTTGATCAGCGACCAGGCTTGAGTGCGATCGCAGAACGCACCCAAACAGAAGCCGCCACGACCCCCAGTGGCAGAGCGATTACGGTCATTCGAGGGTAAATGCTAGACTGACGGACAAGCAGGCTTTGATTCAGTCCTACGCTATCCGATGAAGCGGTTTTACTGGGTTTCATCCTGGATATGAAAACGGTCTGGTAGCATTTCGGATAAAGGCCCGCCAGGAGTGACATCCCGTGAAACAGTTACAAAATTACATTGCCGGTGAATGGTGCCCGGCGGATACCTCAGAAGTGCTGGATGTGATCAATCCTGCCACCGGGGATGTGATGGCTGAAGTGCCCCTATCGTCAGGGGGCGATTTAGATCGAGCGGTGACGGCGGCAGCGTCTGCGTTTGTTTCGTGGCGGCGGGTGCCCCCCACCGACCGGGTTCAGTATTTGTTCAAACTCAAAGGGTTACTCGAAGCCCATCGTGAAGACCTGGCCCAAATCATCACCCTGGAGTGTGGCAAAACCCTGGCTGAGTCCAAGGGTGAACTGCAAAGGGCGATCGAAAACGTAGAAGTGGCCTGCGGTATTCCCATCCTGATGCAGGGCTATAACTCAGAAGACATTGCTCGCGGCATTGATGAAATCATGATTCGCCAGCCGCTGGGGGTGGTGGGGGTGATTGCCCCGTTTAACTTTCCGGCGATGATTCCGTTTTGGTTTTTTCCTTATGCGATCGCCTGTGGCAATACCTGCATCCTCAAACCGTCTGAGAAAGTCCCCCTGACGATGCAGCGGATCATGGACTTGATCACCCAAACGGGCTTACCCGCCGGGGTCGTCAACCTGGTCAACGGCAGCAAGGCTGTGGTCGATGCCCTGCTCGAGCACCCCACCATTCGAGCGATCAGTTTTGTTGGCTCCAGCCCCGTCGCGCAGTATGTCTATCGCCAGGCCGCCGCCCACGGTAAGCGTGTGCAGTGCCAGGGCGGGGCCAAAAACCCGGTGGTGATTTTGCCCGACGCCGATCTGGAAATGACCACCCGGATCGTGGCCGATAGCGCCTTTGGCTGCGCGGGGCAGCGCTGTTTGGCCGCCTCGCTGGCGATTACGGTGGGCTCGGTTAAAGGGGCGTTTGTAGATGCGATCGCAACCGCAGCCCAGCAAAGAACCGTAGGTTTTGGCCTGGACGACGGCGTACAAATGGGAGCCGTGATTAATCATCAGAGTTGCGATCGCATTGAGGGCCTAATTCAAACCGGCCTTGACGAAGGCGGATCCCTTTTAGTGGATGGTCGCAGCCCCAACATCGCAGGGTACGAAAACGGCAGCTTTGTCCGCCCCACCCTGCTACAAGACATTCCCCTGGATGGTAGAGTCGCCACCACCGAAATCTTTGGCCCGGTTCTAGGTCTGAGTCATGCAGACACCCTGGACGACGCCATCACCCTGGTTAATCAAAGTCGCTGGGGCAATATGGCCTGCCTGTTTACCAACTCCGGAGCCGCCGCCCGCAAATTTCGCTATGACGTCAACGCAGGCAACATAGGCATTAATATTGGCGTCGCCGCCCCCATGGCCTTCTTCCCCTTCAGCGGCTGGAAAGAAAGCTTTTATGGCGACCTCCACGGCCAGGGAGCCCATGCCGTTGAGTTTTTTACCCAAACCAAAGTCATCATCGAGCGCTGGCCCAAAGAATGGACCCGCCAATTTTAATAGACGTAATATCACCCACCCCCTTCTACCCACTACTCACTACCCACTACCCCAATGACCCTCACCAACGCCCTCGACGCCATCGAAATCATTCGTGATGAAACGCAGATCGCAAAGCTGTCCAAGGACTACTACTACTTCAGCCCGATCCTGAAAGAAAAGCTGGATGATAAAGTGGCTGATCTGGTGGTGCGCCCGACCACCGAAGCAGAGGTGATTCAGATCGCTAAAGCCTGTGTGGCAGATAAAATTCCACTGACGGTGCGGGGAGCGGGTACGGGCAACTATGGGCAGTGCATTCCCCTGGAGGGGGGCGTCATCCTGGACCTGAGCAAAATGAATCGAGTGAAATGGGTCAAGCCAGGGTTGGCCTGTGTGGAGCCAGGGGTGAAACTTGCGGCCATCGATAAAATTAGCCGTGAGCAAGGGTGGGAAATTCGCATGTATCCGTCTACCTATCGGACGGCGACCATTGGAGGGTTTATCGGTGGCGGCAGTGGTGGCATTGGGTCGATTACCTACGGTCAGCTGCGCGATCGTGGCAACCTCCACGCGGTGCGTGTGGTGACCATGGAAGATGAACCTCGGGTGATGGAGCTGCGCGGCGATGCGGTGCAGCAGGTAAATCATGCCTATGGCACCAATGGCATTATCACCGAGTTAGAGATCCCACTGGGACCCGCGTATCCCTGGGCAGAGCTGATTGTGGTGTTTGACGACTGGATGACCACGGCTCGGTTTGGGCAAAGCCTGTGTGACTCGGATGCGATTATCAAAAAGCTGGTCAGCCTCCATGCCTGGCCGATCCCCAGCTACTTCGCCGCGTTGCAAGAGTCGCTACCCGAGGGCAAGCAGGCGGCCCTGTTGATGATTGCCGAGCCCTGCTTAGAGCCCTTTAATGAACTGGTGAACGCGTTTGGCGGTCAAATCACCTACCAAAAGTCTGCGGTAGAGGCCAAAAAGGGCACAATGCTGGCCGAATTTACCTGGAACCACACGACTCTCCACGCCCGCAATGTGGACCCCAGCCTGACCTATCTGCAAACCTTGTTTCCCTACGATCCAGACTTAAAGCTGATGGAGCACATGGTAAACCACTTTGGGGATGAGGTGATGATGCACATTGAGTATCTGCGATCGCAGGGGCAGAATATCCCAGCGGCGCTGCAACTGGTGCGCTATACCACCGAGGCGCGGCTAAATGAAATTATTCGCTACCACGAGGAACAGGGCGCGTTTATTGCCAACCCCCACACCTATATTCTTGAAGATGGGGGGCGCAAAACTGTGGACGAAGTGCAGCTGGCTTTTAAGGCGAAAGTGGACCCCTATGGGTTGTTGAATCCTGGCAAAATGCGAGGTTGGGTGGAGCAGACGGTGGGGTAGTGCTGCAGCGCACTCACCAGCGCAAGCGCACTCACCCTCGTGAGAAAACCTTGCGGCGTAACAAAATCAAGTAAAAGGCGATCGCGATCGCAACAAAGCTCACCAGCGCAAACTGAGGATGCAGCTGGGCCGACCAGACCGACGGCGAGGGCAGGGCCGAGTTGGCATAGTTTGCTAGCAGCACGATAAACAAATTGTTGGCACTGTGGGCCCCCATCGCCAGTTCCAGGCCGTTGTCTTGCACGGTAATGATGGCCAAAAACAACCCAAATAGCAAATAAACCGTCGCCATCAATGCAAACCCCAGCTGCACTTCTGGGTTGAGCAAGTGGGGCAGCATAAACAAAATCGAGGAACCCATCACCGGCAGCAGCATCCCTCGACTTTTGAGCCCCAGCCCCTGCATCAGATATCCTCGGAAGAATAGCTCCTCAGCGCTGCACTGCAGCGGCGTCACGATCAGGGCGAAGGGCAAGAAGAGAAAAAATTGGTCTGGCCTAAACGATAGCTGGTAGCTGCCGGGAAAGATGAGCGATTCGATCAGGCTGGCGATCGCAATCAGCCCAAAATAGACCCCAAATCCTTGCAAAAACCGCCTCCAATTTAGGGAGAGCGCCGGGGTGATTAAGCCGATAAACCGCCGTCGATGCAGCCAGCGAATCGCAATATATAGACCTGCCAGCGATAATACAATGCTGCAATTTAAGACCAGATAGGGCATCAAGGGTCCCACCCCATCAAACGACAGCGTAGCTTGATTAAAGAAAGTGGTCGGATCACCATCTGCTTCTAAGACCGCGACGAACCCTAAAAATGGGATGCTGCCCAAAACCTGCCAGAAAAACAGCACCAGCAAAATACCGAGCAGGTATCGCCACCAGTTATTTTTACCTTGCTGAGCCAGCTTCAAATAAGCACGAGTCATTACTTTTCCCTATTTGTGGGCAATGCCCACCTGACGGATCTTCCTTCCCCACTTCCCCATCTCCGCGTCCTCGCTTCTCCCCCTCTGCTCCCTGTCCCTCTAGCCGATTCCTTCCACCCTCCACCCAATTTCCATTGCAATACACGTACATTCATGAACCAATAAATAACAAATCATTGAGTTTAATCAACACAGTCCCCTTTTCTCGGGTAGAGACGTGATTAATAAAGATAGACCCTTGAGACTATCTTTTGAATACTGCGTCTATCCTCACCCAGGCTATCCTTTGCCCCTCGGCGTGTCCGCCATGGTAGAAGTCGGACAGCTGAGCAAAAAGACAGCCCTTTCTCCACCTACCCATCAGCCAGAGCGGTTTGGTTTTTGGCGCTTATGGAATATGAGCTTTGGCTTTTTGGGGATTCAGTTTGGCTGGGGCCTGCAGATGGCCAACGCCAGCGCCATTTTTGAATCCCTCGGGGCTGATGCCCATCAGCTGCCACTGCTCTGGCTGGCAGCGCCTTTGACCGGGTTGATTATCCAACCGGTGGTGGGGTTGATGAGCGATCGCACCTGGACCCCCCTGGGCAGACGACGGCCTTATTTTTTAGTTGGGGCCATCCTGAGCTCCCTGGCCCTGGTGCTGATGCCCAATGCCCCGACCCTGTGGATCGCCGCCGGGCTGCTGTGGCTGCTCGATGCCTCGGTAAATGTTTGCATGACGCCGTTTCGCTCATTTGTGGCCGATCTGGTGCCCGAGGACCAGCAGACTGCTGGGTTCTCCATGCAAAGCGGGCTGCTGGGGCTAGGGGCGGTGATTGCCTCCGCCCTGCCGTGGCTGGTGAGCCACCTGCTGCATGCCCAACGCATTGGCAGCATCGTGCCTTTTTCGGTGAAGCTGTCGTTTTATATCGGGGCTGCGGTGTTCTTTGGCGCAGTTTTGTGGACGGTGATCAGCACACCGGAGCCCCCCCCTCAAGCGCATGTTTTTGAGTCTCGGTTTGAAAGTGTCTTTAGCGCCATCGATACCGCGATCAAAAAGATGCCCCCCACGATGCGACAGCTAGCCTGGGTGCAGTGCTTTAGCTGGTTGGGATTGTTTTGCATGTTTCTCTATTTGCCCCCTGCCATTGCCCACAATGTGTTTGGGGCGACGATGCACAACTCTGATCTCTACGCCACGGGCATTGAGTGGGCGGGGCTGTGCATGGCCATCTATAACCTGGTTTGCTGTTTGTTTGCCCTGAGTTTGCCCAACCTCACCCATCGACTGGGCCAAAAGTTAACCCATACACTCTGTTTGCTCTGCGGTGCAGCGGGCTTGATCTCTCTGGGTGTGATTCACGATCCGTATTTGTTGCTGGTGCCAATGGTGGGGGTGGGACTGGCCTGGGCGAGTATGCTCTCATTGCCCTATGCAATGCTAATGGACTCGTTACCGGCGGAGCAGAACTGTCTCTACATGGGCATTTTTAATTGCTTTATCGTGCTTCCAGAGATTTTGGCGTCGCTGGGGCTGGGTTGGGTGGTGCAGCATTGGTTGGGGTGCGATCGCATGGCCGCTGTCGTCCTCGGCGGTGTTTTTATGCTAATGGGCGCAATGTTAGCCCAGCGTATTCAACTCGAGGACCCCTAATAGTATTCGGCTGGGTCAGATCTATGGGGCTATTCCGATTGCGAGTTTGAGCGACAATTCCTTCTAAATTGGTGGTTGTGACGCCGTATTCGCCGAGGCGAGGCAGCTTGAGTGTAGCTGTCCAGTCTCGCAGGGTGTGACCCAGGGCCTCTCCATATAGTGCTGGGGTTTATCTAAAGTGCCCTCTACCAGAGCCCCCAATCGTGTCATTTTTGCCACAGCTGGGCTCTCGGGGGCTCTGGCCATCAAAGCTCGCCAGTTGAGGCAAACGGCCTCGGCCATAAGGGTGCCGCAGACAACCCCGTGGGAAATTGGCATTGATCTTAGATAATTTGGCCTAATCCCTGGATGAAAAACAATCTATCCAAAAACTAGCCTTTTGTTCGCGAGACGATATAAACTTGAATTAAGAATAGATTTTTTCCAATGACTATTTCTATTTGAATAGCTTTAACTAAATAGACTTTGGTACCAAAGGCTTTGGTGTCAAGATATTAGGGGCTAAAGTGTTTGCGCAGGTTTATTGGGAGGTAGTCATCATGGGCAACATCTGGCTCGAGACGGGCTGGTTGATTCCGCTGTATCCCCTGATGGGAATATTGTTGAGCATACCTTGGTCGCCAGCCTTTATTAAAAAGACGGGGCCTCGTCCGGCAGGCTATGTTAACGTGCTGGCGACGCTGGTTGCCTTTATTCATGCGGTTGTGGCGCTGTGCTATCTCTGGGGGCAGCCGCCAATTCACTGGCATTTCCTTTGGTTTCAGGTGGCTGGGCTGGCGATAGAGGTGCCTTTTACCTTCTCAGGTTTGACTTTGGGGGCGACCACGCTGATTATCGCGTTAAATCTGCTGGTGCAGCTTTACTCGATTGGTTACCTCGAGATGGACTGGGGCTGGGCCAGGCTTTTTGGTCTGCTGGCCCTGTTTGAAGGGGGGATGGTGCTGCTGGTGACGACAGATTCGCTGCTTTTCAGCTACGTCCTGCTAGAGATTTTGACGCTGGGTACCTACCTGCTGGTGGGCTTTTGGTTTAACCAGTCGCTGGTGGTGACCGGGGCGCGCGATGCGTTTTTGACCAAGCGAGTGGGGGACTTGATCCTGCTAATGGCGGTGATTGCGCTATATCCCCTGGCAGGCACGTGGAACTTTGATGAGCTGGCGGTTTGGGCGCGCTCAGCTGAGCTATCACCCACGACGGCGACGCTGTTGGGGCTGGCGCTGGTAGTTGGGCCGATGGGCAAGTGTGCCCAGTTTCCGTTGCACCTGTGGTTGGATGAAGCGATGGAGGGGCGCTACCCAGTACGATCTTGCGGAACGCTGTGGTGGTCTCTGTAGGGGCTTGGGTGCTAATTAAACTGACACCTGTACTGGCGCTATCGCCCGTGGGACAGATGGTGGCGATCGCACTCGGTGCACTCACCGCGATTGGTGCGGCGCTAATTTCAGCCGCTCAGGTCGATATCAAACGCGTCCTGTCTTATCTTTCTAGCTCGTATCTGGGGCTCGTGTTTATTGCCGTCGGGGCACAGCAGGTGGGGGCAGCCTACTTTTTACTCCTGACCCTGGGGGTGGCCATGGCCACTATCGTGGCCAGTACGGGTTCGGTCATTCTTACCTGCATTACCCAAGATTTAACCCAGTTGGGGGGGCTGTGGTCTCGCCGTCCAATCACCGGGATCTCTTATCTGATTGGGGCCTGTGCGCTAGTGGGGCTTCCTCCCCTGGGCAGCTTCTGGTCGATTCGCACCCTCTTAGATGGGCTGTGGCAGGCGGGCGATTTTGGGCTTGTGGCTGTACTGCTCATTACCAACGCGATTACTGCCTTTAGTTTGATGCGGATGTTTGGCCTGATGTTCTTAGGCCCGACACAGGTGATGACCGCCCGTGCGCCAGAGCCCATTTGGTCTGTGATGCTACCCATGATGGCATTGGCAGCTATGGCGCTGCACGCGCCCATTATTTTGCACGCTATGGCCTTGTTGCATATCGGCGCTGTTGGGACGATGGGGATATTGCTACTGCTATCGAGCTTGCTGGGCGGGGTGAGCGGGGTGATTTTGTATGGTCTGCGATCGCGCGAAAACCCTGAGAAGATTCTTCCAAGCTGGCTGGTCGGACTGTTTGCCTACGACTTTTACACACCAAAAATCTACAAAAATACAGTTGTGCTGGCGGTGGCCACCCTGGCAACCCTGGGTGATTGGCTTGATCGCTATGTGGTAGACGGTGCTGTGAATCTAGTTGGCCTCATTTCAGTTGCCAGTGGTGAGACCTTGAAATACAACAACACGGGGCGTTCACAGTTCTATGTCTTCACCATTGCTGCCTTTGTGGTCATTCTCGGCGTGTTCATGAGCTGGATCGCACTTCCTACCTAACCAGTACATTCGTCACCATCCCGGTTAAAACAGTCCCGGTTAAAACAATTCCAGTCAAGAAGAGGAATTTAATACAGAACCCATCATGCTGAGCTTGCTAATTTGGTTGCCGGTCATCGGGGCCGCCCTGTTGTTTGTATTACCTGACAAGTATGTTCGACTCGGGGCCTTAACGGTCTCAGGGCTATTGCTGCTTTGGACAGTCTGGCTATTCAGCCAATACGACATGGTCAACTTGGGCTTTCAGTTTACTGAACACCTACCCTGGCTAACCGCTTTGGGGCTCGATTATGCCCTGGGTTTGGATGGTTTAGGCCTGCTGATGGTGGGGCTAAATACATTTCTGAGCTGGATTGCTGTCTACACCACGTCAGCTAATATCGAGCGCTCTAAACTCTTTTACGCGCTGATGTTGGTCGTTAATAGTGCCGTCTCAGGGGCATTTCTGGCGCAAAACTTCCTGTTGTTCTTTCTCTTTTTCGAAGTCGAACTGGTGCCGCTGTACCTGTTGATTGCAATTTGGGGGGGCGAGAAAAGGGGGTACGCCGCCACTAAGTTTTTACTCTACACAGCGCTATCTGGGGCGCTGATTTTAGCCGGTGGGTTAGGGCTCGTCTGGCTGAGTGGAGCCGGTAACTTTGACTATGAAACCCTGACCAAGGTTAGCCTGCCGGTTTCATCTCAGGTCTTGTTGCTAGTGCCACTATTGCTGGGTTTTGGCATTAAAATCCCTTTGATTCCGCTACATACCTGGCTGCCTGACACCTATGTGGAAGCCTCCACCCCGGTGGCGATTTTACTCGGGGGGGTGTTGGCCAAGTTGGGCACCTATGGGCTGTTACGCTTTGGCTTTGGTCTTTTGCCCGATGGTTGGCACGTCCTGGCACCGGGCCTGGCCGTGTGGGGATCGATTACGGTGGTTTATGGGGCGCTGGTTGCGATCGCACAAAAAGACATCAAGCGCATGGTGGCCTACAGCTCCATCGGTCACATGGGTTTTATCCTGCTAGGGGCGGCAGCGGGCAATACCCTGAGTTTGGCCGGCAGTATTGCGCAGATGGCGTCTCACGGTATCATCCTGGCCATCCTGTTCGCACTGGTGGGCATCATCGAAGACAAGGTGGGCACTCGCGAACTCTCTGCCCTCAATGGTCTGATGAATCCGATTCGGGGATTACCCGTTGTCAGTGCCCTGTTAGTAATGGGCGGGATGGCTAGCGCCGGTATCCCCGGTCTGATTAACTTTGCGGCAGAATTTGTCGTCTTCCAGGGCAGTTTTCGCCAGTTCCCGGTTCAAACGCTCATCTGTGTGGTTGGCACCGGTCTAACGGCAGTTTACTTCGTGATTTTGCTCAATCGTACCTGCTTTGGTCGCCTCGATAATGAGCGGTATTTTCCCAAGGTAACGCTAAATGAGAAAATTCCAGCCTATGTTTTAGCTACGTTGATCGTCGTTTTAGGGGTGCAGCCCGGCTGGCTACTGCGCTGGGGTGAGCCCACGGCAGTTCGGATCATTATCCCGACAATGAAAGCCGAAACGACCGCTGACCCACCAGCGATCGCCACGTTGTTACCTGAAGTTTCCTCCGAATAATTTTGCCGGACGGTGTTTGCCTCTCTTTCAAACAATTCGGTCATTTCTGGTTTTAAGTCTACGGTGTACACACAAGTGATTGAAAATAGCACTTACGGTTGCCTCACCCCCTCTAACTCCCCCTTGGCAAGGGGGAGAACTAGGGTTGCCCCCCTTACCAAGGGGGGATTAAGGGGGGTGAGGCAGGATTTTAAACTTCAGTCCGAGATGTGTGTACACGGTAGGTTTTTTAGTGGGCGGTGTCCACCCTACAGATAACTCCACTCAGGACAAGCCCCTTTCCCTTTTCCCCTTCTCCCTTTCCCTTACCAACCCATGACAGCCATTCTCACCAAACCAACTCTCCCGCCCTCTAATCATCCCCTGGCCGACATTGTGCACCGGCTAGAAGCGGGAGGGTCTATGCTGCCCGACACGCCCGAAAACCTGATGCAAATCATCGGTATCTACAAGGCATACGCGGTGCCGATGGATTTTTACTGGCGAGACCTGCTTTACATTGCAGAGCAAGTATTCCTCGAACCGCTCCCCTTCTTTAAATACTTCATCTCAAAGGAGTATCTACAGCGCCCAAATGCCTATGCGGGTGCCAGCGGTTCACCGCGAATTTGGCGGGGGGAAGCTCATGTGCATCCTGAACTGAGGGCATTCATCGAAAAAGGAGAAGCGGGCCGGAAGCTGCCGAGAATTCTGCATCATCTCTGGCACGGGCGGGTCAACATGGAATTTGCCGAAGCCTGCATGCGGGCCATGTTTTGGCACAAAGACATCAATCCCCGCTTTAACGACTACCTATACACCGATACCTATAAAGCCGCCGCTGATAAAGCCATTTGGGCTTACTTCAAGCGCAATCCAGCCATGCAGGGGCTCTATAAGCTCTTCCCTGAAATGTTTTTAGAGAAAGTGCGAGAGCTTTCTTACTACGCTAATCTGGGTCTGTTTTGGGAGGTGATGGCCCCGGTCTTCTTCGAGATGTCAGACATTTACGATGAAGGCGGCTTTGCCAGCGTTCCGGATGCGATGGACTTTTTGGTCAATGGCATTTTCGCCGTTGCCGGGCGTCCGATTTATCACCACGTCTACATCGATGGGAAATGCTTTGAAATCATCCCCAAATCCGCTGGGTTTACCTGGCTGTACGAAGCCGCATTGCCCTATGTAGAAGCTGTTTTCTATCGCACGTCCCCCTTTCGCGGCACCAAATCCTACAATGCCCAGGCGGGTCAGGTGCCTCGAGAACAGCAGGACTTTCACTATGGCATTCTCTACGCGGATGTTTTCCCTGTGGGCAGTGCTGGCATCCCACCGACGCTGCTGATGCAGGACATGATGCACTTTTTGCCACCCTACCTATGTGACTATTACGATCAAAATTCTCGGGGTCGAGACGATGTGCTAGTTCAGTTAGGGATTACCTTCCAGCGTTCGATGTACAACGTCACCTCAGCGGTCATTCAAGCCCTGAGAACAGCCCTGCTGTATCCCCTGGATGACACAAATCCTGAACATTTGCAGGCAAACCGGGCCTTTTTTGAAGCCCAAATGGATCGGCTAACCCGTCCTGAGGCCAGACTTAAAGATATTCAAAGCCAGGCGTACCGCTAGGGTGTCCGTGGCACTATCTCATCATCAGGAGAACATTCATGAAAACAATCGTAGAGATTGCTGTTGAAACGGACGGTTTCAGCACGCTGGTGGCAGCCGTACAAGCGGCTAGCCTGGTTGAAACCCTTCAGTCTGCAGGTCCTTTTACCGTTTTTGCCCCCACAGATGATGCGTTTGCCAAGCTACCGCCCCACACGGTACAGACGCTTGTAGAGAACCCCCCTCAACTGGCCCGTATCCTGACGTTTCATGTGGCCTCTGGGATTTGGAGCAAAGCTGATCTAGCCAAGGTTAATCAGGTCACCTCGATAGAAGGTTCACCGATTCCTGTTCGGGTAAAAGAGACATTCGAAGTGAAGAACGCCACGGTGGTTGCCGCCGATATCGAAGCCTCTAACGGCATTATTCATGTTTTGGACAATGTGATCTTGATGGGATAGGTTGATTTTGGACTTCGGTGTGAGCCTTCAGTCGAACGATTTTGGATTGGCGATTTTAGATGAGCCGTTGGTGATTGGTTTTTCTGCCTCCCCCTGCCCCCTCTGCTTCCTCTGCCCCCTTTCCCTTTCCCCCCGTCTCCCACCGCCGCTTTATGTCAGAATGTAAAGCGTGTGGATTACGTCTTCTCTTACTACGGCCAGAAAGCCAGCCAGGATAGCGCTGGGCAATTTTGATGGTGTTCATCTTGGGCACCAGCGCGTCATTGAGCCTGTTTTGCTGCATAAGGGCGGCCTGCCAGATGAGTCCATCCAGATGGCCGCGAGTGTGGCCCAGTGTTTGAGTCAGCCGGTGGTGGCGTCGGGCTACAGCGATCGCATCTCCCCATGGCAAGATAACTGGCAATCCCAGACGGGCATCGCCCCCTCACCCATTTCCACGCTGGATGAATATGCCACCGTCGTGACGTTTTTCCCTCATCCCCGTGAATATTTTTCGGGTCAGTCGCGCTCGCTACTGACCCCCCTAGAGGAGAAAACGCTGCAGCTGTCGTATATCGGGGTCGATCAGCTGATGCTGTTGCCCTTTAATAAAACCCTGTCTCAGCTCAGCGCCGAGGCGTTTGTGGAGGATATTTTAATTCGGGGATTGCAGGCTCGACAGATTAGCGTAGGCAGCGATTTTCACTTTGGGAAAGGGCGTTCGGGAAATGCAGAGGTATTACGCGCGATCGCAACCCAGCATAACGTCCCCGTCACCATCGTCCCGCTTCAACTTGACGAGTGCGATCGCATCAGCAGCTCCCGCATTCGCCAGGCCCTGAGCGAGGGGCGTCTGACCGAAGCCACCCGTCTGCTAGGCCGACCCTACACGCTAACGGGGCGCGTCGTACAAGGTCAGCAGCTAGGCCGACAAATCGGCTTCCCCACCGCAAATTTGAAACTTCCCAGCGATAAGTTTATCCCTCGACACGGGGTTTACAGCGTGCAGGTGTGCGGCCCCTGCATAGACGCTAGCGGCTTGATGAAACCTGGGGTGGTGAATATTGGCAATCGGCCCACCGTCGCAGGGCAAGACGTGACCGTGGAGGTCCATCTATTTGACTGGTCCGGTGACCTGTATGGCAAAACCCTGACCGTGAGTTTGGAGACCTTCCTACGACCTGAAAAAAAGTTTGATTCCCTGGATAGTTTGAAGGCGCAGATCGAGGCGGACTGTCAGGCCGCAAGGCGTGAGCTGAAGGTCATTTGAAGCCCTTACGGCTATGGCATCCCATAGCGGCCCATACTTTTTCGTTATGTTACGAGCGATAAAAACATTTGCACTATAAAACCACCCCCTGCTAAGGTAAAACACATGTTCTATGAAACATATGTTCTGCTTTGTGGTTTCGTAAGGATACCAACCTATGACTTTATCAAACGACTACCTCACCAAGGACACCACTAACTTACAGGGCGTCCCTGCCTCTGTAATCCCTGCCTCTATCAATGAAGCACTTAACTTGACTGAGTTATGGTCTCAAGTCTTAACCAAGTCTGCCAGGGTTGCCCGTTGGCTTCGGGCGATCATGCCTGCCAGCTTTTTAGACGCCGTCAAGGGAGGGCCCGATGTGGCTCGAATGGTTTGGGGTAATCTGCAGAGTCGGTCACCTCAATCCTTGGCTTTAGCCGCTGTCGTTTGTCTATTGATGATGGGGGGTATTGCCATCGTTACCCTATCAGCCCCCATCCTGTACGTAGTCCTTAAAGTTGCCGCTCTGGTCTGCATCGGCGTCGCTTTGAGCAAACTCATTAAGGCTGCGGTTGATTTTGCCTCTGATTATGTTCGCGCCTGGTTGAGCCCGACGAATACCG
>JBCBQD010000007.1:0-52179 GCA_039820425.1 Cyanobacteria bacterium J06635_1
GATGAAATTATTCAGGATGGCGATCTCAGAGGCGATGATTTTGCTGCGAGTGAGGCCCCAGGCCAGGGTGCTGGGGTCACTGAGCAAAAACAGGAGGGCCATATCTACAAAGACGCCGCTAAAGCCCACCACCCCAAACCTGAGGAATCGCCCCAGAGGAAACTTTTGAGGGAGCCGGGCTAATCGACCGCTCGAGAGTGCCAGCGCTGATTTATCCGTGCGCAATCTCACCAGGTGGCCGATGTATTCAAAATACTGCTTCCAGGTGACTTTGCTCTCGCCCGACTCACGCTCTTGAAAGACATAGCCCGCTTCTGCAATCTCTTTGATCCGCCCACGACCGATTACCTCCAGCAAGATTTTGTAGCCCACTGGGTTCAATGTCGGCCCTGAGATTGCCTGACGGCGCACCATAAAGTAACCACTCATGGGATCGCTGACCCGGCCTACCACATCCGGCAAAATCAGCAGACCCAACATCTGTGCCCCACGGGAGAGAAACCGCCGCACCGCACTCCAATCACTGACACCCCCCCCCTCAACGTGACGACTGGCAACGGCTAGATCGGCCCCCGCCTGAATTTTTTTAAGCAACTGGAGTAAGGTCTCAGGGGGATGCTGCAAATCCGCGTCAATCACCCCTAGAATCTTTCCACTGGCTGCTTGCCAGCCCCGGATCACCGCTGACGACAGCCCTCGCTCTTGCTCCCGTCGCATCACCCTGAGCTGAGGATAGTGCCGCATCAGAGACTGGGCCACTTTCCAGGTCTCGTCGGGGCTGTTGTCATCCACCACAATCAGCTCGTAGGCTCCGGGCAGATAAACATCCAGCAATCCTGCCAGCTGGTCAATGATTTTTTCGACGTTGCGGCTTTCGTTATAGGTGGGAATCACCAACGAAAACTCAAGCAAAGAGGTGGCCTGTTTGGCTGAGGCAATTTGCAGCGGCCCGGTGGGCGGCATTAAGAGAGTAGGGTGAAGCATATAAAAAGGCTCACAGTAGAGGAGCAGACGGGTATGAGCGCAACTGTCTTAAAGCAATGTTATTAGCGCAACACGACTTCATAGGTTGGATATTTTCCAAACAAACCCAGCGATTTGAAGTGCATTTGAGTCACTTGCCCTGCTGAGTTTAGCTGCAGTTCGGCCGGGGCGAGTTCAGGTAAGGGGCAATCGCGGTGGGGATAACACACATACACAAAGGTAGATTCCCCTTGTGTTTGTAAAGCAGTGCCTAGCTGCTTTAAGGTCTCTGGGGTATCGGCTAAGAAAAAGGTTTTGTCTGGCAGGCTAGGCCACAGTTGCTGGGCTACAAACTGTTGGGACATCGCTATCCAGGGTATGGGCTGGTTATCGAGCATTTGCACCATTGGTGCAATCGGGCCGTAATTTTTAGCCAAGGAGACCGACTGGGTCTGCGAATCACCATACACCCTTAGCCCACCCTGGAGGGTATTAAGATGAACTCCCATCGCTAGAAAGAGTGCGAAGCTGCCCAGGGCTACCCGGCGGGACAGGGGGCGATGGTTCAGTAGCGTGCTGAGCGGTTGGGCGATCGCCAGGACGGCCAGTGGGATCAAAATTAGATAAAAGCGAGGCCCCCACTGTTTGCCCCCCGCCCCCGGCGGTACAATCAACGGCACGCTGGCGGCGTAGAGCAACCCCACCAGCAACAATACTCTGACATTGGCGGGGAGCTTAAAGTCAGCCTTCAGCGGAGCATTCAAAAGGGGAAGTAGCGGGGCCGCGATCGCCAGCACCATGAGCGGAAAATAGCGAAACAGTGCCGTTAATAGCTGCCCATAGCTGGCCTTTGCCTGGGCCAATTGCTGGGTTGGAGAAGACTCCTCGACAATCTGGATGGCGTGAATGCCCAGGGGGTGACCATACACCTGCCCATTAATGGCAAAGAACGCCAGCACCGTAGCCCCCATTGCCCCAATCAAGACAGCAATTTTGAGCCATCCCAGGCGAAAACCCCCAAGGTGAATCAGCTGCCCCAGGACCGCGACGGCCCCCAGCGCGGCAATTAAACACAGAAACTCGGGGCGAAACCAAACGGCAAAACCAATCAGCGCTCCACCAACGGCGACGCCCCCCAGGGTCGGAGACAAGGTTTTAGCAGTCGGAAACTGAGCAGTCGGAAACAAAACGGTGGTCACGCCCCAAAAGGCCAGGGCAACGGCCAGGGTGTGCTCCCAGTACATCGCCCCATAGGGCAGCAGCGGCGATGCTAGCACCACTGCAGCCAGGCTCAGACTTGTGACCAAAGGGGGCAGCGATAGCCGCCGACAGATTTGATAAAACCGTCCCCAGATCACCCACAGCGCCACCAGCGGCACCACGTAGAGCCCACGGTAGCCCAACAGGGCGTAAAACGGAGCGGTCACCGCTGGAAAGGTAAACGGGAAGGTGATAAAGTGCCTGGCCCCCTGCTCATAGACATAGGGGGGCGTAAACGGATACAGCCCCTGCTGCCAGAGCGTCTGCACCCAGGGTTCACCGGGCAGCTGCAGATCCAGACTGAGGTTGCCCCTACTCAACTGATGGGCCATTTGCTGCGCCAGTAGGGCCTTGAGCCCGCCGTCACCGCTAAACAGCACACCATTACGGGAATATACCTGCAACCCCAGCGTCAGCAAACCGCCGATCAGCAAAATTACCAGGGGCCAACGTCTGCCCCAGCCTTTGTCTGTGCCCTGCTCAGTTAGTGAGGGCTTTGGCAAGGTGGTGGTTTGACGGCCGTTAAAGGTTTCAGGGTTCATAGGGTCGGAGTCCGCAATGGGCGGCAGATGAACCACATCCAGTTTGAAAACGTGAGGTTTTGCCAACAGGCAAACAGATTAGGCAATTCCTGTAGGGCAAACCACGGGTCTGGATGTGGCCAAGGTTTAGCCTAGCCAAATTTTACTGACCTCCGGGAAGCTACTGACTCCGTAGACTCCAAATTTCCAGGATGTCTTCAAAGAAGGTAGCCTTCCATGAAGTCCATATGAATGAACCATCCTTGATGACAACCTATAAGAACGGCATAAGAATGGCAGGATTATTGACCCATTTCCTATTCCCCATTCCCGATTACTTTTGCAAACTGCCCCTGCGATCGCAGCACGTCTAAAAACATATCCGCTGCTGGGGTGAGGGGAGTCGTGGATAAAGCCGCCGCCCCAATTACGCGCTCCAGGGGCTGGGGTAGCGACCTTACCTGCACCCCCTCAGGGATTGGCATCGCCGCCAGACGCGGCAAAATGGCAGCCCCCAACCCCTGGGCCACCATGCTAACAATGGTGGAATCTTCTTTGATCACATAGGCAACGGTGAGCGACTGGCCCCACTGGGCCCAATGATCGCGCACCGCAGAGGTGCATTCGGCATAGTTGAACAAGATGAACGATTGGTGGGCGAGATCTTGCCAGGTGAGCTCAGCCGGTAGCGGTGCGGCTTCCCTCGGCAGCAAGACCACATACTCATCCCGGGCAATTTCCCAACTGGCAAACTCATCGGAGCGGGGCAAGGGCAGTAGACCAATGTCAGCACGACCCTCTCGCAGGGCATATTCGACCCCTGCCGGGTCTAGCTCTGTTAGCGACACCTCAACCCGTGGAAAACTCCGGCGAAACTCAGCTAGCTTGGGGGGCAGCAGGTGGGTAGCGGCGCTGCGAAATGAGGCAATGCGCAGACGGCTGTTGTAGAGCCCTTTTTCTAAGTTGACCTCATAGTCGATGTGCTCCTTAAGATCGAGTATCTGGTGGGCGGTGTGGACGATGCGTTCACCGATGGGCGTGAGTTTGGCCCCAAATCGCCCCCGCGTAAACAAGGGAACCCCTAGAGCGGTTTCTAGGGAAGCGATTGCGCGGCTCACTGCTGACTGAGACACCTCAATCTTTAATGCAGCTTCCGAGAAACTGCCCAGCTCAGCGACGGTCACCAAAATTTCTAACTGGAAAATGTTCATAGATACTATCTATGCGCTTAGCGAATAGATATACCCAAATTAGCGGTTTGATCCATCAAAACAGGGCGGTTAGCTTGGGAAACAATAAACCACATCCAAACCTGAGTTTTTCCTATATGGCAAATGTCCTGATGCATTAGGTCATTTGCGAGTCAGGTTAGCTGTTGCAAGTGAAGGCTTCCATGGATATCTATTGTCCTGGCTAACCTGACAGATGCAATAGCGCAAACGACAGGTCTGGATATGGCCAAGGTTTCACAGCACAGCTTTATTGTCCTGGTTTTGTCGCCGCAGGTTCCTCCCATGTTTGAGCTTCTACCCTTCCAAAAATTCAGAGATACCCCGAGTGTTCAGTTTTTTGACATTACCGTGACCAGCTCCAATGCGCGAGATTTGGTCTTTCACAATGGCCCGGCGGTGAGCCCCAACAATACCCGTGGGGGTGACTGGCAGTTTTACCTGCATCCAGGTCAAGAGGACAATTTGCTGGCGGTGTCCGGGGGGCGCACTTTTTACCTGGTTAACTTTGACTGGGACCATCCCTTCCATGTGGTGCGGCTTGATGCGAATACCCATATTTTGCGCATCCCGCCGGGTACCTTTCATCGCTCGGTGTCAGACCCCAAAGGATCGCTGGTGATCAACCAGGCCGTCCGTAAGGAGCAAGCCACCGTTCAAAGCGAGTTTCGGGTTTACAACAGTGGCAAAATTGCCAAGCTCCAGGCGCTCTTAGCCTCTGGGCTGCAGCCGATTCCCCATGGGTTTGAGGGAGACGACGACTATCAGCAGGCAGCTTAAACCCCAACCGCAATCCCGTCGCTTCTCGGATCGCAGGCTCCCTCTAAGCTGCCGTCGGCCAGTCGGCGAATCATATGGGCATGGCCCAGCTCATCTGACCAGTCGGTGGTGGTGCGCACAGCATGGCCGCGATGGGTCAGCTCGCGACGAACTTCGATCGGAATTCGGTTTTCGACCACCAGCTCAGCGCTGGCGTCACCCCAGGTGCGACCCCAACGCCAGCGGGGAAGATTGACAGCGGTTTGCAAATCAAAACCAAAGTCAAGCACCCGGGTGAGCAGCGCCAGTTGGGTTTGGGGTTGGCCTTCGCCCCCCATGGTGCCAAAGACAAGATCGAGTTGATCACCCGCCAGGGCCAGAGCTGGGATCAGGGTGTGAAACGGGCGTTTGCCAGGGGCCAGGACATTGGCATGGTCAGGCTCCAGGGAAAAGAGAGAACCCCGATTGTTGAGCACAAACCCCAGACCTGGGGGGACAATGCCGCAGCCGTAGTCAAAGTAGAGGCTCTGGATCGTAGACACGGCATTGCCGTCGCCATCGACCACGGCGGCATATACCGTATCTCCGCCAATGGCGGCCGCGAGGGGCTGCTGGGCATAGCTCAGGCTGAGGCGGGCGCGCCGTCGGTTAGCATAGGACTTTGAGATCAGTGTCTCGACGGGAATCTCAACAAAGTCAGGATCGCCTAACCAGCGGTCGCGATCGCAAAACGCCAGCTTCGTCGCCTCCACCATCAGGTGGTAGTAGTCAGCGCTGTCAGGACCCATTTTGAGCAGGTCAAAGGGCTCGATGATGTTCAGCATCTCTAAAACGGCCAACCCTTGCGTGTTGGGGGGCAGTTCATAGATGGTGCGATCTCGATAGGTGGTTGCAATTGGGGTTACCCAGTTAGCCCGATAGTCGGCCAGATCCGCCAGGCTGAGCAAGCCGCCGCCCAGGCAGTCGATCATGCGCTGGGCGATCTCCCCTTTGTAAAAAATATCGATGCCTTTCGTGGCGATCGCTGACAGGACTCGGGCGAGGGCCATATTTTTAACCAGGGTTCCTTGTCTGGGGACTTCTCCACCGGGTAAAAACGGATCCGCGCCGCCGTATTGCTCTAGCAGGGCCCGATCTTTTTGAGTCCATCGTGCCTGGGAGGCCGATAGGGGATAGCCCTGGCTAGCCAACTGCACTGCTGGTTTAAACAGCTCAACCCAGGGGAGTTTGCCAAACCGCTGATGGGCCTGCCACCAGCTATCGAGGGCACCGGGCACCGTGATCGCGGCCCGCGGCCCCCGCTGGGGAATCTGCGCGCAGCCCTGATAGTCGTCTACGGTCGCGGCCTGGGCCGCCCACCCCGAACCATTCAAACCATATTGCTGGCGGGTGCTGGCCTCATGAATCAGCCAAAAGGCATCGCCGCCCGGACCAGTCATATGGGGATAGACCACCGACAGCGCCGCATGGGTTGCGATCGCAGCATCCACCGCACTGCCCCCCTGGCGAAGCCCCCACACCCCGGCCCTGGATGCCAGTGTATGGGGCGATACCACCATGCCCTGTTGCGATCTCATTGGTTTTGCGGGCATCCGCTACCCCAGACGATATCCAAATCCGCGGACTGTCTTAAGGTATTGGGGGTGACTGGGATCCACCTCCAGTTTTTCGCGGATCCAGCGGATGTGAACATCCACCGTTTTGTTATCTCCCATAAAGTCATAGCCCCAGACTTGATCAATGATTTGATCCCGAGACCATACCCGACGGGGCTGACTCATAAACAGCTCTAAAATTTTGAACTCCTTGGGGGAGAGATTGATCTCTTCACCGCGCAAAAAGACACGGCACTCCTTAGAATGGAGAATAATGTCTTCAAACTTGAGAACGGCACTCTCATCTGCACTGGTTTTGGACTGGGCGCGACGCAGCAAAGCCCGACAGCGGGCAATCAACTCACGCATGCCAAAGGGTTTCGTCAGATAGTCATCTGCGCCGACCTCCAGGCCAACCACCCGATCCATCTCGGTGCCCTTGGCACTCAAGATTAAAATCGGGACCTCTAGACCACGATGACGTACCAGGCGACACAGGTCTAAGCCATTCATGCCCGGCAGCATCAGATCTAAAATCACCAAACTCACATCGGCCACCGGCTCTTTGCTGCCATCTGCGGACCCAATCAGCTTCTCTAAAGCGGTGGGGCCATCTTCTGCGACCAAAATATCAAAGCCTTCTTCTGCTAGCGCGAGTGCAACTGTTTCCCTAATCAGCTCTTCGTCTTCAACCACTAAGACCCTGCCTAACCCAACTCTAACTCCAGAGTGGGTTGGCGCTAAGCTCGTAGAAACCATGGGATATGTATTAAGTTTAATCACCTCTTATAGATGATCTTATCAGGGATAGGGACACCAGAAACCCTACCAAAAATATTTATTTTTGGTAGCTGTTGTAACTTTAAGCACGCTACGAGCCGAAGGGAGCGGCGTAGATATAAAAGCCCGGTCAGAGAAGGTTTCAGGTTCTAGGTGTTAGGTGTTAGAGACGTTAGAACCTAACCCCTAACACCCAAATTATTGAAGAACCATAACCACAGACCTAACCAATGCCAGACAAAGCGCCAACCCGGCTATTTTGAGAGGTGGTTGCACCAGCGGGGCGAGTCGTTGTCAGACTGGGCATCCCCCGAATCCTGAACGGTTGATCAATCGAAACACCCCGTCGGTCAGTACAGCGAATCACAACCGTGTAGCGATTTAGATTTGCCTGGTCGGGGCGGTGATGGGTTAGCCATAGCTCTCGGTTAATTAACACAAAACTGCCATCGGCATCATCCACCAGCTGATATTCGTAGGCACTCTCAGGGGTGCAATCGTTCGAAACCAGGGTTGCCACCAGGGTCTTGGCGCGGCGGGTCGTTAACTTAGTTGGTTTTGATGCCGTTTGCTCAACAATGGGATCTGCCGATCTTGGCAGATCGGCCAGCAGCAGTTCAATGTCACTCGATAACCCCAGGTTGTCTTCGATCAGAGCATTGCGCTTGGCTTCGCGGCGAATCACCACGCCCCAGCCCGCCAACAGCGAAAGCCCAGCAGCTACGGCAAATGCTTTTTTGATCGGGGCTGATGGTGAGCCAAACGCATTCTGAATGGCGGTGGCAGAGCTAGACCATAGCGTTTGAGCCGCCGCTGGCTCAACGACAGACGGGGTTACCCTGGGGGCGCTGCCGGGGTCGGCATTGGGGGCATCCACGGAAGGATTTGCAGGCGCAGTGACCACGGGGGGTTTAATCACCAGCTCTGGCTTTACAAAAGGTTCAGGGTCAAAGGATGGGCGGGTTGCAGCCTCAGAGGAGGGCTCTACAGGCGTGGATGCCGTGTCAGGCGTGGACACATCCGTAGACTGCCTGGCCAAAGCTTCCTGGGTTTTGGCCCCAACAATTCCATCGGAACGCAGCCCATTTTCTTGTTGAAACTGGGTGACCGCCGAGCGGGTAAGCCGACCATAAATACCGTCGAGCTTACCGCTGTAGTAACCGAGCTGAGATAGCTGCTCTTGTAGCTCGATTACTCGCTCACCCCGGGTGTAGGGACCAATGGGAGGCACAGACTCGAGCTCGACGCTGAGAGAAGTGGGAGAAGTCGCCGCCGCAGGCGCAGCAGATGAACACTCGGCCGATTGCTGTTGCTGTGGCGTATCGCAGACAGCTGTGGGTAACTGCGCCACTTGTCCGTTCAAACAAGTGGTGCAGGCAAGTAGCAAAAGGGTGGATAGCTCTGACATAGGACTTAGAATACGGTAGGTGTTTTCGAGGTCTGAGGCAGTCGTAATGGTGTGACTTTAATTAGCAGAAAGCAGGCTGTCAGAAGGTTGTTTTTCTACAGACTGACGATTGCCGAGAACGATTACAAATAAAAGCGCCGAGAGCAGTGAGAGAATCAAACCCGGCAGCAGATTTTGCCAGAGAATTTGTCCGATGGGTTGCTTTAAGATTCCCCAGAGTAAGTATTGCAGACTGTAGGCCAGAGCCGCCAGCCCAATCTGTTGCCGACATCGGAACAACCAGCTACGCGATCGCAATCCAAAGGCCAACACCAGGGCGAGCCAGCAAAGACCACAGAGATACCCCAGCACCTGACCGAGGTGATCGGGATAGAGCCAACCGGCTAAGACCCAAATCGCGGCACTGCTGCCCAACAGCCACAGCACAAAGTCGGGGCGAATCTTGCTCAAGATTCCGGCTGAGCGCTTGATGCTGGGCTCCAGACGAGGGCGGAACCAGCGCAATCGCATGGAATTGAAGACCACAGCCACCAGGCTCAGTGAGATCGCAATCCCGGCGATCAGCGGGCTCAGTAGCCACCCATACCAGGGGAAAAGCAGCCCAGCGGCCACTGGTAAACCAATCGCATTAAAGATAAAGGCCAAAAACAGGTTTTGACGAATATTACGCACCGTAGCGCGGCTCAGCTGAATGGCTTCGACCACGCCGGGCAGGCCAATATAGAGCAACGCCATATCGCTGGCGGCAATGGCCAGGTCATTGGCCACGCCCATGGCAATGCCCACATCGGCCTGGGCAATGGCAGGCACGTCGCTGAGGCTGTCACCGACCATCCCCACGACGCGCTTGGGCCCTTTGCCTCTGCCTGATTGCAGCTGCTTAATCACAGAGACTTTTTGGTCAGCTCGCACCTCGGCAATGACGTGTTGGATGCCCACCTCTTCAGCGATGGCCTCGGCGGTACGGTGATTGTCGCCGGTCATCATCACGACCTCGATGCCCATCTGGTGCAGGGCTTTGACCAGGTCGGGGGCATTGTGATTGATCGGATCGCTGACGCCAATCAACCCCTTCACCGCGTGGTTAATCGCCACCCAAATCACCGTTTTGCCTTCGTTTTCCCAGGTCAGTTGCAGGCTCGGTAGCGAGTCGCCTTGAAAGTTAGTCAGCTGGGTGTTGATGCCTTGCTCCTCCAGCCAGCGGCGGGTGCCAATCTGAATAAACCGCCCCGAGACCTTGCCCTGTACGCCGCTGCCAGCCACCAGTTCAAAGTCGCTTAAGTCACTGTTGGAGGGAAACCGAATAGGATTGATCAGCTCAATGGCCTGGGTTTGAACATAGTCGCAGATGGCGTCACCAATGGGATGCCCAGAGTACCCTTCGATCACTGCGATCAGCCGCATCACGTCCGCCTGGTCAAGCCGAGGCAGGTTAAGCACGCTAAAGGTATCGGTCGCAGGCTTGAGGGAAAAAGAATGGTGGTGAGACGCCCCGCGCACCGAGAGATAATCAGTGACTCGGGGTTTGCCCTGGGTGAGTGTCCCAGTTTTGTTAAGGACAATGGTCTGGAGCTGATGGGCTAAATCAAGGGTGTCGGCCCCCTGCATCAAGATCCCGCGCTCGGCACTGCCGACCCCACCAATCATCAGGGCGAGGGTGGTCGCCAGACCCAAGGCGGCCGGGCAGGCAATCATCAGCACGTTTGCCATGGTCACCGACGCCATGGTCAGGTTGCTGGTCACTACCAGCCAGCCGACAAAGGTTGCGATCGCAAGCAAGATCATCAAGGGCACAATCCACCCCGTCAGCCGATCCACCGTGCGCTGGCTGGGTTTCTTGTTGCGCTGGGCCGATTTGACCAGCTCTATCAACTGGGTGAATACAGTGACTGCCCCGACTCGGGTGACGCGAAACACAAACTGACCCGATTGGTTAAACGTGGTGCCGGTCACCGGATCGCCCACTCGCTTTTCGACGGGGGCATCTGCGCCAGTCAAAATGAATTCGTTCACGCTCGAATACCCTTCGACCACCTCCCCGTCGAGGGGCACTTGCTCACCGGGCCGCACCAGCACAAAATCACCCAGTTTGACATCCACCAGAGGCGTATTAACTGCCTGACCTTCGCGCAGCACGCAGGCCGTTTTGGCCTGCATTTCTACCAGCTTGCGCATGGCGTTAGAGGTTCTTAGCTGGGCGCGCTTGTCAAGGGTCTGGCTAATCAACACCAACGTAATCACCAAGGCCGAGGCTTCGTAATAGACCTCGGGTGCTAGCCCCTGAGCAATTAAAAGCTGAGGAAAAAATGTGGGCAACAGTGAATAAAAGTAGGCAGTGCCGGTTCCCAACACCACCAGCGTATCCAGGGTGGCCACCCGTTGTCTCAGCGAACGCCAGGCACCAGCATAGAATGACTGGCCACACCAAAACTGCACCGGCGTTGCCAGCAGCAATTGCACCCAGGGGAGCTGCAACACTTTAGGAATCCAGGCAATGTCAACCTCGAGCAGGCTTGGCAAATGCCCAATCACCAGCAAACAGCAGACGACAATGCCAAATACTTGCTTATAGAGCGTTTGGCGGGCATCTCTACGCCGCACCTGATCGCCCGTATTAAAGACCTGGTGGGGTTGGTCGTAGACCGGGTATACCAAGAAACCAGCGGCTTCCAGGGCCTGTTGAAAGCTTTCGGGTTCAATCTGCTGCCCGTGGCGGATGATCACCTCTTCGACGTCAGCTTTGACCTTAAAATTAATAATGCCCGACAGGGAAGTTAATGTTTTTTCAGCAAGAGTGACTTTATCAGCAGAGTCTAGCCTGCTCACTTTGAGGGTCAGGGTCTTCATATACCGGCTCGGCGAACTTAATGGGCTACTCTATCAGTCATTTCGTGAGGTCGTCTGTAGTCATCCTTTCCGAACTACCCATAAGTGGGCATTTCAAAGAATCACAAATTAAGCTATCAGCAGACTGATATGCTCAGTTTTTAGAGCTTAAACAACGAACCTCAGCCTTGGTAGAACAAGCTGAAACACTAGCCGTAATTTCACCCTACAAAGAAACATTCGGGAATCAGGAAGCCACACCCTTTTTCAAAGCTTGTTATTTCTGCACTCAAAAAGCTCAAAATTTAATGATCAAACCGCGCTTTTTGAGATAAGCACCCTTAAGTTTCTACGAGCATAGCAGACGCCTGCTAAAACAGCAGTGAATCAACTCCATCCAAAACCGCCCTTAACAGGTGAATTTTCCTCAAACCCCCCCTCTTTTTATCTGAACTTTATGCAAATCAGCACTTATTTGAAGTTAAGCCTCGGCCTGGATTGGACTCTTTTATCAGCTGCTAATAGTCTTGACATCAACAGCTCCTTAAGGGTTCCAATATGATCAGAGCAATTGATTCATTTTTCTAAGAGAAAATATCAAAGAAGGCGCAAGGGGCCTGAACCGGCACCATATCTGGTCCTAACTGTATCCGGCACTATATGAGGGGAACCCGGTGGGATGACCGCTGGCGCGATGGGCGAGACCGGTTGGCTGGTTGAAACCGGCGTAACCGGAGGGCGTTGGTGACCACCGAAACAGAGCTAAAGGCCATAGCTGCTCCGGCGACAACCGGGTTTAAGAGCCAGCCATAAACCGGAAATAGGACTCCAGCCGCGATTGGAATACCGGCCACGTTATAGATAAAGGCAAAAAACAGATTTTGGCGAATATTGCGAATGGTGGCCCGACTGAGTTGAATGGCGGTGGCCACCCCCTGCAAATCGCCTGAAATCAGGGTCAGGTCGCTGGCTGCGATCGCAACGTCGGTGCCGGTGCCAATGGCAATGCCCACATCGGCCTGGGCCAGGGCAGGGGCGTCATTGATGCCGTCGCCAACCATGGCGACGGCCTGCCGGGCGTTTTTCGAAGCCTTGTCATCTGACTGCAGCTGCTGAATCATTGCCGCTTTTTGGGAGGGACGGACCTCGGCCACCACCTCTTGAATCCCGACTTGCTGGGCAATGGCGTCCGCCGTGCGGCGGTTATCGCCGGTCAGCATGACCACCTTGAGCCCCATTTTGCGCAAGGTTTGCACCGCCTTGGCCGACGACGGCTTCAGGGTGTCCATAATTCCCATTAGGCCGCAAACGATGCCATCCACCGTAATCCAAACCACGGTTTTGCCCGCCGCCTCCCACTGGGCCTGCAAGTCAGATAGCAGCTCCCCCTGGGGAGTCTTAATTTGGGTGTGAATCTTGAGTTCGCTCATCCAGCGGTGGGTGCCAATGTGGACCCGATGATTGGCCACATTGCCTTGGACACCGCTGCCCGCCACTGCCTCAAAGTCGCTCAGCTGGCTATTGACCAGGGCTGTACTGACAAATACCGGGGCCTGGGCCTGGGTGTAGTTTAAGATCGCCTCCCCCAGGGGGTGTTCGGAATTCACCTCCAGGGCGGCCATCAGCCAGAGCAAATCGGCTGGCCTCAGTCGGGGCAAATCCAGCACCTGGGACACTGCTTTGACCGGCTGGCGCGAAACCGTGGCCTCCTGGGTGACGCCGACCAGGGTGATGTAGTCGGTGACACGGGGGTTGCCCTCGGTCAGGGTGCCGGTTTTATCCAGGACGATGGTTTGCAATTTGTAGGCCATCTCTAAGCTGTCGGCCCCTTTGATCAAGATGCCGCACTCTGCGCCGCGCCCGGTGCCCACCATGATCGCGGTGGGGGTGGCCAACCCCAAGGAGCAAGGGCAAGCAATAATCAGCACGTTGACCATGGTGACGATGGCCAGGGTGACGTTGCCGGTGACCGCAAACCAGATGCAGAAGGTGAGGAGTGCGATCGCAATCACCACCGGCACAAACCACCGCGTCACCTGATCTACCACCCGCTGGATCGGCGCTTTGGAGAGCTGCGCCGCCTGGATCAGCTGTACGATCTGCGACAAAACCGTGGCCTCCCCCACCCGCGTCACCCGAAATGTAAACCGCCCGGTTTTATTCAAGGTGGCCCCAATCACCTCGTCGCCCGCCTGTTTTTGCACCGGCAGGCTTTCCCCCGAGATCATCGACTCATCGACGGTGGAGCTGCCTTCAATAATTTCGCCATCCAGGGGGATTTTCTCACCGGGGCGCACCATCACCCGATCGTCCAGCTGCACCTCAGCGAGGGGAATCTCAACCGGTTGAGCACCCCGCAACACCCGCGCTGTTTTGGCCTGCATCCCCATCAGCTGACGGATGGCCTCGGAGGTTTTGTGCTTGGCCCGCTGCTCGAGCGCCTTACCCAGCAGCACCAGAGTAATCACCACCGCTGCGGCTTCGTAATAAACATCGGGGGCGAGGCCCTGCTGTCTCAACACCTCTGGCCAGATCGTTGGCACCAGCGAATAAAAATAAGCGGCGGTGGTCCCCAGGGCCACCAGGGTATCCATGTTGGCATTGCGGTGCCGCAGGTTTTTCCACGCGCCGACATAAAAAGCCTGGCCGCACCAAAACTGCACCGGGGTGGCCAGGGCAAGCTGCAACCATGGGTTATGAAACCACATCGGTAGCCACGCCAGGTGTAACCCCAACATCTTGGGCGTGTGCATCACCACCAGCACCGTGCTGACGATGCCCCCCACCCAAAGTTTGCGCCGCAGGTCTCGAGCCGCCTGCTCGCGCAGCTGTGCCTCAATATCTTCTGTTTCGTCTGAGCGATCGACCAGGGGATAGGCCCGAAACCCAATCCCCTCGATGGACTGCTGCACGGTTTCTGAGTTGAGCTGACGCGGTTCGCACTGCACCGTCACCTGTTCAGTGGCAAAATTTACCGTGCACTCAGCCACCCCCGGCAACGCCGCCACTGTCCGCTCAACCATCGAAACACAGGCGGCACACTTCATGCCCCCCACCTTCAAGGTTAAGGTTTCCATGGACTTACAAGGATTTACGACACGGGTTCCAGGCTAAAGTCACCGGATTTAACCGCTGCTTGCATCTGCGCCACGGTCACCTGACTCGGGTTGTACTGCAAAGTCGCTTGTTTCGTGTCATAGCTCACATTGCACTGGGTCACCCCCGGCAGCGCTGCCAGCTTAGTTTGTACGTTATCTGCACAGCCCCCACAGGCCATGCCGCCAACTTTAAGTTTGAGTGTCTCCATAGGGGTCAGTCCCAAATTTGAAGCGTGTTTGGTTTAGCTATTCAGTGGAGATGCCCGTTGAACAGAAAGGTTCTTTGAGAATAACAGAAAGAAGGAGGTAGGGGAGGATGGGGTAGGAAAGGCGAAGGGCGAAAGGCGAAGCGGAAAGGGCGCATAGCCCAAGGGGTATTCAAGAAAGGCGTTAGCCATCCCGAAGGGGTATACGGGGGCAAAACCGTAGGGTGGGTTGCTGATGGCCTGGATATATTAGGGAACCGACCCATCCAAACCCACCATCTCGATCAATTCAAAGGTCAACCGATTCCCCATTCAAACCCAATCATTTCCGACGTCGGAAAGCCAGCCCAACTCCTGCCGCCGCTGCCAGCACGCCGATGCCAATAGTAAAGGGTGTCCGCGATCGCACCTTAGCCTCACCCACGTCAGCAGACGTATCACCATAGACATCCGACTCACCGGTCGCCACCTCATCTCCCCCATCTCCCCCATTTCCCTCTGCCCTATCTTCCCCACCTGCCGAAACCGCCTGCCCCGCCGCCACCGTCACCGGAAAGCGCAGCTCAAATGCTTCAAACCCGTCTCCGCTGATCGGGGCACCTGTGAGGACCAGTTCATACGCTCCCACCTGGGGAAAGTTAATATCCGCACCGGGAATGTCTTCGTAGCCTTCCGCGCTCACTGCTTTGAGCTCAGGCTCCAAAACCGGCTCAGGCTCAGACTGGCTAAACACCGCTAGCTGACAGTCACAGTCCGTCAAAGGCACTGACTCACCGCCCCGCTGGGTCAACGCAAACCAGGTGAGCGCAGGCTCCCCCGCCCGAGGCGTATCGTTAGGCTCGATATGCAGCGTGGCCCCAATCGTGCCATCTAGCTCAACTTTGTGGGCCTGTAGGGGGGCTACTCGCAGCGGTGCTATGGATAGCCCCAGGCTCAGAGCAGCACTGATCAACCACTTTTGACGACGGTTTAGTTTTAATGGGTAACGCATACCATTTTTCTTGAGAGAACCAGGTCCAGACTAAACGCGATCGCACCGCCAGCACCCCCACGACCAGACCCGCCACCAGCATAACCTGGGCATGGTTGTGCCAACTCAGTGCCAGGGCACCCCAATAGTGCGACCCCACTAAGATCATATGGCCCGCCACCAGCCCCAGTGCCGGCACACTCAGCAGGTGTAGTCGCCGCCAGCGATTGCCCAATGCCCGCTGGGCCCAGTCAAAACTGGTTAGCGCCGCCGGGGTCATCAGGGTCAGCGAAATTGCCCCCAGCCAGACCCCCACCTGATGGGTGGGCAGCATAAAGGCCACCGCCTCAAACTGCCAGCGCCAGGTGTGCTCAATCATATGCAATGTGTGTATCCAGCCCAGCACAAAGGCCCCGACCCCTAATGCCCGCCGATAGCGCAGCGGTGCTGCCCACAGTCGACTGAGGGGGCGGGCCACCAGGGCCAGCGCCAGACAGATCACCGATGCATGACCGCTGTAGTCGGTCATCGTGTCGCCAGTTCGCATCAGGATTAAGACCCCAATAAATAGAGTGACCCACCCCCCCAGACGAAAGAGTTGGCTCCTGCGATCGCGACTCAAAAAAGCTGTCGAGACCCCCACCCCCAGCATAGCGGGCAGGGTTCCCAACCCAAACGCCCCCATCGTGACCGCCCCCCCTAACCAATGCTGAGTCTCCGCCGCCCGCAGCTGGGCCGCATATAAAAAGCCGCAGGGAATCAGCCCCCACAGTAGACCTAACGCTACCGGGGTCCACCAGTGCCGCTGCTCAGACAGGCGAGACATTTTTTGACTGAGTCGCCCATGGGTTTGGGCAACCGGATGTAGTATCGGCAGCTTGGGCAGCAGCCCCGGACAGGCCTGGGTCAGGCCAAACCAGATCAAAAGGCTGCCCGTTAAAATTGCGATGCCCCGCCGCAGGGGACTGCCCACCCCCGCCATTTGTCCGCTGGCAAACAACACCGAACCCAGTGCCCCAATCCCAGCCCCGACCAGTAAATAACTCAGCAATCGCCCCAGGTTAAGCAACCCGTGAAACCAAAGGTGATGTTGCCAGGTGCGTGGGGTCTCAGCCCCCGATTTAGACTCACCTTGGGAGAGCGAAAAAGCGGCTGCAATAGGGCCACACATACCCACACAGTGACCAAAGCTTCCTAAAAAGCCCAGGGTTGCGATTAACCAAATATCCAGTAATGCGGGCATTAGAATACCGTATCAATAAACACGACAGTCCTTCAATGGACTGTAATTGCCATTTCAATTTTCCGTGGCTATAGTGAGGTAGATTTAGAAATTTTAACGGTTTAAAGAGATTGCTAATGCAATCTTCACAAACCAGACTTCGTTCCCTGCTGCCTGTTTCAAAGTTAACAAAAGAATTCTTAAACGAGAGAGTTCTTGGGCAGAACCGATCTTCCCTGTTGTTCGTTTCAAATCTAACAGGAGAATTCTTAGATTAGGGAATTCTTTAGCGCACTCTACTCTTCTTATATATCTAGCTCAGGTATATCTAACTCAGGGGCATCCACTTAGCTCAGGGTCATCACCTCAGTCCTTTAGGTGGTGAAGATAATGGATCACGTCAAGCAAAAGTTGCGTCGCTTATTACGAGAGATGCTGCTCACGGTCACACAATTACCTGCTGTTAAACGTCGAGAGAAGATTCGCGAAAGGCTTGAAGCCATTCAAGACTACTGTGCGAGTGTTGAGAAAACATTCATTGTCTTTGAGCTTCAAATTACCTGCGATCAATATGATCTGGGGGGCAGCAAACAACATACTGCGACCTTATTCCGAGGGCCCAGTGAAGATGCCTCCGTCGCCATTTGCATTACCGAGCGAGGTTCTTTGCTCCATCGCAATGATAGCGCCTGGCAGATTTATTGTGATGCCGGAGATGTCAACCCGGTGGAGGCAGAGGTCCCCGTATTGGCCGCGTAGGGGCAAGGTCACCTCGCCCCGTATGCGTCGAGTCAAGTTAAAAATCTAAACTGTCGGCATAGACCAGCCGTGTGGCCGCCCGCTGTTCAAACAGTAAATATTCTTCCATCACACTCCAGAAAAAGGCCCGCAGCGTTTTGCGGCGGGTCGCCGCTGGTAGTTGATAGTCAAAGGGCGTATCGCAGGGCTTGAGCTTGGCGAGATGGTTTTCGCACCCACAACCATGCTCGATAAAGTAGCCATGGCGGCTGGAGACGCTATCGATCAGCCGTCGCAGCATTGACACATAGCCCCCGTGCAAAATCGCGTCAAACTGTCGCGCCACCCCTAAGTCTTGCTCACTAAAGCGAAACGAGCGAATCTCAAACAAATCAGCCCGCTGGAGGGGATGCAAAAACGTCCAGTAAAACGTGGCGGGGACATCGTAGCCCAGCTCATCGAACAGGTCGCTGACGGTATCCACCAGGGCTACGCGCTCAGCAGTCTGCTCAGGCGATACGGCGATTCGCTGGCGAATTTCATCGAAGTTGGGATAGCTCTCAGGTAAAAAAGCTTCGCCATAGTGTTCAACCGCTTCGTAGGCGAGCTGACCATTGCCTTCGCAATAGGCTGCTTTTAGGTGAGCAGTTTCTGGACGCTCGCAAAACAACACATTGCCCTGCTGGTGCTTTGCTAAAAAAACCTGGGCCATCGCCGTGTAGACTTTGGGCTCGCTCATCCAGTTTCCGTCAATAATGCGCCGCCAGCTGGTAGGCAGATTCTCGAGGGGGACAGCAGGCTCCCCTTGAATTGTGATTAGAGAATGGGCGGGGGCAACTGGGGTAAAGACCATCGAGTTTTTTCTCCTTGATAGATACACAGATTGGGAGATGATTTATCCACCGATGACATTACTATAAATAGCGCCGAAGAATTTGTCTGCTTAAGGTTGAGCCATCAATCGCAACGTTGGTTCATTTGAGGGTATATTGCTGGCGATTTAAAGGTGAAATGGTGAGTGCGCTGCGCTGGTGAATACGCTGCGCTGGTGAGTGGGTGAAGAAGCTTACCTCACCCCCTCACCCCCTCACCTTTCCAAGAAAAGCCGTTCAGAGTCTAACAACCGCAGCCTTGTAAGTTCTTCTGTTTATTCAGGAGAATTTTCTTCAGGTACAGTGAGCATGGCCATGGCTTCGATGTGATTACCCTTATGAGTCAGAGCTTCGTGACCATTTGCGTTTAGACTCACCATGATTTCATGCTCACCCGGCGGCAGGCTCGGCAGATAGTGCCACTCGCTATACAGACGCGTGATTTTCTCGCCATTGATATACAGGTGAGCATGGCCTTCGTTAGGGATGCTCTTTTGGTTAACCTGGGCGGGTACAAAGGCAAAGTTTGCGGTTTCGACCTGCAGATTCCAGCCGCCCACTGGGTCAGGGGTAATCGTCAGGTCAACGGTGGGCACCGGCTCTCCCTCTGGGATGTCTAATGATTTATGGTGATGCATTTCGTCAGTGCCCTCGTTTGAGGCCACCTCGTGTGTGCCCTCTTTTGCCGCCATGTCGTGCTGATCTGTCGCCTGGTCAGAATTATTTGCTGTTGTGGCCGTTTCTGTAGCTGTGGTATCTGTAATGGCTGCCTCTGAGGAGGAACTGTCATGGCCAGCATGGCCCCCGTGGGAACATCCAACCAGACTAAGACCTAAGGCGCTGCCCAGGAGAGCAGCCAACAAAATTGTTTTACGCATCATGTGATTTGCTCAGTATCGCTAGGGCTTGGAATAACCCTACTACACTCCAGAATAGACGACCAGATATTGGCTCAACTGCTCTTTTGACAAGTTTTTTGGACCCAACAGGCGTTGTCAGTCAAAATTGACAGCGTGTCTCTTGACGCCTCTCAATCGCCCTCCCTATGATTTGAGAAACGCACATTGGAATATGTTCATGAAGTATGTTTTTTCTGCGATCGCAGTGCTCATGACTGTTGCTAGCTTGATGGTCGCATCGCCTGCGTTTGCGGCTGATTTAGCGGAGGGCGCTCAAGTATTTTCAGGTAATTGTGCAGCCTGCCACGCGGGGGGAAGAAACGTCGTCAACGCTGCAAAAACGTTGCAGAAAAGCGATCTTGATCAGTACGATATGGCCTCCATAGAGGCGATTAAGGCCCAGGTGACCAATGGTAAGAACGCCATGCCTGCATTTGCGGGTCGCCTTACCCCCGAGCAAATTGAGAGCGTTGCTGCCTACGTATTGGACCAGTCCGAGAAGGGTTGGTAGGGTTAGAGTTTAGCTCACTCACAGATTTTTATTGTTCCTGTTCCTGTCGATCCAAATTTGTTTTGCCTCGCCGATTACGGGTGATTGAACAATGTGGGTTCTCGGGGGCAGGTTGTTTTTGTTGGAGGGTCTCCAATGGGTTACCTGGGTAAGCTAACGATTGGAATCAGCATTTTGTTTTGGGTGTTCGGCCTATGTTTCAGTCCCGCTGCTTGGGCTGTGCCCCTGGATGAGGCTCCCGATAAGTTGGCGATTCAACAGGGGGTGGCTGCTTTTGAACAGGCGGACTATCAGCAAGCAGTCGTAGCCTTTTCGCAGGCGGTTGAGGTAAATCCAGCTTCGGCGGTGGCCTACAGTAATCGCTGCCTGACCTACTTGCAATTAGATCAGCCGAGGGCTGCGATCGCAGACTGCACCCAGGGCCTACAGCTCAATCCTGAGATTACTGAGTCTTATCTGAATCGAGGATTGGCCTACTATCGCCTGGGGCAATACTCGGATGCGATCGCAGACTATCAACAGTTGATTAACCAGCACCCTGACGACCACCGCGCCTATTACAACCTGGGGCTGGCTCAGTCAGCCCTGGGTAATCACATCGCCGCCCTTGAGATCTACAACATTGCGCTGCAACATACTGCGCTCTCAAATGTTGCCACCACTGCTGAAATTTACAATGATCGAGGCGTCTCTTATCTTCAACTAGAGCGTTACCAAGCGGCTTTGGTTGACTTTACCCAAGCCCTCGACTTTGGTAACAACCCGCGTGCTTACTTTAATCGAGGTTGTTGCTACCACCATCTCAAAGACTATCTGCTGGCGATTCAAGATCTGAGTCGGGCCTTATCGGTCACCCCTGATGACGCTCGGGCGTATTTGGTGCGGGGGTTGGTGCATCGCCAGCTGGGGAATCGATGGGATGCGATCGCAGACTGGCAAGATGCGGCTCACTACTTTCAAGCCCACGATGAGCTAACGGCCTACCAGGCAACCCTGGATCTGATTGAAGTCCTCAAAGGAGATTTCCAAGACTCTCCCAACACAATGACCTTGGCAATTTAGAGGCCAGATTTAGATCTCCGGTTTCTTGGCGGAGACCTCGGGTTCACAGGTTTAAGTAAAACAAAAACCGGGGATCTGGGTCAGAGAGATCGTAAGAACTAACCTACAAGAAAATGACTTGTTTCCGACCCGTGTCTAAATGCAGGTGGGTGCTATAGATCAAAATGCCCCCAGGCCAGCTCGACATCAAAGCATTGGCCACCTGTCTGACACTGTAGCCCGGCACATACATATCAACCGCGCTGCCTTGCAAATGCAGACTGTTCCTGGCCCCCCCCACAGCGCTATTGGCCTCGGGGGTACGATACCAGGAGTTAATCACAAAGGGTTTGCCTATCAGATTCCGGGCCTTCTGTAGCTCCTGGGCCAGGTTGATAATATTGTTGACGATCTCAGCATTGGCCGGTAAACGTGTGCCGTTTTTGGTCGCCTCACCCCAGGTAAAGTTGCCATCTTTGATAATCGGCTGCCCCGTGTAAAACGTGGTTTCATTGCCAGGGAGTTTAAAGGGATTGCCCCTAAAGGGCGGATAGAGAACTTTGTCGTTCCAAATCACCTGGGCGTGCTGGTCATAGACATACCAGGTGCTGATTTTTTCAATAAATTCGGTTTCGAGCTTAATGGTGAACTTAATGTGTCGATTAAACGCTCTCCCCTGTTCATCGGTATGGGCCCACGAATCTAGAATGAAAGCTCTGCCCTCAGGAATAATATACTTTTGGTCTTTGGGCAGATCTGACGATTGCACCGGTCGGCGTTTGATAATTGTGTCCTGGGTGACTTTAAGCAGTGGTGCAGGGGGATACACAATCCCTTCGTCATACTCAACGTAGGCATGTTTGTCGTAGACATACCACTGGCTTAAGCCATTGAGGTAATCTTCCTGACGCTTGAGGGCGACGCGAATATGGTTGCTAAAGTCACCGTGGGTATCTTGATAAGCATAGGAATGCAGCTCTAGCTCGGTGTCTTTGGAGACCTCAACTTTCTCAGCCTCCGTCAATTCACTAGACTGCATCGGGAGTCGCTTAAAAACCGTATTCCGAAAAACCTTTAAAACGAACGTGGCTTGCTGCTCTTCCCAGGGGTAAACCACATCACCCTCAGCAGAGGTGATCTGGACGGCATCTCCTTTCACAAACCAGGTATTAAAGCCGTTGATGGTTTCATTTTGCAGGGCAACTTTGAGATGGCCATTAAAATCTCCCAACACTGGGTCAGCATAGGCATAGGATTGCAGTCCATAGGTCGCCCCCACACTTCCTATCTGCTTTTCAGCATCGGAGAGTTGATTCGCATCATCAGGCCGCAGCTTCAAAACGGTATCTTTTTGCAGCGTGCAAATCCATTTTGCCGGGGACAAATCGGCGGGTGGTGTTTCTGGGGTGACGCCCGGCTCCCCCGGGGTCGGTTCCCCAATCGGAATTACCGGAAGTGTATCAAGGTCGGGCTCAGGGGTGACCGGCTCGAGTGTAACGGGCTCTGCCACCAACAAATTTTCCCAGGTGGTGGCGTCTAAAATACCGTTTGCACTCAGACCATTTTTCTGTTGAAAGTCTTCGAGGGCCGTTTTTGAAGCCGGACCAAAAATGCCATCGGTGTCAATGTCGTATCCTTGCTTGACCAGAGCTTTTTGAGCGGTGGCAATATCATCACCACGCATAAAGGGGCGAGTGACCGAGACAACCCGCTGACCGGCTTCAAAAGTCTCACCCTGGGCGTCAAAATATTGCTGCGGCGTTTCTAAAACTCCACTTAGAAACTGTTGTCCCGGCGGGCTGAGAGACTCTCCAGGGACCTCTTTGAGGAACAATTCAGCCTCCATGAGGCGTCGCTTTAGGCCAGATTCAGCGCTGCTATCGGGGGCGGGGTAAGTTATCAGGGTCGCCTCAAGCTGATCCCATTGGCTCCCCTTAAGCACGCGGGTCATGGCCTCAAAGCCATCAGCCCCGTAGAAGTTTGTGTCCACGTCATAGGCAAAGCTAACAAGGGCTCCCCGCTGGCTATCGCTGAACGTAGACCAGTTCGGAATCTTTTTCTGTGGAGGCAAGACCTGAGCTATTTTTTCTAATAACAGTTCGTCTGCGCCGTCCTCAGGAGGCGTGTCGCCAAACTCATAGGTTTTGATTAGCTTAACTCCAGAATCAGGAAGTTCGGCAATGGTATTTGCCAGATCGGTATTTGAGTCTGCGGCAGGGGCTGACTCTGTGACGGGGTCTAGCTCTGCCGCAGGGTCTAGGCCCAGATCCAGGTCCAGATCCAGATCCAGATCAGGTTCTAAAGGTTCTAACCCTAGCACTAACTCTGGTTCGGCCTCAGTTTCCAATCCCAAATCTAAATCTAAATTATCTAAGTTAGAGGCCAACTCTGTCTCTAACTCGAGAGATAGATCGGGCTCCGGAGCCAGTAGCTTTGCCCAGGTGGTGTCTTCCAAAATGCCATCGACGGGCAGATCATTTTTCTCTTGAAAGTCTTCAAAGGCCGCCCTGGAAGCCGGGCCAAAAATGCCGTCGGCATCAATGTCATAGCCTTTTCTAACCAGCGTCTTTTGGGCGATCGCAATATCGTCTCCCCGCATAAACGGTCGAGTCACTGAGACAATCCGCTCGCCGGGCTCAAAGGTGTCAGCCTGGGCATCAAAATACTGCTGGGGGGCCTCTAAAATACCGCTGAGAAACTGCTGGCCTGGTGGGCTGAGATATTCACCAGGCACACCTTTGAGAAACAGCTCAGCTTCCGAGAGCCGTCGCCGCAATAGGCCCCGCTCAACACTGGTCCCCCGGTTGCGGTAAAGCACGAGGGCCGCTTCGATTTGATCCCATTGTTTTTCTCTCAGGACACGGGTGATGGTTTCAAAGTTATTGGCCCCGTAGAAGCGGGCTCCCAGGTTGTAAGCAAAACTCAAGATAGCGCCACGCTGGTCATCGTTAAAGGTAGACCAGTTCGGGATATCTTCTAAGGGAGGAAGGTAGTCCCTTTCAATTTGCTGAATGAGCAGCTCAGTTGCTTCTTCCTTAGAAATCTTGTCGCCGATGGCAAATGCGCCGCCGCTCTTAGTGCGGGTACTGCCATAGCCAATGGTGTAGGGTTTGCCACCGCTGAGGGGATCTGGATAAGCTTCGAGACGCAGTCCTTCAAACTTTTTAATCAGGGCGACGCCAGCGTCAGGGATACCAGCCATGATGTCCATTTAGTAAATGAACTTCAATTTTGGACCCGAATGTGAAAAATGGCTCCCAAATGTTGCCAGGAGTTTACAAAAAAACACCTGACGCTCAAATTGCCCTCTCACGTTAAGGACATTGGGCGCCAGGTGTGTCTGTTGTTGAGGAGTAAAAGGAGAAGCAGGGTTACTTCAATCCACTCGGGGACTGTTTAACGGTCCAAGTCATCGCCCCCCCCCAAATCACCGCGAGGGTAATCATCAACATAACGGGGTCAACGTGTTTAAGCAGGCTAATCTGGGCAACAACAAAATCCATGATAGGTACCTTGGGTTTTTAGGGTGAGTAATTATGCAGACGCTCTATCATAGGAGTTCTACGGTTGAGCGTTTTCAAGGTACCCATTGGGGATGGGTGCTGTGTAACCTACTCAGTATTTCTTGACAATTCTAAAAGCAGTGAGATGCTTTTTAGATTTCATGACAATTGGGTGAGGGGGTGAAGAGATAAGGAGTGGAGGGGGCAGAGGAGGTGGGGGACGTAGAGGGTGGTGGGTAGAGGGTGGTGAAACAGGTTACTGACTCACCGGACGCAGCAACCCCACTGAGTACAGCGACCCCGCCCAGCGCCAGCGGACTCACCCATCAAATCTGAATTGAACCTCGACAAACAACTAAGGGAGGTCGGTCGAGCCCATCAGGTAGCGATCGCAAGCTTTTGCGACCCCGCGACCTTCGTTGATTGCCCAGACCACCAGACTTTGGCCCCGGCGACAGTCGCCTGCGGCAAACACCCCCGACAAACTGGTGGCATAGTCACCATGCTCTGCTTTGACATTGCTGCGGGCATCTCGCTCCAGCCCCAGGGCATCAAGGAGAGGCTGCTCGGGTCCTAAGAAACCCATCGCCAAAAAGACCCGCTGGGCTGGAATGATCTTTTCGCTACCCGCGATAGGCTTGGGGTTAAAGCGACCCTTTTGATCGCGTTCCCACTGCACTTCTACCGTATGCACCGCCTTAACCTGGCCTTGGTCATCCCCCTCGAAGCGAGTAGCGGTGGTGACATAAACCCGAGGATCATCCCCAAACAGGGCAGCGGCTTCTTCTTGACCGTAATCCATGCGATAAATCTTGGGCCATTCGGGCCAGGGGTTATCGGCGGCGCGGTCCTCAGGGGGGCACGGCATGATCTCAACCTGGTTGACGCTGGCACACCCATGGCGAATCGAGGTGCCGACACAGTCAGTGCCTGTATCACCGCCGCCGATAATCACCACATCTTTGCCCGCCACTGAAATATACTGTTCCCCAGGGGTCCCGGAGATCACGGCTCGGGTATTCTCAGTGAGAAATTCCATGGCAAAGTGAATACCCTTAAGATCGCGTCCCTCAATGGGCAGGTCGCGAGGTCGGGTGGACCCGGTACACAGGACAACCGAGTCAAACTCGTTGAGCAGCGTCTCAGCGGGTAGGTCTTTACCCACCTCGGTATTACACACAAAGGTTACCCCCTCCGCCTCAAGTACATCGAGGCGACGCTGGACGACGTGCTTTTTGTCGAGCTTCATATTGGGGATGCCGTAGGTGAGCAGCCCGCCGGGGCGATCTTCCCGTTCATAAACGGTGACCCAGTGACCGGCCTGATTGAGCTGGTCCGCCGCTGACAGCCCCGCCGGGCCCGAGCCCACAATGGCCACTTTCTTGCCAGTGCGCTGGGCCGGGGGGGTGGGGGTAATCCAACCCGATTCCCAGCCTTTCTCAGCGATGGAATACTCGATATTCTTAATGGTTACCGGGGGACTGGTGATTCCCAATACGCAGGACCCCTCGCAGGGGGCAGGGCAAACTCGTCCGGTAAACTCAGGAAAGTTGTTGGTCTTGTGCAGCCGATCCAGGGCATCTTTCCACAAACCCCGATAGATCAGGTCGTTCCACTCGGGGATCAGGTTGTTGATGGGGCAGCCGCTGGCCATGCGACTAATCACGGTACCGGTGTGGCAAAAGGGTGTCCCGCAGTCCATGCACCGGGCCGCTTGGGTTTGCAACCGCTCGTCAGGCATCGGCAGATGAAACTCGTCCCAGTTGCGGATGCGGTCAGCTGGAGAGATCTCAGACGGTGCTTCGCGGAGATATTCGATGAAGCCAGTTGGTTTTCCCATAGCGGTTAGGTGGTGGGTAGTGGGTAGTGGGTAGTGGGTAGTGGGTTAAGAGGGGAAAGGGAAAAGGGCAATAGACCCCGTAGGGTGGGTTAAGCCGTCAGGAACTCAAATTTTTCCAGCACCTCTCAATCGGCGAACCCACCGCTCGAAAATTATCGCAATCTAGCTGCCGCCAATCCGGGCAATATCCCGCGCATTTTCCTCAAACGCGGCGGACAGGGCATCGTCGCCGCTGAGGCCGTCGGCCAGGGCTTTTTGGATGTGCTGCAAGACCCGCTTGTAGTCACGGGGCATGACTTTGACAAATTTGGGGATCAGGGTCTCCCAACTGGCTAACACCTGAGCACCTCGTTGGCTGCCGGTGTAGTCAGCGTGGCGCTGCACCAGCTCTTTGAGATCGCGGATCTCTTCGGGGTCTTTTAGCGGCTCGAGAGCGACCATCTCTAGATTACAGCGAGCTTTAAAGTCACCGACTTCGTCTAGGATGTAGGCAACCCCGCCGCTCATGCCTGCGGCAAAGTTGCGCCCGGTGCGACCGAGCACAACAACCTTACCACCGGTCATGTATTCGCAAGCATGATCGCCAACGCCCTCAACCACGGTGTGAACCCCAGAGTTGCGAACGCAGAACCGCTCTCCCGCCAGGCCACGGATGTAGGCTTCTCCGCCGGTCGCACCGTAAAAGGCGACGTTGCCGGCGATGATATTCTCCTCGGCCACAAAAGTGGAGGCCTTGGGCGGATACAGCACAATCTTGCCGCCGCTGAGCCCCTTGCCTAAATAGTCATTGGCGTCACCTTCGAGCTCCAGGGTAACGCCCTTGGGCACAAAGGCCCCAAAGCTCTGACCCGCGCTGCCCTGAAAGTGGAGATGAACGGTGTCTTCGGGCAACCCTTCCCAGTGGCGTTTGCTAATCTCGTTGCCGAGAATAGTGCCGACGACGCGATTGACGTTCTTGATTGGTAGCGTGGCTTTAACTTTCTCGCCCTTCTCGATGGCGGGTTTGCACAGGTCCAGCAGGGTGGTCATATCGAGGGATTTCTCTAGACCATAATCCTGGGGAATCTGGCAGTAGCGCCCGACCTCGGGCCCGACTTCGGGCTGGTGCAAGATTTTGGAGAGGTCGATGCCCTTAGCCTTCCAGTGGTTGATGGCTTGCTTGGGTTCCAGCACATCGGTGCGCCCGACCATCTCATTGATTGAGCGAAAGCCGAGTTCGGCCATCAGTTCGCGCACTTCCTGGGCCATGAACTTCATAAAGTTCACCGTGTACTCAGGTTTGCCCAGGAAGTGCTTGCGCAGTTCTGGGTTTTGGGTGGCGACTCCGACCGGGCAGGTGTTTTTATGGCACACCCGCATCATGATGCAGCCCAGGGTGACCAGGGGTGCCGTCGAGAAGCCATATTCTTCGGCCCCGAGCAGGGTGGCGATCACAATATCGCGTCCGGTTTTCATCTGACCGTCGGTTTCGACGGCGATGCGGCTGCGCAGGTTGTTGAGCACCAGGGTCTGGTGCGTTTCCGCGAGACCCAGTTCCCAGGGGAGACCGGCATGTTTAATCGAGGTCTGGGGAGACGCCCCGGTGCCGCCGTCAAAGCCAGAGATGAGCACCACATCGGCGTGGGCTTTGGCCACCCCAGCAGCAATGGTGCCGACCCCCACCTCTGACACCAGCTTGACGCTGACGCGGGCTTCGCGGTTGGCGTTCTTGAGGTCGTGGATCAGCTCGGCGAGATCCTCAATGGAATAAATGTCGTGGTGGGGTGGGGGTGAGATTAGCCCCACCCCTGGGGTAGAGTGACGTACCTTGGCAATCCACGGGTAGACTTTCTTGCCGGGGAGCTGACCCCCTTCGCCGGGTTTTGCGCCCTGGGCCATTTTGATTTGCAGCTCTTTGGCCTGGGAGAGATACAGGCTGGTCACGCCAAACCGGCCCGAAGCCACTTGCTTAATAGCGCTGTTTTTAGAATCTCCCAGCTGGTTGGTCCAGGTATAGCGTTCGGGATCTTCACCGCCCTCGCCCGTATTGGATCTCCCGCCAATGCGGTTCATGGCAATGGCAAGCGTCTCATGGGCCTCTTTAGAGATCGAACCGTAGCTCATGGCTCCGGTCTTAAAGCGAGTCATGATCGCCTCAATGGGTTCGACCTCCTCTAGGGGAACAGGCTGACGCTCTTTGAGCTGCAACAGATCCCGCAGACGGAAGAGTTTCTTACCATGGTCATTGACGCGGCTGGAGTATTGCTTAAACAGCTCATAGTCTTCAGCCTGCACCGCCTTTTGCAAGAGGTGGATGGTTTCAGGATCAAACACATGGGCTTCGCCTTCTTTACGCCACTGGTATTCACCGCCCACCCCAAGGGTGGTATCCGCCGTGTCGCGGTCTGGGAAGCCTTGCTGGTGGCGCAGAATCGCCTCCTGGGTAATCACGGCCAGGTCGGCCCCTTCTAACCGGGAGGCGGTCCAGCTAAAGTAGCGATTGATGACATCGTGGTTGAGGCCAATGGCTTCAAAAATCTGGGCCCCGCGATAGCTCTGAATCGTGGAAATGCCAATCTTAGAGCCAATCTTAATCACCCCCTTGGTGACGGCCTTGATGTAGTTTTTAAAGGCGTCTTTGGGCTCGATGTCTCGCAGGGTGCCGTCCTGGATCATGTCTTCGAGGGTTTCAAAGGCCAGATAGGGGTTGATGGCCCCACAGCCGTAGCCGATCAGCACGGCAAAGTGATGAACTTCGCGCGGTTCGCCCGACTCTAAGACGAGACCGACACGGGTGCGGGTGCCATTGCGGATCAGGTGGTGGTGCAGACCGGAGACGGCCAGCAGGGCTGGAATCGGGGCGTGGTCGTGATCGAGGCTGCGATCGCTGAGGATAATCAGGCTGGTGTTGGCTGCGATCGCAACATCCGCCGCCTGACACAGCTCATCCATCGCCGTTTCTAACCCGCTCACCCCGGCTTTGGGATCAAACACCATGGGCAGGGTGACTGACTTAAACCCAGCCTCAGTGGCATTCTTGAGCTTGGCCAGCTCCGCATTGCTAATTACCGGGGTCTTGAGCTTGATCAGATGACAGCTCTGAGGAACCGGCTTTAGCAAGTTACCCTCGCTGCCGATGGTGGTCTCAGGGGAAGTGATAATCGCCTCACGAATCGAGTCGATGGGCGGATTGGTCACCTGGGCAAACAACTGTTGAAAATAGTCATAAAGCTGCTTAGGGCGATCAGACAGCACCGACAGTGGCGTATCGGTGCCCATCGCGCCAATGGCCTCCACCCCGTTTTGTGCCATCGGGGTCAGCAGCAGCCGCAGTTCCTCAAAGGTATAGCCAAACGCCCGTTGCCGCGCCCGTAGGGGTGCGGATTGCCGCGCCCCTACGGAATCCTGAATATCCCCGTCTGGCAGATCCGCCAAATTCACCAAATGCTGATCCAGCCACTGGCGATAGGGCTCAGCCGTCACAATCTGCTGCTTAATCTCTTCGTCTGAGATAATCCGCCCCTCTTCCATATTCACCAGGAACATCCGCCCTGGCTCCAGTCGCCCCTTCAGCGCCACCCGCTCAGGCTCAATCGGCAGCACCCCTGCTTCCGACGCCATGATCACCAGGTCGTCCTTAGTCACGTAGTACCGCGAAGGCCGCAGCCCATTGCGGTCAAGCACTGCCCCCATCATCGTGCCATCTGTAAACGCGATAGACGCAGGCCCATCCCACGGCTCCATCAGACAGGCATGGTATTCGTAAAATGCCTTTTTCTCAGGACCCATCGACTCATGGCCCGTCCAAGGCTCGGGGATCATCATCATCACCGCGTGGGGCAGCGATCGCCCCGCCAGGGTCATCAGCTCCAGGGTGTTGTCAAAAATGCCTGAGTCGCTGCCCTCCATATTAATAATGGGCTGAATCCGGTCAAGGTCGTCGCCAAACAGCTCAGACTGAAACAGCGACTGACGAGCATGCATCCAGTTGATATTCCCGCGCAGGGTATTAATTTCACCGTTGTGGGCCAGATAGCGATAGGGGTGCGCCCGCTCCCAGCTGGGGAAGGTATTGGTACTAAAGCGAGAATGTACCAGCCCCAGCGCGCTCTCCATATCTGGGTCGGCCAGATCGGGGTAATACTTGCCCACCTGCTCAGGCATCAGCATCCCCTTGTAAATCAAGGTTCGGCAAGACAGACTGGCCGTATACCAGTAAGTATCAATCCCGGCTTTGCTAATGGCCGTGTGGGCTTGCTTGCGAATGACGTAGAGTTTGCGCTCAAACGCCAGATCGTTTGCCAAGTCATCCGAGCGCTGGATAAACACTTGCTCCATAAAAGGTTCGCTGGCCTGGGCTGTCTGCCCCAGAGATGAATGGTCTGTGGGTACATCTCGCCAGCCCAGCACCTTTTGCCCCGCCGCCGCGACCACGGTCTCAAACGCCTGTCGGCCCTGCTGCCGGGCTACCGGATCAGGGGATGCGTAGATCATCCCGACGCCATACTGACCCGGGGCAGGGAGTGTCACCCCCACTTCGCCCGCCACCTTTTGCATAAATTTATGCGGCAGCTGTAGCAAAATACCTGCTCCGTCGCCGGTATTCGGTTCTGCCCCGACGGCCCCCCGGTGGTCGAGATTGACCAATATCGTCAACGCTTGCTCCACAATGTCATGGGAAGGTTTCCCCTTCATCTGAACAATGAAGCCCACACCGCAGGCGTCATGTTCAAACTGAGGATCATATAAACCTTGCTTGGGTGGCGGAGTAATGCGATTCATGCAATCAATGACCTAACGACGGTTAAGTAATTTAAGACGATAGAAACGAAGACGACTTGAGACAGGCAGGAGCTGAGATAAATCCCCTTCTATAGAGAGTTTCAAGAATATCAAATCTCTGCAATCTTCAGATTGTCTAATAAGTTTTCGCACTGAGTGACATCTCTTAAGAAAAATCTCAGATCCCGTGGCTGGATTCCAAAATTTTATTTCATGTTCACTAGTAACTTGCCAAAACCTGCCCTCTACTGATACGTAAGATATCTCAACGCTATGTAGCTGCATAGTTTACAACCCCCCTGTAGTGCCCCCGTGGCAAGGGAGACGGCGATAGCCGGGGGGATAATATTGACTGCCTCAATTCTTGGAAAAAGGTTAACTTATATGAACAATTAGAACGCTCTGTTCCACATCGTCACAATTTATCTTTTGTGGTCCTGAAACCTGACTCATTCGCACAACAATGCAGGGGATTACAGTTTACCCTTCATCAGAGGCAGGCAGTGATGGCATCATTAACCCCGCAAACGGTTTACAATAACCTGCAGCAGATTGATACTGTAGACGTGACTAAAAGTGCCATCTATCGGCAGCAGGCCCAAGAAGTTTTGGCCGACCCCAGTGTAAGTCTCCAATGGCGACAGGCGATTGCTGAGCGACTAAACCAGGCAAATCACCTGTTGGGGCTGCTCACAGTCAAGGGCGACGACAGTTATTAAACCGTTATTAAACCGCTGGTTGCATTCCTGCAGCAACAGGGTCGAAGGTGTTTGGCAATCGCGTCTCGTCAGGGGAGTAGTCTGCATCTTGTAGATTAGCCCCGATGAGGCGTGCATTTTGTAGGTCAGTCCCAATGAGGAGGGCTCCTCGCAAGTCTGTATTAGACAGATCCGCCTCACGCAAAACAGCATAGCTCAGATCGACACCTCGCAAGTTTGCCTCACTCAAGTCTGCTTCGCTGAGATCGGCATAGCTGAGATCGGCCCCTTTCAGGTTACTGTTATTTAATTTAGCCGTTGGCAGCTCAATCTGTGAAAAATCTCGCGCTCCTGCTGTGTAAGCCTGTAATAGGGCATCAGCAGTGGTGATTGTAGAGATATCGACTGATGACATGGTCTGCTCCAGAAGCGTGATGGATAATACTTAAAGTGTGCTTAAAGCGATGTTAACCCTAGCTCTCAGCATAGACTTGTAAGGTAGTAAGGGTTTACAAGTTTTAAAACTATTTTCGACCACCAATCTTCGGGTTTTCTTAACTACAGAAGCTCCCCAAGCCCAAATTCTTGAACAACAATAAGAATTGAAGCTAGAGCCATAAGAACCACAGCAATAATATCAGAGAAAATATCAGACAAATAAGTAAAGAGATTGTTTGTACGACATCGACTGTGGATGGTCATGTATGCTCTGTAATCACTGTTTGAGGCAATCAACCTGCCTGCCTGCGATGCTCTCTCGTCAAGATGCGGGTATTCGGTCACGGCTGCGTCAGCTTGAGCGCTGTGAAAACCGGCAGTTATCTCTTAGAGGGCAGATAGAAAGCTTTTTCGTCTGGCTCTTTAAGGGACTCACCCAACCATTGAAGACCTACAGGAGCGGGCGTGGGAAAGTGGCGCTGCTAAAGTGGCGAAATGTCAGAGGGGAGTAACACCTTGGCCCACAAGTTTTAAGGCCTTATTTTAAGACATTAACCGTGCAGTCTTTATCGGTTAGCCATCCAGGCTTCTCCGGTTACCTTGATGACTGTGCTGTAGATCAAATCAATATGATGTTTTTTGTAAGGCTCCAATGCTGACTCTGCGATGTCCATACTGCAAAAGTCGCTCGGTTTATGAACATGGCTTTAATCAAAAAGGGCAACAGTCCTATGTTTGTGATGCGTGTCAGCGGACTTTTCGAAAACGCAGCTTCAAGGGTGCCTTGCTAGTTGGCCTGGTTGCACTGTTGGGAGTATCACCGTTTTTGTTCAATGGGGTATTGCAGACCATGGTCGGTAAACCTGATGACGGGGAACCGGTAGATGCCATTGTTGTGCTTGGACGTGGTCCTAAAAACAATGGAGAAAGGGCCCTGGTTGCTGCCCAGCTGTGGGATAAAGGACGGGCCTCGAATATTTTTATCAGCGGGATGACGGATGCCCCGGTCATGATGAAGTTGATTCGAGAAATGGGGGTCCCCGAAGACAAAATTCGCGGTGAGCGCTGTTCTCAAAGCACCTGGGAAAATGGGTTATTTTCAGAAATTTTGCTCTCTCCCAACAAGACACGACGTATTTTGCTGGTTACCGATGAACCCCACATGGCCCGCTCAGCCATGGTCTTTCGCGGTTTTGGCTTCGAGGTGGTACCCTATCCCACCCAGGCAAACTTTTCTCTCGGGCAAATTATACGTGAATCAGCTGGCCTAATTGCCTACAGCACTGCAGGCAAGCTGCGCCCGCTTGAGGCTGATCAAGCTCGACGGGCTGAGGCGGAAGCTAACTACAAAATTCAAAAGTGGAAATGTAGCTTGCCTAAGCAAAGATAAATTCATCTTGAATTCATCTTTGAGACCCTATACCAGGGCCAACAAGGTTGCGATCGCAGGCAGCAGCTGATTAAACGATTGCACTAGCTCAGTGGCCTTGGGCACCCCTGCTGCGGTCCCCTTCAAGACTTTGATGGCCGTTTTAGCCATTTTCTTCAGCGGCCCTGCTTCCGCTTTCTGTCCGGTTTCTGCCAGCACCTGCACCTGCTCCAGGGCTTCAATTTTGTCCTCATCGGTGAGTTCAGAGGCGGTTTCAATCGCAGCCTGTAGCTGCTGGAGCAGTGCCTTCAAGTCAGAATCTCCTGTGTCAGCAAGCTGGTTAATGGTTTGGGTGACCGTGCCACTGACTTCCCCCAGGGTGGAGCCGGTGATGTTTAGATTTTCACCCGCAGCGGCGAGACCGCTGACGTTGCCCTGGACGTCGCCGATTTGAATATTGCCCTTACTCTGTGACATGACAAAGTCTCCTTTATTTTCATAGGTTTCAACATAAAATCTGGGTTGTTGAATCGCTTTCTCAAGCATCTCCCCCAGCTGATGAATTTGTTCATCCTTTTCAGCCACCCCCGCTAGTAGCGCCTGCAAATCGCCGTAGGGTAGGTTGCTCAGCTGTCCATAATTTTCAAAATACTGGGCACTTAATTGAGATCGATCGACGGTTTCTGCCACCCTGGCCTGGAGGCGAATCTTTTCGCGGCCGCGACCCTCTAAGGCAATCACCTCAATGCCTGCCTCGGGATGCTGATTGACCAGTTGTTGCATCGCAATGGCCGCTGCACTGGGGTCAATGCCCTGATGGTGAAACAGATCGATGGTTTTGTAGGTGGTGGCAACCTGATGAAAATCGAGGTGCTGTTGTTGATAGAGATCGAGGGTTTTAATAATCGGGGCAATAAAGTCTTCAAAGTCGCCGGGTTGAAACATCTCCTGGCGATTGTCTGGCTTGCGACAGGGGTCTGGGTCTTGCGGGCTGGGCAGCTGCATATACACATAGTCACAGCGGATGTGGGTCAGCCGGGTGTCGGTCGAGATGCCCCAGTTTTCGATAAAGGCCCCGGTCAACGTTGCCCCGGTCAAATCAGCGCCATAAAGCTGGGCCTGGGCCAGTTTGGCGTCGGTCAGGTTGGCCCCTCTAAGATCGGTCTCGCTGAGGTCTGCGCCGATCAGGCTGGCCCCTTGTATATCAGCCCCCTCTAAATTGAGACCCCTGAGGTTTAAGCGATCATAGAGTTGACCTGTGCCCCGTTGGGTCACCACCAGGGCTCTAATCTGGGGATCTGATAAATAGGTGCCCTCTAATCGGGCCTGGTCTAAGGCTTGGGCATGGTGCCATCGGGTCTGCGTTAGATTGGCTTCGCGCAAATCGGCCCGTTTGAGGCTGGCCTGACTCAAATCCGCAGCGCTCAGATTGGCCCCTCGAAAGCATGTACCCCCGAGGGAGGAAAGTCTCACTGCCATCGCCTGGGTAAAGAAATATTTGCGATTGCCCGCCAGGGCTCGCGTGCTGATGTATCCACTCAAGCCAAAGGCTGCGGGAACAATCACCCCGCCTACCCCATAGGTAACCCATGGATTTGTATAGAAATCTTTTGTATTCGCAAAGGTGGTTAATGCTTCTGAGATACCTGCTATGGCCCCCAGTAAAGTGCTGATCCCCACCAGGGGAAAAGCCCCCCGGCGGTACATCAACCGTGCCACAGTGACAGCTAAGGCCCCCACTGCGGTTCCGGCCAGGATGGCGGCGATAGCCGTTGACTGTAAGATCAGAGCCGTAATGGCTTCTGCGGTTTCTTGTCCTGCCGCCCAAAACACCAGGACGATGGCGACGACAAACACGGTGGCAAAGAGGCTAAGGGCTCTCCCTAGCCCCCGGCGCACGATTAACCCACCGCAGCCGATTAAAATAACCAGAGTAATTGGGCTAGAAACCCTAAACACAAGGCGATTGTAGCTCTCTGGAACCTGTTCAATGCCCAACAAGCCTCCAATCCAGCCACTGGCATAGGCCACAATCAGCCCTGCGATCGCGGCCAGGCCAATGCAGATTACAGTGATGCCCACCAGCCAGTGCCATTGCTGCCCGCTTTTCACATGGCCTAAGTTGGCCCCGGTCAAAACCGCGTGAGAAAAATCCGCCCCGCGAATATCGCTGTGGCTCAAATCGACGCCGGTCAAATCTTGTTTCCGAAAGGAGCGACCTTGCAACTTTTGATGACTTAAATCTTGAACCATGGAACAGACCTCACCTTTACCAGCTCACCTCAACAGCCAAACAGTTTGCACAGATGATACAAAATGTCGACAATCCCCTGCCGAGGGCTAGATTCTTGATAGGTCACCAGACAGTTACCTGTAAAAAGTTATCTCTACACGGGGTTGTGCTCAATGGGTGATGACGCTTTGGTGATAACTCTATTGTCTACAGTACGAGCTCAATTCCGCCTAAATTGACGTTTTTCTTCAAATCTTTTCTGTTTAACAGCCAAATAACTCACACAGCCGGGTAAGGATATCGCCAAGCCCCGCCGGGGTGGTCGTGGCTTTTTCCTCGTAGGTGAGCAGACAGTCCCCCGTGAAGATATCAAATTCATAGTTGTCTAACCTTGGGGGGAAAGCGCTGTCATTTGATTGAGGGAGACAGGCCGACGTTTGGGGACCGGGCCCATTAAAGGCTGAGAAAAATGAACTTTGCTCAACACCCAACCGCTCCAGGGACGAGGCAGCGATGCGGCGTAGATCAAGATCGACGCTGTTGTCATCGACCAGTGACTGTAGCGCTGCAATCACCTCTGGGCTCGACACCTCAGCCATCCCCAGACCGTAGGCGGCGGCTTTGCGCTGGGCTAACCCGTTTGCTGTGAGGGTCTCTAACAGGGCAGGCACGGCGGGCGGGCCGATCTGACCCAGGGCAAAGGCGGCCCGTCGTCGTACCGTTTCACTGCGGTGATTGAGGGGAGCGCTTAGCGGTGCGATCGCAGGTTCCCCGATCTGACCCAGGGCAAAGGCGGCCCGTGAGTGGATCATCGGTTCAGGGTCGGCTAACGCTGTGATCAACTCAGGCACCGCCAGGCTACCCAGGTTGATCAGGGCAGAGGCGGCTATGTTGCGGGTATCAATTGCCTTGGGAAAACTCCCCGGCGCAGCCATCAGTTTGACCAAATCAGGAATGGCTGGTGCGGCCACCGGCCCCAGGTTGCCCAGGGCTCTGGCGGCCTCTGAACGAACCACCAGATCATCCTGATTGAGCAGCCCGATTAGCTCGGGTACAACGACTTCTGTATTCGCCCCGATATTTCCTAACGCCAGCGCTGCACTCAGTCGAATGCTGCGGCCCGGGCTCGGACCGGGGTTAACCAACGTTTGCGATCGCTCAAGTTCGGCGTGAATCTGAGGCCCAGATGGCAGCCTCAACTCGGGGCGGATCTGTGGCCTGGACGGTCGCTCGGGCCGTGACCCAGGCTGAACCGGGCGGCGTGGCTCAGACTCAACAAAAGTCGGCTGCTCGAATATCTCCAGCAGCGCTGGGATGGCCGCCTCGGCCTCTGGGCCAATATTGCCCAGGGAGATCGCCGCCATGGCCCTGAGGGAAGGGGCATCCAGGGCCGTGATTAAGGTCGGTACCGCTGGGCGACCGATGTTTGTAAGCGCCCTAAACACCTGTGCCCGTAGGCTCAAATCTGATGACGACATCAGCCGCCCCAGCAAAGGCACCGCTGCCGCCGCCTCTGGCCCAATTAAACCGAGTGCCTCAACGGCGTTGCGCTGTACGGTTGCATCTGGCGATTTCGCCGCCTCTATCAGCTCAGGCACCGACGCGGCCCCAATCCCCGCCAGGGCCCGAACCGCAGTGCGCTCGCCTAGCAACTCTACTAACGCTGGAATGGCTGCCCTCGCGGCTGGGCCAATGGACCCTAGCGCCTCCGCTGCAGAAGCGCGACTGTTGGCGTCACCGGACAGGCGATCGATCAAATCTGGAACCGCTGTTTGTGCCCTGGGGCCAATTTGCCCGATTGCCTGTGCTGCTTCTGATGATAGTTGGGGATTTCGCAACACGCTTCTGAGTGCTGGTACGGCAGGGGATGCTTCTGCTTTGAGAGACCCCAGGGCAATGACGGCAGCTAATTGCACCGCCGGGTCCCGATGACGCAGGGTCCCCAACAAGATCGACAAAACATCAGCGCCCCCAATTGTGGCCAGCGCCTGGGGAATCTGGGCACGCAGATTACTGTCGGTCAAACCGGCCTCTAGCGCTGGAATCGCAGCTTTGGCGTCGGCCCCCATCGCAGTCAAAGCCGCCAGGGCCTGACGCTGTTGATCGGGCTCAGACGATTGGAACACTCTCGCCAGATACGGGGCGGCTTCACTGCCGCAGGCGGTCAGTGACCGAAAGGCAAACTCAATCTGCCTGGGGTTATTGAGGTCTCCGACCAGGGATCTGAGTTCTTCATCGGTGCATTGGGCATCAAAAGGACGGTATGCGTTTTCGTCAGAGGGCGGATATGGATGGCTTGCCAAAGCCAGATGGGGTGTGGCTAGAGCCACTAACGAGAAGAGAATCGTGAGTGTTTGTAAATGCTTAGCCGCGGATCTTTTTCGGTTTAATTTTTGGTTTGAGAAGAGCGTATTCATAGGACTTTCAACCTAAATCTACAGGGAGTTTTGAGGGTTCTATTGTCTACAGAGCAAAATGGCCCTATCCCTGATGAATTGGACTGCGTCCCTCAACAACCAAATAGCTGGCATAACCGGGTTAAGATATCGCCAATCCCGGCCAGGGCAATGAGTTCTTCATGGGTCACTAGACAGTCCCCCGTAAACCCATCAAATTCATAGCTCTCGAAACCAAGGCGGGGGCAGACCGACAGTTGGGGGCCGAGCAGATTAAAGGCCAGGAAAAAGGAACTTTGATCAATGCCGAGCAGTTCAAGGGACGACGCGGCGGTGCGGCGCAGATCGAGGTCGGTGCTCTCGTCGTCGACGATATGCTGCAGGGCTGTGATCACCTCACGGTTGGAGATTTCAGCAATCCCTAGCCCGTAGGCAGCGGCTTTGCGTACGGCCGGAGTGTCTGACTGTAGAGCCGCTAACAGCGCTGGCACAGCGGGCTGACCCACTTTACCCAGGGCAAAGGCCGCCCGCCGCCGCACGTTGGCATCGGGGTGGATTAGAGTTTCGGCCAGCTCTGTGATCGCAGGCTCCCCAATCTCACCCAGGGCATAGGCCGCTCGCGAATAGACGGTGTCATCAGTAGCCGCTAAGGCAGTAATTAGGTCAGGCACCGCTGGACTGCCCAGCTTGATTAAGGTCTCGGCAGCCGTGTCACGGGCATCAAAAGCCCGAATATCCAGTCCAGGTGTCCCCATCATCTCAATCAAATCATGAATCGCTGGAGCCGCTAAGGTACCCAGGTTGCCCAGGGAGAAGGCCGCCTCGGTTTGAATCACCACATCAGGGTTGTTGAGCAGGGTGAGCAGGGGCGGCACAATTTTTTCAATGCCTGGGGTTTCTGTATCCGGCCCAATTTTCCCCAGGGCCAGGGCCATGCTCAGGCGGGTACTTTCTTCGGGGCTAAGGGTAGGGGTGACCAAAGTTGGGTCAATAGTGGGCAGGTCAATACCAGGGCGAATCGGTGGAATGGGGTCGATCGGAAGCCTGGGTCGAATGATTGGATCTGGTCGAACCGGCTCTGATGGGGACGGTGCTGGTTCAGCGACGGTCGGCTCGGCAAAGATCTCTTGCAGTGCCGGGATGGCGGCCTCGGCCTCTGGGCCGATGTTACCCAGTGCGATCGCAGCCAGGATTCGCCCCGCTGGATCCTCCAAAGCTTTGATCAAGGCAGGCACCGCCGGTTTACCGATGTTAGAAAGCGCCCTGACTACTTCGTGACGCAGTTCCCCCTCAGACGCCCCCATCAGCGACACCAGCGAAGGGATAGCCTCCGCAGCCTCTGGACCAATGCGACCCAGGACCTGGGTCGCCCTCAGTTGGACGGTTAGATCAGATGTTTTCAGCACCGCCCCCAAATCGGGCACGGTCGCTGCCCCGATGCTGGCCAGGGCATCGACCACCAGATGACCCACAGCCTCGTCTGCCAGCAAATCGACCAGCGGAGCACTGGCTGAAGCCGCCGCCGGGCCAATGCCGGTCAGGGCATCCACCGCATAAAAACGGAGCGCTGGGTCGCGGAGCGCCTCGATCAGATGGGGCGTCGCCGCCGCCGCCGCTGGCCCAAAGCGTCGCAGGGCATCGGCCGCTCCAATGCGGATTGCCGCCGTAGGATGCTGCAAAGCTTGAATCAACGGCGGTACGGCAGCTGTGCCGATCTGGCTCAATGAACTCGCTGCAGTAGAACTGACAAAACTATCACCGGGCAACCGTTCGATCAAATCTGGAATGGCGGCCTGGGCACCCGGACCAATATCCCCTAACGTGTCAGCGGCCTCTTGCTGTAACTCAGGATCTCGCAGGGCTTCTCTGAGGGCCGGGACAGCCGGCTGGGCATCGGCCCCGAGCAGCCCAAGGGCAGAGATGGCTCGGGCTTTGACCCGAGTATCAGGGTGACCCAGCGCACTCAGTAAGTTTGACAACACATCGGCCCCACCAATTTTGGCGAGCGCATAGGGAATCCGGGTGCGAATAGTGTTGTCAGGGCGACTCAACTCGGCTTCTAACACTGGAATGATTACTTTGGCCTCGGACCCCAGATTAATCAGCGCTTCTAGAGCCTGGGTCTGTCGCTCTGGTGAAGACAATTGAACCCATCGTGCCAGCGTGGGGGCAGCCTCACGCCCGCAGGCGGTCAGGGCATTAAAGACAAATTCATCCTGTTCAGGATTCTCCAGTTCTCCAGCCAGTGCCCTAATCTCTTCGTCGGTGCAAAGGGCGTCAAACGGCGGATACGCCTGGGTGTCCTTGGGGGGATATCGAAAACTCGCCAGGGCCAGCTGGGGAGAGGCCAGGGTAATTAAAGATAGCGTAATTGTTAGTTTTTGCGAGAGCTTAAAGGCTAACCTTCTTAGGTTTAAATGGGGCGTGATCATAAGGTCTTAAAGTTTAATCTACAGGGGATTTCCTATAGTTCTATTGTCTACAGCGGAAAATAGACTGACCTTAAATTGACGTGTTTCTTCAAATCTCTCGCTACGAAAAAAACTATTGTTTACTGTAGGTTACAAAAACGGTAACAATTCCGCTGATGCAGGAGGTTTGTGCCAGATTAGAGACCTGTTTCCATTGAGAGTTTGATTAAGAGGGACTATGAAACAAGTGGGGTTGGTACGGCGATGGATGTTACCCTCGGCGGGCATTGTGTTAGGGGTGACGGCGCTGACGGTGGGGCTAATGAATACCGCAACGATTTTGCCAGTTGGGGCCCAGGAACCCCTAACCCGAGTACTCACGGTCACTGGCGAAGGCAGTGAAAGCATTCCCGCTACCCTGGCCCGGGTGCAGTTGGGCGTCGAAGCCCAGGCGGAGACAGCCGAGGCGGTGCAACAAGACATTGCCCAACGCTCGTCGGCGGTGATTGAGCTGTTGCGATCGCGCAACGTAGACAAACTCCAAACGACGGGGATTCGCCTCAACCCGCAGTACAACTATGAGGGCAATCGCCCTCGCATTGTCGGCTACACCGGCTCCAATACGGTCAGTTTTCAGATGCCGACAGATCAGGTCGGGACGTTGTTAGATGATGCGATCACAGCCGGGGCCAACCAAATTAACAGTGTCAGTTTTGTTGCCGCAGACGATGCTCTGGATGACGCCCGCGACATCGCCCTTCGGGCAGCCACCGCTGATGCCCAGGCCCAGGCCGAGGTGGTGCTTGGCAGCCTCAACCTGAGCGCCCAAGAGATTGTGGGTGTCCAGATCAACCAGGCCACTCCACCCACCCCGATTCCTTACGCCGCGCGGGCGCAAACCCTCGAAGCTGCCGCAGATGTGAGTACGCCCGTAGAGGGGGGAGAGCAAAGCGTGAATGCCAGGGTAACCTTACAGATTCGGTATTAGCTAATTTTTGTATCAATAGCTACAAAAATGCCTCGCCATTTTAGAATGAAATCACCCACTTCAGGCGAGGAGCCCGGCTATGGCATCCGCTACGCTGCTAGAACCTACGACTGTCACCCCCTGTCAACAGATTGCCTGCCCCCCGATGACGGTGCTCAGCGAGGGGGATTGGGTCTCACTGCTCAAGCGCCCCTCGGACTATGCCCACGATCAGGCCCTGTTACTCTGTGAGCTCAGCGAAGAGCGCTGGCTCAGCTGGATACCCGATCACGGGGAGGCAGCGCTTTGTCTGCGGCAGTTCTGCAAGATCCGCCGACACGCTTTATTGTGAAACAAGACGTTACTGTGAAACAAGACGTTACTGTGAAACAAGTCGTTGGCAGTACAGATTCTGGCGTTCAATTTAAGCCGGGAAACCCAGGTGGTGTAAGCATCCAGGAGTCAGAATTCAGGAGTCAGTTGGGGACTGGATTCTGACTCCTGGCTCCTGAATGCTGTCCCTGGGAAAATGTCCCGATTTAAGTTGATAGCCCAAATTCTCATTTCTAAACAAATTTGAAAGCGTTGCTCTGCAACTTCAAATTATTGTTGTTTTGCACCACCGCAATCAGCTCATCCTGCCCGGCTGTCTTTAAGAAAATCCCTTTGCCACGGGGGACCCCACCCGGCGCAGCGCCGAGCCAATAGTCCTGGGCCTGACCATGCAGCTGGATCTTATCCCCTTGAGCCGCATTAAAATCTCGAATCAAGGCATAATCCTTGAGCCCTAGCGTATTTGACCGACCATCTCTGTAGTAAATCTTGGCTTTATCGCCCAGCACAAAGGTATCGCCGTCTTTACCGCCTACCAAAACATCCTGCTCATTGCGACCCGGGGGGCTGCCTTGGGCGGCTATCCCGACGAGGTGATCTCGACCATCTCCGCCATTTAAGAAGTCACTGCCGTACCCACCATAGAGCCGATCGCGACCTTTGCCCCCTTCTAGAAAATCATTGCCCGCGTCGCCGTAAAGCGAGTCGTCGCCAGCTTCCCCCCAGAGGCGGTCTACATGGTCATTGCCGTGGATGCGATCGCGACCTCGTCCGCCCCTGAGGTGATCCTTGCCTCGCCCCCCCCAAATCAGATCATTGCCATCTTGCCCAAACAGCCGATCATGGCCTTGTTCTCCTTTAATGCGGTCGTTGCCAGCTCCACCCCAGACCTGGTCATTACCTGCTTTTGCGGTGATGAGCTGATGTCTACCCCCGCCAGTGATTTTGTCATTCGCGTTGGTCCCCTGGATCTGGGCACGATTATCCACCTTTGGCCCACTGGGGGCTGGCGCTGGGGGCTTGGGCCCGGCAGGGGCTGGCGCTGCAGGTTGGTTGGGCGGGGGGGCACTGCCAGAGCCCACATCATAGGCCCCCGCATCGCGACCACTTTTAATCAGGGGGCTCCCCGCCTGGGGCACATGCACCAGTTGGTCACCCACCCGTCGCAAATTGCTCAGTTTTAGATCTTCTAAATAGGTGGCCTTGTCTGTGATTCGACGCCCGCCGATGCTGTTTTCGGCATAGTTGCCACCGCCATCTCGCATAACGAAGTTGACACTGCCTTGACCCGCAAAGACCGTATTGGTGAGGGTCACATCTTGGCTGTTTCGTTTGTTGACCCAAATCGTTTCGGCATCGCGCCCAGAGGCGTGATCAACAAAGGTCGAGTGGCTGATTTTAACCGGTGTACCATCAGGGGTCTTCATAAAAATACCCCCCCCGACATCTTTGGTGACCGCGTTGCCTGAGAAAGTTGAGCCCTCAATCGTGACGCCTTTTTTACTATCTACCCAAACCCCACCGCCCTGCTGTAGCGCTGAATTATTGGCAACAGTCGAATTTCGTAGGATGAATTTACCATCGGGGCCAACGCGCATGCCGCCGCCGCTATTATCAGTTGAAGTATTGCCGTTGATAAGGCTGTCTTCAATCAGGATTTCGGAACCATAGTTCCACAAAAACAGCCCTCCCCCAGGTCCTTTGGAGGTATTGCCGTTAACTTGAGTATTCCTAATTTTGATCTGGCCGCCATCGGTAAAAACGGCTCCCCCTGTCTTGGCTGTGTTATTTTTGAAGACTGAGTCTTTAATGGTGAGAGGCCCTAACAAGACGTAGACACCGCCCCCGTTTTTACCCTTGTTGTTCGTAAAGGTGCTACCTTCGACGATTAAAAAGCCTTTGGTGTCGCCTACCCCTGAGCCATAGGTTGCGATCGCACCCGCGCTAAAGCCATCATCCGAAACAGAGCCATCGTTGCGATCAAAGGTGCTATTTCGAACGGTGCCCCGGCCACTGTAGCCAATCTGAATCGCACCGCCTCGCTCAGCTACATTATTCCTGAAGTTGCTATTTTCAACGACCAGGGTGCCATAATCCTTCACTTTAATAGCACCGCCCTGGCCAACCTTGTCACCGGCGATCACCTCTCGACCGTTGGCAAAGTTGAGGTTTTTGATCGTGACCGTCTTAAACTTGCCGATCTCAAAAATTCGGCTTTTATTATTACCACTGAGGGTCAAATTTGCAGCGCCTGCCCCATCAATGATTAGGTCCTTAGGAATATCGATGTCGCCACTGGTGAGCCCAATCGTCTTATTCGCCAGGCTCGAATGAAATTTAATCGTGTCGCCCGCCTGGGCAGAGGCGATTGCCTCCCTGAGAGAACCCTGACCGCTATCAGCAGCCTTTTGCACAGTAATAATCGCCATAATTGCCAGAAATGAGTCGTCATATCAGCTGGCAGTACACCCAATTATTGACACCAAACTTGAAAGCCGACTGTGCATCTACAAGGATTCAGTGCCCAACTTAACATAGCCTGGACGAATCGCAAGCAATCTTTAAATAAGGGGTGAGACCGATTAAATCAACCAGCAACGACTCAAACGCCCTTAAAAGCAATCGCTTCACTCATCTCTTTAGGCGTCGGTCGCTGCTCAGGGACCGTCACATTGAGGCGTTTCACCCCGATTTGATTAAACGCGATGCCACAGAGGATTACCGCCCCTCCAATATACTGAGCCTCCGTCGGGACCTCGCCCAAAATCAAATAGGCTGCCAAAACCCCCGCAATCGGGTTAAAGGCTGTTGCCAAAGAAATTTCGCTAGCGGTGCTCTGCTTCAGGCCTGTGAACCAGGCCAACTGCCCGCCGACAACAATGACCGCACTGTAAAACAACATCCACTGCCACAAAAATGGAGTGGTGACATCCATAAAATGTTCGGGACCGTAAAGCACCGTCGTAGCCCCGAAGAAAACAACCGTGCCCACCAGCATTCTAAACACATTAAAAATACCCAGCGGGATCCGTCGCAAGCTGACTTTGCTGATCAAATTAGAAATTGCTTTGAATACCGCCGCGATTAAAACCAGCAGCTCACCTAGCCCAATCTCAAGCCCCATGCCCATAGACATCATGTTGGCCCCCGCAGGCTGGATTAGGACCGTAAGGGCAACCCCCACAAAAGAGAGAATCGCGCCCCCAATCACCCAGGCGTTTATTCGATCTCCCAATAACCACACCGATAAGGCCAGCACCAGGGGCGTATCAATCTGCCCAATCAAAATAACATTGTTGACTGCGGTTAAAGAGAGCGCCGTAAAGATCAGGGTAGGCACTACGGCTGAGCTTAAAATTGCCACCACCGTCAGCGTCAGCCATTGCTTCGGGTTAATTTGCCGGACCACAGGCAGCCGCCACTCTCGTTGGTGAATGACCATTAAGATCACCAGCGCGCACAAATTACCCACAAAGAGGACATTACAAAAAGAAATCGGGTTGCGCCCGTTGATTAAGTTCTCAGCCCCAATTTCTGTTAGCTTGCGCGTCACCGCATTCGCTGCCCCAAAAATCAAAATGGCGATCATTAGATAGAGCCGCCCCGAGGGCTGGGCAACTTTGGACTGATTTTTCATGGAGAATTCTGTAGATTACCTGAATCTGCATAGGTCGGTTTCAGTATACACCGTCTTCTAAGATGCCATTCAGCTTGATTTAAGACTCCTTTCTTAGGGTGAGATTGTCATCGTCAATGGGTCTTTAACTGGCGTCCTCCTATTCTTGGAACCACTATGTTTATTCTGCAATCTGAGCACGTTAACTATTGCCTCCTGAGCAGACAAGCCGATAATGCTGCGGCCCAGCTACCCGGGTTAGAATATCAACACAGGTTATATGTCAAAGGAGCCACCTACGATCAAAAAGAGCGACAGCTTGCCTTGCAACATGCCCGGCAAAAACTCTTAGATCTAAAAGGCCAAGCCACATTGTTGGTCGAAGAAGAGGAGACCATTACGCTCTGGCACCAGGATAAGACTGTGCAAAAAGTGAATTCTCTGGTAACCCTCGATTTAAAGGCGTTAGTCGCTGCGATGAGAACCGTGGGCGGTATCCAAATCAAAGACCGACCGTTTCGACTAAAGACCTATCAAAAATGCTTTGTCGGCAGCGAAGCCGTTGATTGGCTGGTTGCCGAGCTCAATATCTCTCGCAAGGAAGTGGTGCAAATTGGTCAGCGCCTCATTGACGAAGGCTGGATTCACCACGTTCTCGATCAGCAAGTCTTCCAAGACGAATACTTCTTCTACCGGTTTCTTTGGGATGAACAGTAGGGGCATGGTTAAATTTATCCTGCTCTCACTCGGATCTCAGATTGCGTTTGTAGTTTAAATTCATCCTATCGCTTGGGCTGATTTATGAATCGCACCTTCCTCCATACTCTATCTGGCGCTGTTTGCTTAGGCGCTTTGATGAGTACATCTAACCTGGCAATCTCATCCTTTAAGGGAGCAAGCACCACCGCTGTCCTGGCACAGACTTCACCCACTGGACTCAGTGAAATGACCCTCGATCGCCTGGAGGCTATCCTACAGGACGAAACCAACGACCTCGAAGGGGAACGAGGCCAATGGCAAATTACCGTGGAAGACCAGTCAGTATTGGTGCTGGCCGATGCTACCAACAATCGCATGCGCATTGTTGCCCCCATTGTCGAGGCCAATACGCTTTCGGCAGAGCAGGTGCAGGCAATGCTCGTGGCTAACTTTCACTCCGCCCTTGATGCTCGATATGCGGTCACCAACGGAGCCGTCGTGGCTGTTTTTGTGCATCCCTTGGCTTCGCTCCAAGAAAATGACTTTCGCTCAGGGTTACGTCAGGTGGCCAGTTTAGCTAGCACCTTTGGCACCAGCTATTCCAGCGGTGAGCTGGGCTTTTTGCCTAACCGAGCTCCCCAGGAGTCGGTGCCCGTCCGGGGAGACAGTCTCGAAATATAAGCCTCTAAAAAAGCCATCTCGATGAGCTGATTCTTGATACCTGGGCATCAGGAATCAGCCCTTTTTTGATCGTCTTAACCCTCAACGATTTCCAAGTGCCTACAAAAACAATCAATTAAGCTGATCCCTGCGCTGGCGCAGCCACCTCTACCTCTCCACCGCCTCTTTCCAAGAAAGCGTGTCCAGATCCTTAACTTCTGGCTTAATTTGCACCATAGGTATGGCCAACCTAGAGGAATTTTGAAATAGTATCAATCTATGAGCACCGAATCGATGAGTCTTTGTTTAACCAACGGGTATTAACAACAGACTAATGCCCTTAGGATCATAGATTTAATCAGATGTGTAGGTCGGGTGAGCTTTAACTTTATGCCTAAGTTGATCCTTAACTTCACGCCTACCTTTTTCCTGCGAATCAAAAGGAACTGGCAACATTGGGTTTAAATCATTTCTAATGCTTTTTTCACAAATGACTCATCTTTGTCTGATGTTCATAGTGTAACGGAGACAGATTTATGCAAACCTCCCTCGAGCAAGCTCCCAGCAGCTTTGATTTTCGGCTCCCTCGGGGGCCTAGACTCAACCACATCATGATTATTGCCAGTGAAACCGAACTGGCAGAGACGCTTCAGATAGAGCTAAACCGTCAAGGTTATCAGGTGAGCGTCATTCATGATGGGCTACGGGGTATCCTGGCTGTCAAACGCATTGTGCCTGATTTAGTGATTATCAGCTGGTCACCCCCCAGACTCTCAGGGGTAGAAATCTGTTGTCGACTCAAGTCTAGCCACAGCGATGTGCCAATCATCTTGCTCACTCAAGGGAGCAATGCGAGAGAGCGCATTGCGGGTCTGCAAGCAGGTGCGAGTGATTGCATCTCTCCGCCCTTTGTTAAAGAAGAGTTTTTTGCCCGGATTAAGGCTAATCTAGTCGAGCCCAACCTTGGACAGGAGCAGGCATCTGTTTTACACTGCGCTGATCTACGGCTTAACCGTAACACCCGCGAGGTTTTTCGCAATGGCCGCTTTGTGCAGCTCACGGCAAAAGAGTTTGATCTGCTGGAATATATGATGAATCATTATTTCCAGGTGTTGACCCGAGAGCAAATTTTAGAAAATGTCTGGGGCTACAGCTTTATGGGCAGCTCCAACATTATCGAAGTTTATATTCGCTACCTGCGCCAAAAGTTAGAAGCCACCCAAGAGAATCGTCTCATCCATACTGTTCGGGGTGTCGGTTACATTCTCAGAGAAGCTGTCTAAGAGGACGTAGCGGATGCTACATAGTCTACGGGACCACTGGCCCGAATATCTAATTGAGGCTTGGGGGTTAGGCCTGTTTATGGTTGCCGCTGGTGTCGTTGTGACAGTGCTTGAGTTTCCCCAGTCTCCTTTACATCGAGGGTTGCCTGACCCGTTTGTGCGTCGGGCAATAACCGGAGTCGCCATGGGGATAAGCGCGATCGCAATTATCTATTCCCCTTGGGGCAAACGCTCAGGGGCCCACATTAACCCTGCCTTTACCCTGGCCTTTTTTCGTCTGGGCAAAATCGCCCCCTGGGATGCATTCTTTTATGTACTGGCCCAGTTTTTAGGCGGGTTGGTCGGCGTTTTGCTGGTGACGGTCTTAGTGAGGCAGCCGTTTAAAGCCCCCCCGGTGAACTATGTCGTCACAGTGCCAGGGGTCTGGGGATGGGGTGTTGCCTTAGTCGCTGAATTTATTCTCTCCTTTAGCTTGATGATGATGGTATTGGTGACGTCCAATCACCACCGACTCTCCCATCTGACCGGTATCTTCGCCGGTATTTTGGTGGCCACGTTTATTACCTTTGAGGCTCCGCTCTCTGGTATGAGCATCAACCCGGCTCGCACCTTTGCCTCGGCGCTGCCTGCTCAGGAATGGAGCGGCTTTTGGATTTATTACCTGGCCCCACCCCTGGCGATGCTGTTGGCAACTGAGGTGTACTTAAACGTCACGAAGCGCAATCCGCGTAAGCTCTGCGGGAAACTATGTCCAAATATGGAAACGCCTTGTATCTGTACGACCTGCTGTTGTGAGGGAGAGATGTAATATGAGTACTCACTACGACGTTATTATCATCGGCACAGGCGCAGGCGGCGGCACACTGGCCCATCGACTTGCGCCGAGTGGTAAAAAGATTCTAGTGCTGGAGCGCGGCAGCTTTTTGCCTAGGGAAAAGGCTAATTGGGATACCGTCGAAGTGTTCCAAAAAGATCGATATCATACCCAAGAGATATGGTATGACAGCCAGGGCAATGAGCTGCATCCAGGGGTTGGCTACTGGGTGGGGGGCAATACCAAGGTCTATGGCGGCGCACTGTTTCGACTGCGGGAGCGAGACTTTGACGAGGTTGCCCACGTGGGGGGCATTTCTCCGGCCTGGCCGCTAAAGTATGGTGATTTTGAGCCTTATTACAATGAAGCTGAGGCGCTGTACCAGGTGCATGGGCAGCAGGGGCTTGATCCGACTGAGCCACCCCGTCAGGCGGACTATCGGTTTCCTCCGGTGAGCCACGAGCCCCGCATTCAAGAAATCCATGACGATCTCAAAGGGCAAGGCTTCCACCCTTTTTATCTGCCCCTGGCGGTGAAGATCAATGAGGCCATGCCTTTGACCAGTGAGTGCATTCGCTGCAATACCTGCGATGGGTTTCCCTGCCTGGTACAGGCCAAATCTGACGCCGATGTGAACTGTGTGCGCCCGGCCACGGCCCACTCGCAGCTGACCCTGATCCCAGAGGCTAAGGTGGTGCGCCTGCACACCAACTCCTCGGGGCGAGCGGTGTCTGAGGTTGAGGTTGAGATTAAAACTGGAAATAGGACACCCTCGCTGACAAGATTTTCAGCCGATATGGTGGTGGTGTCGTGTGGGGCCATAAACTCTGCCGCACTGCTGCTGCGCTCAGCCAATGACGCCCATCCCACCGGCCTGGCCAACCGTTCGGACCAGGTGGGGCGCAACTTTATGAAACACCAAAATGGGGCAATTGTGGGCATCAGCCGCAGGCTCAACCCGTCGGTGTTTCAAAAGACCCTGGCGGTAAATGATTTTTATTGGGGAGAGCCGGGGTTTGATCATCCCATGGGTCACGTCCAGCTGTTGGGCAAGGTCAACAAAGACATGATCGCCCTGGATGCACCCAAGTTTTCGCCAGGGATGGCCCTGGAGGAAGTGGCAAAACGGTCGGTTGATTGGTGGCTCACTGCCGAAGATTTGCCCGACCCAAATAACCGGGTACAGGTGCAGGGAAATGACTTGACGTTGCACTACACCGACAACAACACCCAGGCCTTTGATCGCCTGATGGCCCGCTGGACTGAGGTACTCAAGTCAATCCAGTGTGGCGACAGTATTTTGCCGTGCAGTCTTTACTTCCGCAAGCGGCTGCCGCTGCAGGGGGTCGCTCACCAGGTGGGCACCTGCCGGTTTGGCACCGATCCGCAAACGTCGGTCCTCGATCTCAACTGTCGCACCCACGACATTGACAATCTCTATGTAGTAGACGGTAGCTTTTTTCCCTCCAGTGCGGCGGTTAATCCATCTTTGACCATTATGGCTAACGCCCTGCGGGTGGGCGACCATTTGCTCAAACGGTTGGGCTAGGGCGAGGACTGGCGTTAATGAGGAGACTGACGATGAGACGATTCCGACCCATAGCCTATTTTGCCCTGGCTGTGTTGGCCTGGCTGGTGACGGCAACCTCCCCAGTGGGTTCCCAGGTCTCTCCACCGCGACAGTTGCCCCAGGCTGTCCCGACTCAAACTGCCCAGGCTCAAACTGCCCAGACTCAACCTGTCCCGACTCAAACTGCCCAGGCTCAAACTGCCCAGGTGCAAGAAGTGGCGATGATGGGCATGACCGTCTCAGAGATGGATGAGGCCCTTGCGTTTTATACCCAGGTCTTGCCCTTTGAGAAAGTTTCGGACGTTGAGGTTCACGGTCGAGAATACGAACAGCTTCAGGGGCTCTTTGGGGTGCGGATGCGAGTGGTGCAGCTCAAGCTGGGCCGTGAGCGCATTGAGCTAACCGAATATCTCACCCCCCAGGGCAGGCCAATCCCGGTAGACTCTCGCAGTCACGATTTGTGGTTTCAACATATTGCCATTGTGGTCAGCGATATGGACCAGGCCTATCAACAGCTGCGATCGCACAATGTCCAACACGTCTCCACCGGCCCCCAGCGCCTACCTGAGTTTATCGAAGCCGCCGCTGGCATTGAAGCCTTTTACTTTCGCGACCCGGACGATCACAATCTAGAGCTGATTTACTTCCCTCCCGACAAGGGCGATCCTCGCTGGCAAGCGCCCACAGATGATCTGTTTTTAGGCATTGACCACACCGCGATCGCAGTGTCTGACACCGCCACCAGCCTGGCCTTTTACCAGGATCTGCTCGGGCTAGCGCTGGTCGGTGAGAGTGAAAACTACGGCACTGAGCAAGAACATCTGAACAATATTTTCGGAGCCCGTCTGCGCATCAGCGGCCTGCGGGCCTCAACCGGCCCCGGAGTCGAATTTCTAGAGTATCTCTCCCCGCCAGGGGGGCGTCCGATCCCTGACGATGCCCAAGCTAACGACCTGATGCACTGGGAGACCACCCTGGTGGTGGCCGATGCCGAAGCCGCCGAGGCCCGCCTTCGCAGCCCCCAGGTTGACTTTGTCTCCCCAGGGGTGATCACCCTACCCGATACACAACTCGGCTTTCGGCGCGGCTTCTTAATCGAAGATCCCGACGGTCATGTGTTGCGCATTGTTGAAAGGGTGAGGGGGTGAAGTGGTGAAATGAGTTAAAAGTTAAAGATTAAAGGCTTACAAAGAGCATAGCGCACTCACCTATTCACGAGTGCAGCGTGCTCACTCACCTAGCCCACAAAAAGTCCATCTTTAAGTCGTCGGCAGTCTAAAATCCAAAATCCAAAATCCAAAATCCCATGACCCCCGAGCAAACTCGCCTCCAACAATCCGACGCCCCCTGGAAAAAATGGGGACCCTACCTGAGCGAACGCCAGTGGGGGACCGTGCGGGAAGACTACAGTCCCCACGGCAGCGCCTGGGACTTTTTTCCCCATGACCATGCCCGGTCTCGGGCCTATCGCTGGGGGGAAGACGGCATTGGCGGGATTTCTGACGATCGGCAGCTGATGTGCTTTGCGATCGCACTCTGGAATGAACAAGACCCCATCCTCAAGGAACGCCTGTTTGGCCTCACCGGCCCCCAGGGTAACCACGGCGAAGATGTCAAAGAATATTACTTTTACTTGGACAGCACGCCGACCCATTCCTATCTGAAATATCTCTATAAATATCCCCAGGCG
>JBCBQD010000008.1:0-48957 GCA_039820425.1 Cyanobacteria bacterium J06635_1
CACACAGGTGAGGCATCGACTCTCTCAGCTCGCCGTAACTCTGGGGTTGAATGCTGGTTGCCATGACGACGGGGCTACGCGGCTGCATGGTTTGAAAGATTTTAATCAGCTGCTCGATGGTTTTGTCTTGCCCCCAGATCACTTCTGGGAAGCCGGTGCGCAGGGCGCGATGGTGGTCGATTTTGGCAAAATCTTCGACCGCTTCGTAGTCTAAGTGCTTGAGCTTATCAAACGCGGCATCTGGGCTGAGATTGCCTTGGGCCACAGCGTTGAGCAAATCTTGCAGAATGGAGGGAGCAGTCACAATGAGTGCCAAATAGAGTGAAGACAGAATGGAACTTTAATAGGGTAACGTGTTCACTATGGAAACCGACATCCTGATCCTATCGAATGCTCCTGGTGAGGTCTCAACCTGGGTTAAACCTGTGGTCAAGGCGCTGCGTGCCCACGCCCCAGATCATGACCAATTGCGGATTTCGGTGATGCTGTCCCCCTGTCCCCATGCCTCTGGTGGTGAGGCCGATTCGCTGCGGGGCTACCCAGAGGTTGATCGGGTGCAGGCTCCCCAGCATTTCTTCTGGTTTTTGCTGACGGGTAAAACTGTAGAAAATTGGGACTGGCACCCCCATGGCGCGGTGGTTTTCTTGGGGGGGGATCAGTTTTATGCGGTGGCGGCGGCCAAGCGACTGGGCTATCGCACCGTTATTTATGCTGAATGGGAGGCGCGCTGGGCCAGTCAGGTGACTCGATTTGGGGTGATGCAACCCAGCGTCATTGATGGGCTTAAGCCGCAGTATCGCCACAAGGCAACGGTGGTGGGTGACCTGATGGCCGATGTCAAAGTCTCTCTCGAAAACTTAGAGGGGATGCAAACCCAGCTTGCCCTGACGCCTGAGACAGAACTCATCGGCCTATTGCCTGGGTCAAAAGGACACAAGGTGAAGGTAGGGGTGCCGTTGATGCTTGCGATCGCAGACTACCTCCACACCCGACGCCCCCACCTTAGATTTGTTATCCCAGTCGCGCCCACCCTAGATATCGACACCCTGACTCACTATGCTGACGCCGATCAAAACCCATCAGTTAGCGTGATGCAAGGCCCCAAGGCAAAACTGATTAAACCAGCCGATCCTTATCACCTGCCTTACCTCAAGACCGAAAGTGGGGCCAAAGTCTACCTGTGGAGTGCCTTCCCAGCCCTAGATCTGCTAGCCCAGTGTCGGCTTTGTCTAACCACAGTCGGGGCCAACACCGCCCAATTAGGCGCTCTGGCCATCCCGATGTTTGTGCTACTCCCCACCCAGCAACTCGATACCATGCGGACCTGGGACGGGTTGCCAGGGACCCTAGCCCGCCTACCCAGCGTTGGCACAATGATTAGCAAGATGATCAACCGCATCATGATTCGGGTGATTCAAAATCGCAATCGACGTTTTGCCTGGCCCAATATCTGGGCAAACCGAGAAGTGGTCCCAGAGCTGCTCGGCAGATTGACCGCAGAGACGGTTGGTCAACAAGTCTTAGACTCCCTGGCGCGGCCTGAAACCCTTAGTCATATGCAGCAAACCCTGCGTCAGCTGCGAGGGCCATCGGGGGCAGCGACTCAGATGGCAGAGATCATTCTAGACACAGTAGACTACCCAATATCCTCCACCTACTACCTACCCCCACTCATCACTATGCCTCCCAAGTTTCAATACCCCAACAGCCGCAAAGTTGAGCAGGTTGATACTTACCACGGCGTCACTGTGCCTGACCCCTACCGCTGGTTAGAAGACCCCAACACCGACGAGACCCAAGCCTGGGTTGAGGCTCAAAACCAGGTCAGTTTTGGCTATCTGAAAAGCCTGCCAGGGGTTGAGCAACTGCGGACCCGCCTCACCGAGCTTTGGAACTACGAACGCTACAGTACCCCCTTCAAACGCGGTGGTCGCTATTTTTTCTATAAAAACGACGGTTTGCAAAATCAGAGCGTCCTCTATACGCTGCCCACCCTGGATGCCGAGCCGACGGTACTGCTTGACCCCAATACCTTATCCGAAGACGGGACTGTTGCCCTGAGCGGCATCGCCATCAGCAAGAATGGTCAATATCTCGCCTATGGCCTCTCCTCAGCAGGGTCTGACTGGATGGAGTGGAAAGTCCGCACGATTGAGACCGGCGAAGACCTTGACGACGTGCTCAAATGGATCAAATTCTCCGGTGCGTCGTGGACCCATGACCACCAGGGTTTTTTTTACAGCCGTTACGATGAGCCCCAGGAAGATACCCAGTTTGAGGACGTTAACTATTACCAAAAACTTTTTTACCATCGCATCGGTACCCCCCAGTCAGCAGACAGTCTGATCTACGAAAGGCCAGACCAAAAAGAGTGGGGCTTTAGCGGCAATGTTACCGACGATGGCCGCTATCTGTTGATTTTGGTCTGGCGAGGGACCGAACAAAAAAATCTTGTTTTCTACAAGGATTTACAAGACCCCAATGGCAATGTCATCGAGCTAATCAGTGACTTTGAGGCCCAGTATGGCTTTATCGACAACGAAGGTACAACCTTTTGGTTTCAGACTGATTTAGAAGCGCCTAGGGGTAGAGTGATCGCCATTGATATTACCCAGCCCGACCAAAAACAAGAGATTATCCCCGAGGCCGAAGAGACGCTGGAGTCGGTGGGCCTACTCAATCATCAGTTTGTTGCCGACTATCTCAAAGACGCCTACACCACCCTCAAGATCTTTAATCTTCAGGGTAACTTTGTCAGAACGGTTGAGCTACCCGGTATCGGCTCCGCTGGCGGCTTTGACGGCAAAAAAGGCGACACCGATACCTTTTATAGCTTCACCAGCTTTACGGTGCCCAGTCGCATCTATCGCTACAACATGGCGACGGGTGAGAGTACTTTATTTCGCGAAGCTGAGGTCGATTTTGACCCTAGTCAGTACGAAACCGAACAGGTGTTTTACACCAGCAAAGACGGGACCCGCATCCCGATGTTTATCACCCATAAAAAAGGGCTCGTGCTCAATGGCAACAACCCGACCCTACTCTATGGCTACGGCGGGTTCAATATCTCCTTGAGCCCCAGTTTCTCAGTGGGCAACCTTGTCTGGCTTGAGCAGGGCGGCATTTATGCCGTGGCTAACCTACGCGGCGGCGGTGAATATGGTGAAGCCTGGCATCAGGCAGGCACTAAGCTCAACAAACAAAATGTTTTTGATGACTTCATCGCTGCGGCTGAGTGGCTGATTGATAACCGCTACACGTCTTCTCAAAAGCTAGCGATTATGGGCGGCAGTAACGGCGGACTGTTGGTGGGGGCTTGCATCACCCAGCGGCCCGATCTTTTTGCAGCGGCAATGCCCGCTGTGGGGGTAATGGATATGCTGCGCTTTAACCAGTTCACCATTGGCTGGGCCTGGGAGTCAGACTACGGATCGCCTCAAAATGAGGCAGAGTTTAAGGCACTTTATGCCTATTCGCCTTTGCACAACCTCAAGTCAGGAACCGCTTACCCCGCCACGCTGATCACCACCGCAGATCATGACGATCGAGTGGTGCCTGCCCACAGCTTTAAGTTCGCCGCTGCGCTGCAGGCTGCCCATGCTGGAGAGACCCCCGCAATCATCCGCATTGAGACAAAAGCGGGGCATGGGGCTGGTAAACCCACCGCCAAAATCATTGAGGAAGTCGCCGATAAGTGGGCGTTTTTAGCCAATGAGTTACAGATGGGAGTGGATTAAAACTCAATCTGGCACAAATATATCCTCTTTTGCCAAAAAGCCAAGGGAGATGAGTTTGTACCTCATGTCTGAGCCAGGTTGGGCTTCTACCTTGAGAAGACGAACCCCCTGGGGCAGATTGTTGTTTTCTCGGGTCACGACTTGCTGGAGACCAGCGCGGGTAGGGGCCTGACGTAACCCTGAAATCATGGTCTGGGTCGTGTTATAGCTAGCTGTGGTACGCCAGTCTACAGACTGCCCCCAGAGTGCCAGGGCACTCTCGCTAAAAGGTGAGCCCGAGCTCGCATAAAGTTCTTCGGGGACCGCTAAAATTAAGCCATCGGCAGCCTCCCCTAGCTGATCTAGCATCACCGGGCTAAACAATTCATAACTCCCTAAAAGATGCCGATGCTTATCCTTGGAGTTACCAGGGCTGACTTTAAGTTGGGCTAAAGCAGTCCGCAAAGCGCTTTCTTCCGAAAATATAACCGAGACCTCCCCGGCAACTGGCGCAGGCACAGCCTCTTCAGGGGCTTCTGAAGAGGCTTCTGAAGGGGCTTTAGACAAATCCACTTGAGCGCTCAGCGCTCCCCCATTAGCCAAAAAAGCGGCCTCAAATTTAGATTTGAGGTTGCGGCTGCGATCGCTACGGCCATCATAAAAAACCTCAGCTGTGGGATGCTTGAGCTTCAACGCATAGTAAGCCAGGGCACTCGCAGCCAGAGGATCGGTAGACAGGGTTGGTCGCAGGTCCTGGTTTAGACTCGCAGGTTCAATCACGGTGTGAGTGGGCAACACAGCCAGCAACTGGTCACGGTAGATAGTGGCAGCAGCTGTGGCTGCTGGGGCACTATTGTGTCCGATCACCCCCAAAATTTCAGACGTTTGAACAAGCTGCGAAGCGGTCTCTTTAGCGAAAACAGACGAGTTTTTGTCGTCGGCGATGGCAATGCGCAGGGGTTTTCCTTGAATGCCGCCCGCTTGATTAACTTCAGTTTGGGCCTGGGCAATGCCACGCAAAATGCTGGTTGAGAGCGCTGGGTTAGCCTCAGCCGGAACCACGGCCGCGATCGCATAGGCCTCAGCATCACCAATGCGGGCGTTATTGAGATAAATGAGGGTTTCTGGATCTGACCGGTCGGCTGTCTGTGCGGCTTCCAATGATTTGATAGCGGCCGCATAATCTCCACTGGCGATCTCAGCCGCCCCGGCCACTTTATGGCGATTGGTGGAGTCGGTCAGCAGAATTTTGTTGCCCCAGCTCATCCCCGAATTGAGCGCTTCCGCCTCAACAGACTGTCCTTCCTCGACAGACACCGTCTCTGGAGATAGCGTTTCTGCTTGAGCGCTCAGCTGCGACTGATCAGGGTCACGCCCCAAACCGCCCCGCGCCCACCACGACACGCCTAAAAAGAAGGCAAGCAGCAAACCCAACGCAGCCAAAAATACTTTTAGGGTAAATCCGTCTTCTTGATCCACAGCCACGACCTCGCTTGCACATTTAGTCAAAGCAGCCAGATTAGCCAGACTTGGCCGAAGGGTTTGGCTGGTTCAAACTTAGTTGATGCTATGCGTATATGTTGGCATTTGGATTAGTGAATTGTAAGGGCTTTAAACTGCGATCGCAATTACTTCATAATCCTCAAGGCCTCTCCCCACAAGCCATTTGCGATGACCTATGCCCAGCCCTGGGGTATATCTATACCCACTCAAAGACATCCTAACTACTGTGCCAAATACAGTCCGCTTTCTGTGCAAATTCCATCCAGCGATTTGTCCCACACATCGCGAGGCACCGCAGGCAATCGGGCATATTCAAACACGATCCCGATGGTGGGTTTGCTCGCCCAAACCGGGTGACTTAACATCCGATCATAAAACCCGCCACCATAGCCAAGGCGATAGCCTTTAACATCGCAGGCCACCGTAGGTAACAAGATCAGGTCAACCTTGTGAGGCTCAACCAGGGGTGATTGAGGATGGGGCTCGATGATACCATAGGTCCCTATTTGCAGTGGCCACTCGCAGGTAGGGTACCAGCGATGCCAGGCCAATTTCTTCCCTTCGCAGCGGGGCAGCCCCCAAGATCGCTGCTGTTTTAATAACAGCTCAAGGCTGGGCTCTTTGCGAAAGCTGCAATAAGCCAAAATTGTTTTAGCGTTTTGAAAGGTAGACCAGTTGGCCAGGTGCTGACAGATGCGATCGCTCTTTTCTTCCCATACCCGAAGGGGCATCGCCTGCCGCGCTTTGAGTAACGAACGACGCAATTGGGCTTTTTGTTCTTTATGATGAGACGGAGCAGGATGGGGAGATATGGATTCGTTAAGGGAAGAAGACAATTGCATTGCGGGTTAAAAGTACAGCAGCAGGTTCAAACCTGGAATCGTGCGGGAAAGTGTCCAAAGTAATAACGCGATATATAGCACACCGAGCGACCATTGATACCACACTAGCGCAGTAATTAAGCCGGGTACGGCCTGGTCCCGCAGGCGAGTATCGTTAAAACCAAATCGAAACCAGTTGTTGAGGCTAAAGTCGTAGTAGTTGAGCCAGTTCCAGCGGCGGCCCAGGGGCAGGCATGTATAGCGATCTCGATAAAAGGGAAATTGCGGAATGACGGGCAGGCGGGCAATCAGCAGACGAATTTGGCGAGCACTGCCGTCCTGAACAAAATAGCTAACCGCCATCAAATCGTGATAGCGCCCTTGACGGTAGATCAAGGCGAGTAAAACAGCCGGGGTGGGCAAGGTGATCAGCCCCAAACACAGCAGAGTCAGTCCGGGACGGTCAACACTGCGATAAAGGCTGCTCAGCCCGAGACTGATGAGTCCAACAAAGCTAGCCCCCATGCAAAGGGTTTCATACAGGGGCGGCACAATCGGGGTGGGCAACCGACGACGGTATCGATCAACGGCCCAAAACATGACGCCGTACAGGGCGATCGCAATCAGACCCACCCCAAACACCAGGCCCACGCTGGTGCCATAGCAGCTCAGCAACAGCAGCAAACTCAACCCCAGCCAGCGAAAGACAACCGCCAGCCGTTGCCCCACCGAGAGGGCGGTACCGGTAAAAGTACGATCGCGAATTTTCACATAGGTGGCCAGGTTCATTGCATCCAGTTTGAGCAAATCAGCCACAGCGAGAAAAGGCTGTTGCGATCGCGATTGCAGCACGGACTCTACCTGATCTGCGGATAGCCCCAACCGGGCTAGCTGTGGAGCCGAAGCGGTATTCACATTAACCCCAACGATCTGCCGGGCCAATCGCTTGAGCCGCAGGCGCTCGGCGGTATACTCCACCTGATTGGCATCGACAATTTGCTCCGTCTGCCGAAAGTTTCGCACCAGATTTCGCAGCACGGTTTCGTTGCCGGTAAGGGTCGGTACCGAAAAAACCCGACCGATCTGACCGGGGGTCCCCAAAATCTGGGCAGATTCTGGATTGAACTCCAGATCGGCGGTGTTGAGGTAAGCCGATGGCAAAAACCGCGCATCGCCAAAATCAACCTGGGCCTGAAGGGTCGCCCCCCGCAGATTGACCAGCTGATCAAACTGCGCCAGCCGAAAGCTCACCGGGGCCTCTAGCTGGGCTTCGTTGAGAAATAGGGCCTGCTCAAACTGAGCTTTAGCAAACACCACGGGGTTCGCAAACTGGGCCTGGGCAAAATCAGCATTTCCGTGCCAGGTCGTGCGACTAAAGTTAGTGTTGCCGACAAATTGGACCTGATTAAAATAAGTGGCCGCTTGAAACTCAGCTGTTTGAAACGTGGCGTCGTTATTAAAATGGGCCTGGTTAAAGCGGGTGCGCTCAAAAAAGAGGGCGTTTCGAAATCGACTGATTTGCTGAAACTGGGCGTTAACAAACTGCACCGGGCGGATAAACCGGGAGCCACTCCAGTCAGCGGCCTGGGTAAAGATCGCCTGCTGGGCGTCCACCGTATTGAGAAAATAAGTATCTGACGCCAGCAGTTGTCCTGTGAAGGTGGTTTGCACCAATTTCAGCGGCCCCGGAAAGAGATTGATTGTTTGGCGGGTAGAGGGCGTCTGTAAGAGCAGCGACTGGGACAACCGACCTAACTGGGCCAGGCGGTTGCGATCGCGGTTGAGCTGCTCAGCCGCCACATCTGGCAGGGGGCGTTCCTGATCGCGATACAGCAGAGGGCTTAGCCCCAATCGCTGGAGGTTCAAATCCCCTAGCACGACGGCATCGCTCAAATCTAGCCCCACTGGCGCAGGGTTGTTCTGAATCTGCGTCTGCACCAGCGCATAAAAACGATCGCGAAAGTCGGCATTCTCGTCCCGCAGATCCAGGGTAATTTGCCGCAAATCTAAGGTGAGCTGACCCTCTCTACGAACAGGTTGCTCGATCCGCTGCTGTAGCGCGTTCACAGTGAGGGGCGCTGCGTTCACAGGGGCGACTCTCCCAACTATCCAAAGCAGAGCCGCCAAGGCGAGACAGACCAGCCATTGACGCCTGACGGGCCCAGCGCTGACGGCCTGACCGCTGGCACTATAAATCGTAGCCTGGATACCCTGGGTCTTCGCCATGCGAATCTCACTCGCGATAGCCTCATTTAACCAGCCAAAAGCCCTTCCAGGTTAAGCCGAATTGCCGTTTCTAAACATTAGCCAGTGACCCAAAATTAAACAAAGGGTACCCAAAATCGGTCACGCGCTACCAGTTAACGGAGTTTTTAAGTGCAATAAATAATCCCATGACGCTTCAAGGTTATACATCAGACGTTTCCCTACCCGCCCTCTTTAAGGCTTTGCAAGATCGCCAGCAAACGGGCCAACTTTGCCTAAAGCCTGCCTCCAAGCACAGCCCAAAAACCGATCAGGCGAGTCAGCAATACTCTTTTTGGTTTCACCGGGGCAACTTAATCGCTGCAACCAATCGCTCCGATGGTCGTGGTCTGCTCAAACTGATGCAGCAGCGGGTTCCATTAAAAGCATCTACGCTGCCGCGTTTGTTGCAACGCTGCCCGGCTCACCAACCCCTGGGTAAGTTTCTCAAAGACAATGGTGTGCTCACCACCAAACAGCTGCGATCGCTGTTTACCCATCAAGTCCTGAGGTACCTGTGTGTCTTACTCCAGACCCCTGATGTTCACTTTTCATTTCATCCCCAGGCGGCTTTCCCGTACTCGGAGATGACCAATATCAAAATCCCCGCCACTGAAATGACGTTGCCTGGTCTACGCGCTCTAAAGAACTGGAGTACGTTGCAAACAAAACTGCCTAGCCCAGACTCCAGCCTCCGCAAGCGCCGCGTCAACGCCCCTAAAATTAAACTCAATACCCTTGAGAAAGAAGTCTTAAAAATTGCCGAGGGCGGCCATTCATTAGCACAGATTGCAAAGCGGATGCGGCACCCCACCGAAGATGTCCTCAAAATTGCATTCCGGCTGATCTTTGTGGCCATAACGGAGGAAGTCCCTTACACCAGGTTTGAGACTCGCTTTGTGCCCGACACCAGGCCGCCAAATCAGCCCCAAAACCAGATCGGGCTTCTAGAAAAACTGTCCCATCACCTTCATTTACACACAAGCACTCCCATGTCGGTAAAGGCTACCCATTAAAAGGCAACTTGCTAGCCGCTAAGCAACCCGCTCAAGGGAGCCGGACAGGGCTTCGTCTTCGGTTTCGTAGATGTCAAAAACAGAGTCCATCATGGTAACTTCAAACACTAACTTGGCCTCAGGATGGACATTACAAATTCGAAAGCTACCTTTGACCTTATCAGCATCGCGCATTCCGGCGACCAGGGAAGTCAACCCCGAACTATCAATAAAGTTGACCTGACTCAGGTTAACCACAACATGGGGAGTCACCCCAGAAATACACTCCTGCAGCTTCAGGCGAAACTGCCAAGCGGTGGTGATATCGAGACGCCCGGTTGGCGTCAAAATCATAACGTCTGTCCCGTTTGGAGATTTGAATGTTTTCTGCTCCATGTTGCCAACTATTGCTTCCTATAAGCTTCGGAGAACGGTCGGGGTGCCCATCTGGACACTCCACTGTTAGATTGCCCGCCTCTCTCTAAAACGAACGGAGTCGCTTACAAAAACCTTGGTCAGCTTCCGGATAGTTTGGTGATTTTGTGGGGTGTTTGGTTCATCGTCCTCTATCACGAGGTCAGCGACGTTGGGAACTGCTTCGACCGGAAGTTTTTGAACCATCACAAAAATGCCAAAGTCCGTCTGAACTCAAGCTTAGCGTAGGGCAGACAATTTGCTGACTATGCAGAAGATCCCCGGCTTCTTTTGTGCTGAACCTCTAAAGTTTCTGTTCAGCACAAAAGAAGCCGGGGATCTAGACTCAGCCGGGGAGCTAAAAAATAGCGATCGCAAACGCTACTTAGCTTGCCAATTTACCCAGTCTTGGGGCTTGAGGAAAATATCATATAGCTTGGCCTCGGGGCTCCCTGGATCAGGCTCAAACCCATATTCCCAGCGCACCAGCGGCGGCAGCGACATCAAAATAGACTCGGTGCGCCCGTTGGTTTGTAACCCAAAAATCGTACCCCGGTCATACACCAGGTTAAATTCCACATAGCGTCCCCGGCGATAGAGCTGAAAATTACGCTCGTGCTCGCCATAGGGCGTATTCCGACGCTTTTCAACAATGGGGACATAGGCGGGCAAAAAGGCATCACCGCAGTCAATGGCAAATGAGAACAGATCTTCCCAATCGCGCACCGGGGGTTCGCCCGCTTTTTGACTGTACTGAGCCGCTGGCCCCTCCGGATCGGGGCCACGATAGAGACCCAGATCACCGCGACCATCTTGATAATCAAAGAAAAGGCCCCCCACTCCTCGGGTCTCTTGACGATGCTTGAGGTAAAAATATTCGTCGCACCAGCGCTTAAATGTGGGGTAGTAATCTTGATGGTGGCGATCGCAAGTCGCCTTTAGCGTCTTGTGAAACTGCACCACGTCTTCTTCAAACGGGTAGTAGGGGGTTAAGTCAATGCCCCCGCCAAACCACCAAACTGGCCCTGCCTCAAAATATCGATAGTTGAGGTGCACAGTGGGGATAAACGGATTGCGGGGGTGCAATACCATAGACGTGCCCGTCGCATAAAACCCATGGCCTTTGGCCTCGGGGCGCTGCATCAAAATCGACGGCGGCAGTCGATCACCCCAAACTTCTGAGAAGTTAACCCCCCCCTGCTCAAACACATCACCCTGCTTCATGACTCGAGAGCGACCCCCCCCCCCATCAGGGCGGGTCCACTGGTCTTGCTGAAACTCACCCACCCCGTCAACCTCAGCCAACTTCTGACAAATGCGGTCTTGGAGTGCTTTAAAGGCCTGACTCACCCGCTGACGAGAATCACTGGGTGGCGTTAGCTGAAGGTTGGAGACCGCTTTAGTCTTAGTCTTAGGCGCAGAAGCAAGGGTCATACGGCTTTTAAAGATAATCGCTTTACTTATCGAATCATGCTTTTGAGCGATTGCTACACACTTGAAACACAGTGTGACAAACTTTGACAAATTCTGAAGAACATGTATTGAAAAGCAGGTATTCCTTAACAGTCAGGCCGGTCTGGTTGGGAGAGGATTCGGTATGGTGAGTGGGCAATGGGTAATGGATTTGATATGCTTCGCCTTGTGCCTTGCCTTGTCATTTAGATTGCTATGCTTAGAGCACTCGTATTTATACTGAGAATTTATACTCAGAGCAGGGGAAGGCCACGATGTTGAACACCTGGTTCAAATATCTTCATAGAGTCGGATCGCGGCCAGACACTGTCAGACAGACGCTCGAAAAAACTTACCAGGTGGTGACCACCGCATCGGTCGAAACCCTGTGGCAAAAAATTATTGATTTAGCTGATGTGGCCTCCTGGCATCCGCTGATTACGGCCACCAATGCTCCCAATGGCCTCAAGGCCAAACCGGGGTTAATCTATCGGGTGTTTACCCGCTGGCTACCGTTGCCGACCAAAATTTTTGTCGAGCGGGTCTTACCCGGTGAGCTGCTTAGCGTTCGGGTTTTTCCGATACCAGGGTTAGAAGAACGGGTCACCTATCGGATTGAGTCTACGGTGTGCGGCACCCGTGTGTCTTACTCGGTGACGCTCCGAGGCTGGCTGTCACCCTTAGCCTGGTCTATTTTGCGCCCCTATGCGGCCCAGGTCGCGATCGCACTGGCAGAGGCTGCCGAACGAGGCACCAGAGCAGCCCCCCAGCGGCCCTATCGAGATGTGTTTGGTCTATAAGTTTGGTCTACAAGACAACTCTATTTGGGCGAGTTTTACCCAGGTTCTACAACGCGATAGAACGGGTTCTATCGGTTTAATTAAGACTGGGCGCTATTTAGAACAGGTTCTAGGGTGGCTATTGTGATAAGCCCGCTCATAGATGCCCGTCAAACGCTAAGATCTTGGGACATGGCGCGATAGCGTGAGCGCTGACGGGTCATAAATCCCCGCCTCGGTAGGGGATAAAGTATTTGGTTTTAGCATTGATCACTGTATAAATTTCTGCTCATTAACAAAGACGCGCCTAGCAAAGACCTAAAATGACTCCCACCCTAGATACCGCCGCTATTTTAGACGTACTGCGCCCGGTCGAAGATCCAGAGCTGCGAAAAAGCCTGGTCGAGCTCAACATGATTCGCAATGTCACCGTTGAAGCCGGGCACGTCAGCTTTACCCTGGTACTCACCACCCCCGCCTGCCCCCTGCGCGAGTTTATTGTCGAAGATTGCGAAAAGGCCGTTCGCACCCTACCTGGGGTTGAGAGCGTCGAGGTCGAGGTCACCGCTGAAACTCCCCAACAAAAATCTTTGCCTGACCGCCAGGGGATCGGCGGTGTCAAAAATATTGTGGCCGTGTCCAGCGGCAAGGGTGGTGTGGGTAAAAGCACCGTTGCCATTAACTTGGCCGTCGCCCTGGCAAAAGCCGGTGCCAGCGTCGGTCTGATCGACGCCGATATCTATGGCCCCAATGCCCCCACGATGATGGGGCTCACCCAGGCTAATGTAGTTGTCCAAGACGGGCAGCAGGGCCAAGAACTGGAGCCTGCCTTTAACCACGGCGTCAAAATGGTGTCCATGGGTTTTTTGATTGATCCCGACCAGCCGGTGATTTGGCGCGGCCCCATGCTCAATGGTATTATCCGCCAATTTTTGTACCAGGTGCAGTGGGGCGATTTAGACTATCTTGTCGTCGATCTCCCCCCCGGCACTGGCGATGCCCAGCTGACCCTGGCCCAGGCGGTGCCCATGGCTGGGGTGGTGATCGTCACCACCCCTCAAGATGTGGCCCTCTCCGATGCGCGGCGGGGCTTAAAAATGTTTGAGCAACTGCAGGTCAATGTGCTCGGCATTGTCGAAAATATGAGCTACTTTATCCCCCCCGACCTGCCCGATCGACAATACGATATTTTTGGGTCCGGGGGCGGCGAAAAAGCCTCGAAAGAACTGGAAGTACCCTTATTGGGTTGTATCCCCTTAGAGATGCCAGTCCGGGTCGGCGGTGATAGCGGCGTGCCGATTGTGATCGGCCAGCCCGATTCAGCGTCAGCCCAGGCCCTGACCAATATTGCCCAACAAGTCGCAGCCCGCGTCTCGGTCGCAGCGCTGGCTTAATGATGAATGGCACTGAATTAAGGCGGATGGGCGATGCCCACCCTACGAAATACCTGAATTAAGGCGGGTGGGCGATGCCCACCCTACGAAATATCTTTCGCTTTTGCCCCTTTCCCCTTTCGCCCTTCCCCGGCCCCATGTCGCAAACCTCTTTCATTCAAAAACGACTCCTGGCTTGGACCCAGGCATGGCAGTCTATTGACGTATCACTACTGCTGTTGCCCATCGGCATTACCATTTTTGCCAGTGTCCTGATTGGTAGCACTCAGCTGCATTTAGGCACCGCTGATCTGGCCTGGAACCATTTGGTCATGGGGGGCATTGGCATCTTTTTGGCCCTGTGGCTTGCCCGCAGCCGCTACGAAAATCTGCTGCAGTGGCGCTGGATTATTTATGCAGTCACCAATATCTCGTTAATTTTAGTGATGCTGATTGGGACGGTCGGCAGCGGGGCCCAAAGCTGGTTAGCAATCGGAAATTTTTATATTCAGCCCTCTGAGTTTGCCAAAGTGGGGGTGATCATTACCCTGGCAGCGGCGCTCAAAGATCGAGATGCTACGACCCTGGCAGGCCTGGCCAAAGCCCTGGGGATTACAGCGGTGCCATGGGCGCTGGTGTTTTTGCAGCCCGATTTAGGCACTTCCCTGGTGTTTGGGGCGATCACCCTCGGTATGCTCTATTGGAGCAACATGAATCCAGGTTGGCTGGTGTTGCTGATCTCGCCCATTGTCGCGGCGATTATCTTTCATCTGTCGGTGCCAGTGTGGGTGGGGTGGGTTTTGTTTACCGGCATTCTGGCTTGGTTTACGCTGCCGTTGCCGTTATACAGCACAGTGATCGCCGTTGTGATCAATTCGATCGCAGGCAAGCTAGGCGAGATTTTATGGGGGCTGTTGCAAGACTACCAAAAAGCCCGATTAGTGCTCTTTCTTAACCCTGAGCAAGATCCCCTCGGCGGCGGCTACCACCTGATTCAATCAAAGATTGCCATTGGCTCTGGGCAACTCTGGGGGCGCGGCTTATTCCAGGGCACCCAAACCCAATTAAGCTTTATCCCTGAGCAGCACACTGATTTTATCTTTTCGGCGGTGGGCGAAGAGTTAGGGTTTATCGGCGCGATCGCACTGGTGATTGCCTATTGGCTTATCTGTCTGCGGCTGATGATTATTGCCCAAAACGCCAAAGACAACTTCGGCTCACTGCTAGCAGCGGGGGTGCTGTCGATGATTATCTTCCAGGTGATTATCAATATCGGCATGACCATCGGCATCGCCCCCATCACCGGGATTCCGCTGCCCTGGATGAGCTATGGACGCTCCGCGATTTTGACCAATTTTATTGCTATTGGTATTGTCGAATCGGTGGCCAATTTCCGGTTTCGGCTTAAATTTACAGATTGAAGCCGAGCATCCGACGATGCTCAATACCTGAAAGCGCCATTTTCAACCTCGATTTGCTCTGCCCAGTGGGTGCCCACCAGCATCGTCTGATCAATTCTGATCAACAAAGACATCGTGATGCCGTCCGAGGGCCTCATATAGCGCCAACGCCACCGGCTCATCGAGGGCTAAATCTGCTTGTAGCTGATGAATACGTGTTGGGTTTCCTCAAGATGGTCAGTCACAAGACCAGTCCTTTCCCCCTTCCCCCCTGCCAATTTTCTTGCTGGCACAAAAATTTTTATGAAATTCCTTAAACAACTGTGATGATTTGAGGGTAATCAAACCCTCTTGATACAAACCACACACAGTTTTTCACGGCGCGATCTACCCTAGAAGAAACACAGACCGTCAGGGGTCAGTTCAGGGAGTGTGATCACCCAAAGACATTGTTTTTAGCTTTTTGGGGATACTAACCTTGCGGCCTTTCAGCGGCAATTAACTTAGCGGTAATCTACAACGTCAGGGAACGTCAACGTGATTCAAGAGTTCGACATCTCGATCACTGCAGTGGGTGATGACAAGTACCTGGTGCGCACCGAGCAGGTGGCACCGGGGGTTCCGTTGGCGCAAGAGCAAGTCACCTGGCCCGTTGAACACTGGCTTAAGCAGGCCGAGACGTTGATGCATGATCCCTTGCTGGGGTTGCTAAAAGGGCAGCCCTCTCAGCGGCTATCGCAGCGCACTGGCTATCGCTCGGGAGCGTTGGCCGACGATGCCTTGGGTGATCCGGTCCCGTCTCTGGTGAGCCTGGGGCAAGACCTGTATAGCAAGCTTTTTTGCGGTATGCTACGCGACAGCTGGCTCACGGCCCAGGGGGTAGCTCAAAATCGCCACAATGTCCTGCGATTACGCTTAGGAATCAAAGATCCACGGCTACAGCAACTTCCTTGGGAAGTACTCCATGCAGGCGATCGGCCCCTGGCGACGGGGACCGATGTGACCTTCTCTCGCTATCACGCCGACATGCGCCAGGGGCGAGATGTTAAGCGGCTATCACACTCAGAGGAGCGTCAACCGCTGCGAATTTTAATTGTGATTGCAGCCCCCAATGACCAGGAGCGTTTAGAGCTCAAGCACGAAGTTCACCATTTGCAAACAGAGCTGCAACCGTCCGAACGTTCTAGCGGGGGGGGCGTCAATGTGCAATCGCGGATGCTCGATGTGCAGCTCACCATTCTGGAGCAACCGGGGCGCAATGAGCTAACCCAGGCCCTTGAGCAGGGAAACTTCCAGGTGGTTCACTATGCTGGCCATAGCAACCTGGGCAACGCGGGGGGCGACCTTTATCTGGTGAGTCGCCAAACGGGGCTGACCGAAAGCCTCAGTGGGGAAGACCTGGCTGGGCTCTTGGTCAATAATGGGGTAAAGTTAGCCGTCTTTAACTCTTGTCGAGGAGCCTATACCGCCAACGAGGAGGCCGGTTGGCAAGAGCAAAATCTGGCCCAGGCGCTGGTCAGTCGCGGGGTGCCTGGGGTGATTGCGATGGCCGAGCGGATTCCTGATGACGTGGCGATTACCTTTACTCAACTCCTCTACCGAAACCTCAAGCAGGGGCATCCTATCGACCTCAGTCTCAATCGGACGCGTCAGGGGTTGATTTCTGCCTATGGGTCTTATCAGTTTCATTGGGCGCTGCCGATTTTGTACATGCAGCCTAGTTTCAATGGCTATTTGACCGAAGCCCATCGCCCAGAAGGGAGTCAGGAGCAAGACTATCTCGATCAGCTCTTGACGCCTGATGAGGCTGCTTCAGTTGTTGTGCCCACATCCGGTACATCTGATTTGGCCGCGTCTGGCGCGCGCGCATCCAGTGTCACATCCAGTAATATAGAGCCGACCGATCGAATTGTTGACGGCGTGACGCCAGACATTCCCGCGGCTGAGCTAGATGAACTGGTAGAAACCTTAGAGTATGACGAACTGTTGCGGTATGACGATGATGATAGCTCAATGGCCGAAGTTCTCGGACAGCTGTCAGACCCTTCTGAGGCTGCCCCTGTTGGACAAACCAATGGCGCTGCCCAGGCTGAGGTTGCCCAGTTAACCGACCAGGATGTTCCCCTAGTTCCCCTTGAAAATGTCCAAGCAAAGCCCCCATTAGAAACCACCTCAGGGAATTATCCAGACACCAGTGAGCACTCGGCTACCTCGGCCGAGTCCGTCGCCTCATCCCAGTCGTCAGAGAAGCAGCCCCGACAACGCAAACGGTTGGCGGTGTTGGCTGGGGCTGGATTGGTGGTGGCAGCCGCTGTGGGGCTGAGTTGGGCTGACCCGCTGCAATGGTTTAGAGCAGAGTCTGGGCCACAGCTGCCTCGAATTGGTGGCCCAAGTACTGGCGCGGGGCTAAATCCGATTGGTCAAGGTAGCCAGGCGTTGGTAAATGGGGATTTAGACACGGCGACTGAGATGGTGGGCATCTTGATCAGCCAAAATAATCTACAGCAGGCCATGAACTTGATCATGTCTGCCGACGAAGATCAAAAGCAAGATCCGGTCATGCTGTTTTTAAAGGGCCGAACTCAGTGGGAGTTGCATAAGCAAGGCGTTTCTGATTACAGCACAGCGGATGCTATGTCCTCCTGGCAACTGGCCCATGAGTCTAACCGACGGTGGGTTGATGTACTCACCGCTTTGGGCTTTGCTTATTATGATCAGGACCAGCTCGGCAACGCCCTAGATGTCTGGAGTCGAGCTATTGAGTTAGCGGGGGATGAACCGTTTGAAGCCTTGGGTGAGCCAGGCGATAAGCTGGATCAGGAACTTCCCACTGCCCTCAATGCCTATGCTGGCCTATCAATGCTGGCCTATCAGTTTTCCCAGGATGTGAGCATCGAATCTGAGGAGCGCGAACGCCTGATGCAGCAGTCTATCGACTATCAGAGCAAACTTTTTGACAAGACAGGACCGGCCTTTTTGCCCGCCAATCTCGGCAATAACTGGCTCTGGACTGAGCCTGCGATCGCAGATTGGACAGAGACTCAGCAAGGTCTATCTGCCCATTCAAAGGCTCAGGAAGAAAAGGCTCAAAAGACCTCTGAATAAGCTTAGTTGACGAGATTGGGTGGGCATCCCCCCCGGGTTGAACGGCTTCATGACTTAAGGTAGCCAGAGCTTTTGATCTCCCCACAATTTAATCTGCTTTAAGTTTGTATCACCTTTACACAAAAATTAATAACAAGAAACTCACTATTGCAATCGAGAAGACTGCGATAGTGAGTCATGTTTATGGAATGTCAATCGTTGCTCTGGCCTGGCCACTGTTTACGGTGAAGTGATGTGGTGATGACGTGGTTTCTAAGTTGACTTAACCTAGTTTAATTTAATCAATCTTTGGATGAAATGCTCAGCCCCAGGATGTGTAAATGGGGCTCAATGATACCGCCCCTCTGGCCGATACTCCCTACTCCAACAGCGTTCTAAATATTTCATTTTATGAACATGCCAGAACTTCAAAGGGCTCAAAACTACCTTTTGGTCGGCGTTAAAAACGGGTTGCTTAAGATACTGCCACAGTGGAAATTTCATCTTATTATCATTAGCCATTAAAGCTGATCAACACAAGGAAACCAATCAATTACGCATGGGTGATCTCCTACCATCAATGATTGTCGATGAGCTAGAGATTGATCTTCAGTATAAACACCCTACTTTTTACTTCTATCCCAGATGGGATACTTGGAAAAATACTTAATTCTGCTTAAAGAAAGCTCACAGAGAAGGGGGCCATTGAAGCTAAAATATCCTGGCTGGGTCAGCATCCAAGGGTCAGGGGTAAGAGGTCAAAATCCCTGTCTAGGCTACCTCCTGGGCTCTTGAAGTTGACTCTAAAACAATCTCTTACCTTAAATGGATACCCTGTAGGGAGATGTCAGGAAATAATCAAATAACGATTGTTCACTCAAGCTGCAAAGCACCGATTAGATGAGCGCGTCGGTGTTAAGAAAAAGACATACTAATCAAAAGGCCGAGCTAGCTAGCTCGGCCTTTTGATTAGTATGTCTTAATGATGGAGCTGACGGGAGTCGAACCCGTGTCCGCCCTGAGTAATAACACATCGCTCATTCACAGGCTTAGCTCACTTAACCCTGTGAGCGGGAACCGTTACTTATCCCGTACGGTGGGATGCTCTAGTGAAAGTCTTAGTTAGCTAGCTCACCAGAGACACTAGCTAAAGCATCCGTTGGGGTTAGGTCCACAATCGTTAACGGAGTCAAACTGTGGACGCTCGAAACCAATTAAAGGTTGTTTAAGCGGCAGCGACAGCTACTTGCTTACGAGCGAAAGGTACGATGTTGTTTGCATCTGTATTTAGTTGAGTCTTGATTAACGAGAGTGGACTCACTCTCGACCTGTATCACAACGTGACTTTCGTCAAAACGTCGAAACCGTGACAGCCCCTTAAAGGCCCTCTCGGGTACTTACCATTATAAATGGGTGAGTCAGGAATGACGAGGGGTTAACCTAACTCTTCTATCCCTTGAGTTATGAAGCTGCAAATCGACTTACCCATCATCATTTATCACCCGTATTAGGTTTCGTAAACTAAATCAACCGGATTTTAATCTATAATATTTTCTTAAGCTTCCCAATCGATTCAGGGCCGAACAAGTCTTGATGATTCGTTGTTTTGAGGATACTCTCAGCAGCGAATTTGCCGATAGTACAGTGCGCTTTGAAGGCCGTGCGCTAAAAGCGATACGTTTGGTCAGTGGTTTGAAAAGCCGAAAACAGTAGACGGGTTTAAGGTTATGAGCAGCGACACGACTGAAAACAAAAACACAGATTCTTCGACTAAATCATCGAGCGGCAGTAATGGTAGAACGACACGTCGCAGATCTGCCGCGTCCCAGGCAAAATCGGGTGGGTTGGTCAAAGCTAAGAAGCAAGACATCATTGTATTGGAGGACCATACCCGTGTGGTTGAGACTGATTCACTTCCCAATCATCGCCCGATCGAGCTAAATGATTTTGAAGTGGTTGATACCCTAAGCAGTGCAGGCAACCGCCCTGTGATGGCCGATACCTTTGCCATCGTGACCACCGATTCGTTGCCTGGTCACCGCCCGGTGGCAGCCAATTCGATCGATTTCTCCCATGTCGATCTTTTGCCCGGCAATCGTCCGGTGGCGTCTAACGATATTGATAACCCTGCTGAGCTGATGGGCTATCTCGATTAGGGGCTCACCGCTCCGCAATTCGAGTCAGGGCTGCTCTCAGATTAGAGCCGCTCCTCAAGCTAAACTTTGGCCACGTCCAGACCTGTGATTTGACCTCAGGGAAAAATACAACAAAAGCGAGCGAACATGGGCATGTTTGCTCGCTTTTGTTCTAGAGACCTGGCCCCTAGGGTTTTGTGATGTCCTTGCATCACAAAACCCGCGATTCTTACTGAGGTCGCGGGCTCTGATGAATGATTAACATAGATGCGCCTAAGCGGCAGGATAGACGCTGACTTTCTTCCCGCTCTTGCCCTTGCGCTCAAAGGTGACAACGCCTTCAATAAGTGCGAAGAGGGTGTCGTCGCCGCCACGCCCGACGTTATTCCCAGGGTGAAACTTAGTACCGCGCTGACGAACGATGATGTTGCCAGCTCGAACAGCCTGCCCCCCATACTTTTTAACGCCAAGGCGTTTGGAGTTTGAGTCGCGACCGTTACGTGTGCTACCTGTTCCCTTCTTATGAGCCATGAGTCTTAGCCTCCCTTTATCCAACTAATATTGTAAGCCAGTTATAAAGTTAAAAACACAGATAGTAAGAGGTTCAACGTGGGTAAGACTTTACCCGTGCAACCTTTAGTCTTTAACTTTTTAACCTCTAACCTTTTCCTATTCTTCTTCGCTTTCTAACACTTTGCTGGGTTTAGCCTCCGCTTTACCAGGTTTAGCCTCTTCCTTGCTGGGTTTAGAGACGGCTCCCTCGCTGTGAATGGTTTTGCCGCCGACGGTGATCGAGTCGATCATTAAGCGAGTCAGTTCTTGACGATGACCACGCTTCTTGCGGGTCTTTTTCTTGGGCTGCATCTTGTAGACGATGACTTTCTTGCCGCGCAGATGGCTGACAATGGTACCACTAACGCTAGCACCCTTAACCACAGGCTGACCAATGGAAACATCGCCGTCGTTTTCAACTAGTAAGACTTTATCAAGGGTGATTTCTTCATCCGGCTCAACCGGTAAACGGTTGATATCATAAAACCGACCGGGCTCTACCCGCAGTTGGGTGCCGCCTGCCTCAATAATTGCGTAGGCCATAATTTGTTCTCTCCTTTGCCGTACAGGTAGCCGCTTTACAGCTTTGGACCTGATCCGAGCAGATTTTTGCACAGATTTTTATTATGGCTAAATGAAGTGGAGTATGTCAAGACACAGTTTGTCCCGTAGGCCCTTTTGCATTCGGATGGTCTACTTTTTAAGGACTGGATACTTGCAAGGACTGGTTAAGCTGCTTGGGATGTCTTTGTCATTAACGGACATGCCCACGCTGGGGCCTTCGTTTCTATCGATGTTAGAGCACCCTCTTTGAGAATTGAGAATTTAAGGTCGCATTTTTCCTGACTCGCCCAATCAATCTCCGTCATAGGTATATAAGGTGTATTAAGGAAACCAAAGCATGTCTGATTTGTTGATGCTGATGTCTCAGCTACTGACCTACGAGCCGCTCCAACCGTGGGAGCTTGATCTCGACGATACGGCAGCGGAGACAGCACCCCAGCTGACGTTAACGGACAGTGCAGCCCAGCCACAGATCGCTGATGCGGCGGGAGTGACTTCCCCCGGATTTAGCCGCGCGTTTCAGGCTCGAAAGCAGCTAATGCGTTTGCAGCGGACTAAGGCGATCTCGATGGGCGCAGCGGCGGCGGTTGCAACCCCAGAAGGGGCTATTCCCGCTGCAGCTCCCACTGCTGGAGCTAAGGTTGGCCCGACGTCCCGAGGGGCGACGGCACCGCAGTTTGATTTCAGCACTTTGAATCAACGCACTCCATCACCGCAGTTTGATTTCAGCGCATTGAATCAAGGCTCAACCACGCCGCAGTTTGATTTCGGTGGGTCAGCGCCCAATCCCTCAGCGCCTAACCCGGACAACGTTGCGACGGCTTCGGTGTCTCCTTCAAGCCTGACGGCAAACCGCATTTTGAGCTACGCCACCACGCCACAGGCGCTATCGCTGGCCACGCAGCGAGTGACGATGCCCCAAGGGCCTCGACCGGCCTCCGGCCCTCAGCTTTATCAGCAGCGACAGATGGCGCTTCAGTCCGGGAGCTTGTATACCCGACTGGCCCCGGAGAGTTTTCAGTCAGAATGGTCTAATGCGGTGGCTCAGCCAACCTATGAGCAGTGGAAGTCTTTGTTGGCAAGGGAGGCGGGCGCGATCGCAAATGGCCAGGGCAGCAATCGCCTCACCGTCGTTGTGGGGGATTCCCTGAGTTTGTGGCTACCGCCTGAGCTGCTCCCGCGTGATCGCTTTTGGCTCAACCAGGGGATATCTGGAGACACCACCCAGGGCATTTTAAATCGACTCTCAAGCTTTGAGCAAACTCGTCCAGACGTTATCCATGTGATGGCTGGGGTAAATGACCTCAAGAATGGAGCTAGCAATGCGGAAGTATTGACCAACCTGCAAAGTATTATGCAGCGACTGCGTCAGCAGCACCCCGAGGCGCGCGTGATTGTGCATTCGATTTTGCCCACCCGACTAGAGAGCATTCCGAGCGATCGCATTCGGGCATTGAATACTCAAATTGCTCAGTCAGCCCAGGCTCAAGGGGTCGTGTATCTCGATCTGCACCCCAGTTTCACCGATGAGGTCGGCAACCTACGCTACGAACTCACCACCGACGGCATTCACCTGAGTCGCCTGGGTTATCAAGTTTGGCAAATTGCAATGCTGGCTGTTTAGGTCAGGTTTTAGGTTCTAGGTTTTAGGGTTTAGGGTTTAGGGTTTAGGTTCTAAGTTCAAAGGTCTCTAACACCCAACCCCTAGACCCTATCATCTATGACCTATGACCCATGACCGTCAATTCAGGCTTTCAATCTGTCATTGAGCCGGATTACAATGAAAAATCCAACCGCCTGAAGGATTTTGTTGAGCGTATGAAAGCTTATCTGGCTGCTGCCTTGCAGATGACCAGCGTGCCTGACTTGCAAAAAAACCTAATGCAAGCCGAAGAGCTGATCGATTTATCTGTCCGCCGGGGGGTAGAGTTGGTCACCTTACCTGAGAATTTTGCTTTTCTCGGGGATGAGGACGCCAAGATGGCTCAGGTAAAGGACATTGCCGTTGCCAGTGAAAAATTTCTCAAAACCATGGCTCAACGCTATCAGGTGACGCTTCTGGGGGGTGGCTATCCCGTCCCCACCCCAGAAACAGGCAAAGTGTACAATACGGCCCTCCTGGTTGCCCCAGACGGGGAGGTGTTGTTGCGCTATCGAAAGGTTCACTTATTCGATGTCAACTTGCCCGATGGCAATACCTATCAAGAGTCGCAAACAGTACTCTCTGGTAAGCATTTGCCTGAGGTTGTCTCTACGCCACACCTGGGCAATATCGGCGTCTCGGTTTGTTACGATGTGCGGTTTCCAGAACTATATCGACAGCTTTCCAAACAAGGGGCAGAAGTGCTGATGGTGCCAGCCGCGTTTACGGCTTACACCGGCAAGGATCATTGGCAAATTCTCTTGCAGGCTCGGGCCATCGAAAATACTTGCTATGTGTTAGCCCCTGCCCAGACGGGTTTTCATAACAGTTTGCGACAGTCTCACGGCCATGCCATGGTTGTTGACCCGTGGGGTATTGTCTTAGCCGATGCTGGGCAAGATATCGGGATGGCCATTGCCGAGATCAATCCTTCCCGGTTAGCTCAGGTAAGACAGCAGATGCCCTCTCTCAATCATGGTGTTTTTGTATAGCCTAAAAACTCTATAAATTCTGTCAACAGTTGGACGGGCGACATCGAGCCAACTCATGTACAGTAGACAACAGTGAGTTTTTTAGGCCAAATGATGAGTCTAGCCCCCGGTTTGATTGCTTTACAGCCATCTGTGCCGTTTGTCCCCCTTTTGGCTGAGGTCAATGAGGCAGAGCTTGGGCCTCTGATTTTAGCCGGTGTCTTACTGAGCCTGATTGTGGTTTACCTGGCCGCCAAGCTCGGGGGTGAGCTGTGTGCAAGGGTTAATCTGCCGCCGGTTCTGGGTGAGCTGGTCGGCGGGGTTCTAGTGGGGGTTTCTGCCCTACACTTGATTGTTTTCCCAGAAGGGGGAGACGTGCCTCAGTCGTTCCTGATGAACTTCATGCAGATGACGGCGGGGCTGGAGCCGGAAGCGGTGGCAGCGGTTTTCACAAGCCAGAGTGAGGTGATCTCTGTTCTGGCTGAAATCGGGGTTGTGATTCTACTGTTTGAAATTGGCCTGGAATCTGACCTCAAAGAGCTAATCCGGGTGGGGCCCCAGGCGGCAGTTGTGGCCGTGATTGGGGTGGTGGTGCCCTTTGCGGCAGGCACGGCTGGGTTGATTGCTTTTTTTGGTGTGGGGACTGTCCCCGCTGTGTTTGCTGGTGCTGCGCTGACGGCAACCAGTATCGGCATTACGGCCAAAGTACTGGCAGAGATCCAGAGGCTTAGCTCCAAGGAAGGGCAGATTATTATTGGGGCGGCGGTTCTAGACGATGTGTTAGGGATCATCGTGCTGGCAGTGGTCGCGAGCCTAGCTAAAACCGGTGAGATTGAAATTACCAACGTCATTTATCTGATTATTGGGGCGGCGGTATTTTTGGTAGGCTCCATTTTGGTGGGCCGGTTGCTTAGCCCCATTTTTGTGGGCCTCGTCGATCAGCTTCAAACGCGGGGACAGGTCCTGATTAGCTCATTGGTATTTGCATTTATGCTGTCTTATATTGCAGCGGCAATCCAGTTGGAGGCCATTTTGGGGGCCTTTGCGGCTGGGTTAATTTTGGCGGAGACGTCCAAACGCAAAGAGCTAGAGGAGCAAATCAGTCCAGTGGCTGACATGTTAGTGCCCGTCTTTTTTGTGACCGTGGGGGCACACACCGATATCAGCGTTCTCAACCCTTTAGAGCCAGCCAATCGAGAAGGACTGATCATTGCCTCGTTTCTAGTAGTGGTGGCGATTATCGGTAAAGTAGTCACGGGCTTTGCCGTATTTGGTCAGCCTGGCATCAACCGTTGGGCCATTGGTGTGGGCATGGTTCCTCGGGGCGAAGTAGGCCTTGTGTTTGCCGGCGTGGGGGCTGCCAGCGGTGTGCTCTCGGAGTCTCTGGATGCGGCCATCATTGTGATGGTGATTTTGACGACCTTTATTGCTCCGCCGATGCTGCGGCTGGTGTTTGAAAAATCAGATGACAGCGATGCAGGTACACCTGAGGTTGCAGAAACTGTCAGTGCAGCAGAGTCTGTAGAAGCTTCCTAATTATCAAGAGTTGGATGGGAATAGTTAGCTTTAAAGAGGACCTCCCTCAACTTTTGTCCTATTAAGAGGACAAAAATGCTTTTTATTAAGGGGGCTGCCCACTTCTTTCAGCCAGATCTAGGAATTTTTCACAAAAAGTTCGGAAAAGGGAGTTCAATTTCTGAAAATCCGACTAAACTCTTAGAATATAAAAATTGGGATCTTAAGTATAAATACTCATGGGTAACGCATTGCGTCTCAGTCGCTCAAATCATTCTGCTGGCAAAATTGGTGTGTTTGATAGCGGTGTGGGAGGACTGACGGTTTTACGCGAAATTGTTCAGCATCTTCCCCATGAGTCTGTTCTTTATTTTGGCGACACCGCTCGGCTGCCCTATGGAGAGCGCAGCCAAGCAGAGATTTTGCGCTATGTCCGTGAAATCATTGCTTGGATGCTGAGCCAGGGCGTCAAAATGGTTGTGATGGCCTGCAATACTAGCTCTGCCCTGGCGTTGGAGCGAGTGCAGTCTGAGTTTGATGTCCCGATTTTGGGTGTCATCCTGCCCGGTGCGCGGGCTGCGGTAAAGACAGGTCAACGCATTGGAGTAATCTCAACCCCTGCAACTGCCAAGAGTAGTGCCTATCGACAGGCTATTTTAGAGATAAATCCTGATGTGCAAGTGTGGCAGGTGGGTTGCCCTGAGTTTGTGCCTTTGATTGAGCAAAATCGCATCTACGATCCCTATACCCACTCGGTAGCGCAAAGATATTTAGAGCCTTTGCTTAGGGCCAAAATCGATACCTTGATCTACGGTTGCACTCACTATCCTCATTTGGAGCCAGTGCTGCGGCAACTCGTGCCAGGTCACGTCAAGCTGATTGATCCAGCCAAATCCTTAGTGCGAGCGATGGCTCGGGAGCTAGATCTCCTTGGCATGCGCAATGGCAATCGAATTTGCAGCACAGAGTTTTATGTCAGCGGTGACCCTGAGCAATTTGCCCACACCTCAACCCAGTGCCTAGGGTATCGCCCTCAGGTTGAGTTGGTTAGTTTAGCAATGTTAGAGATTAGCCAAGTCTTAGAAATCCGGCTAACTAGCTAGAGTAAGCTGATTCGGAACGTCACCTGAGAATACAGGTCAGACGTCGAGCTTAATTTTTGATATTTTCACGATTTGTGAGTGCTCGGCTCGCTATTGTCAGAACAATATAAATGAGCATTAGGTAGCCGACTGCAAGGATGGGGATAATCACGGGTAGAAGCGATTCAGTCATGGGCATGGCCAGTTTGCGTGAGAAGGGTAGGTTAAGAAAGATGAGTCAAAATGCGGGCCAAAGGCGGTGAGTAAAATTCATACCAAAGGCACAATGTGACACCGTGAGCGAAACGGCGCTAGCAAGCAGAGTCAGCAGCTGGGTCAGACAGACCCATTGCTGATTTGCCTGAGTGAGGTCAATCAGTAGAACAAATGCCTTGGCTATGCGTAAAAGCTGCTGCGCAAGCTTTTGACGGAAATACGGCGCTAAAATCAAACAACTCTCAAGCCCGTGCTTAGACGGTCAGGATGAGAAGCCTATTTCGAGCATGAGACTCCGCTTTCTTGCTCACACAAGAGTGCTATGGCCAGTAAATCCCTCAGGAACCTACTGTATGGTTAAACAGCCGAAGCAATCTGCAGTATCAAAACACAAATCCCAATTTGCCCTTAAGTTGGAACAACTTGGAGGCTTGTATTCAGTTTTCTTAGATTTCTTGTTTCTATAATAACATAAGAATTTATTATTCAGAAGGTCAATCTGAAAAAAACCTTATAAAAATACCTGATGATTTTGGGGAAGCATGGATGATTGTGATCGCGTCCGAAAAAATAGCTGAGCAGCCCCACATACGAGGCCTTTTAAGGAACGCCAATTAGTTGGGAACACAATAAAATATATGTTTGCGACAACGATTTTAGGTTTTCTTAAGGTTATTTCAGAGGGGTCTATTTCATCAAGCCGATGGGTTGGCTTAGAATGAATACAGATTACTTAAAGTTTCGTAACCAAACCGCCCGAGTCGCTTATCCATGACTTCAACCACTTCGTTGTTTTCCCCTGTAGAGGCAGACCTTTGCCTGCTGGCGGAAAATCTGAAAGAGCTTGTCGGTGCTCGTCATCCGATCTTGTATAAGGCGGCAGAGCACTTATTTGGGGCAGGCGGTAAGCGTCTTCGACCCGCCATCGTGTTGCTGCTGTCTCGGGCGACGCATCCTGAGCGACAAATTACTGACAAACATTTTCGGCTGGCTGAGATTGCTGAGATGATTCATACAGCCAGTCTGGTTCACGACGATGTGGTTGACGAGTCGGATGTCAGGCGAGGGGTGCCGACCGTGCACAGTCGGTTTGGGAATCGGATTGCGGTGTTGGCGGGAGACTTTTTGTTCGCCCAAACCTCCTGGCACTTGGCAAATCTGGATAACTTGACCGTGGTTAAGCTGCTGTCTCGGGTAATTATGGATTTTGCCGAAGGTGAGATTCGTCAAGGTATCAGTCACTTCAGTACTGATTTGTCTATTGAGAGCTATTTGCAAAAGAGCTATTACAAAACGGCCTCTTTGATTGCGAATAGCTCAAAAGCAGTCGGTGTGCTGAGTGGGGTTGAGGTGGCGCTGCAGGAGCAGCTCTATGACTATGGTCGAGATTTAGGCCTGGCCTTCCAGATTGTGGATGATGTGCTTGACTTTACGGGCTCGACGGATGTGCTAGGTAAACCGGCTGGGTCTGATCTCAGCAGTGGCAACCTGACAGCTCCGGCTCTGTATGCGATGGAAGAGGTGCCCTATCTCAAAACGCTGGTCGAGCGAGAGTTTTCTCAGCCGGGGGACTTTGAAGAAGCGGTTGCCCTGGTGCAGGGGAGCCGTGGCATTGAGCGGGCTCGTGAATTGGCCGCTCAGCATGTACGTCGGGCGATTGCCTGTCTATCAGGCTTAGCCATGTCTGAGCATCGGCGGGCCCTCGAAGATATTTCGGAGTATGTGCTACGCCGCTTAAACTAGAGACTATCTAACCAGGAGTCTCAAGGGTGAGGGGTCCCATCGTCTGTTTGGGTGAAATTTTAGTTGACTGCTTTGCTTCTCAGCCAGAGGCCTCTTTGGAGTCAGTCAGTCAGTGGATGTCGCTGCCGGGCGGTGCCCCGGCAAACGTTGCTTGTGGGCTGGCGCGTCTGGGGGTGCCCGTTGAGTTTATTGGGGCAGTGGGTGATGATCGCTGGGGCCAGGCACTGAAGCGATTATTGAGCGATTTGAAGGTCGGGTCTATCGGTGTGCAACAACATTCGACAGCGCCAACTCGCTCGGTCTATGTTTTGCTGGATGAGGCGGGTGAGCGGAGTTTTGCCGGATTTGCCCCAGAGGGTGAGCCCGACCGCTTTGCGGATGCCCATCTGCTGGCGACTGCGATTGAACCTGCGCTGTTTGCCCAGGTTCGGTATTTGGTGCTAGGCACCCTGATGCTTGCCTATGCAGACACTCGAGCGGCTGTAGAGCAGGCGATTGCACTCACCCGTCAGCAACAGGGGCGGATTTTAGTCGATGTAAATTGGCGTCCCATGTTTTGGCTTCAGCCTGCTGAAGCCCCCCGTTACATTCATCATTTGCTCCAGCGGGCGGACATGCTTAAGCTTTCGGCTGAGGAAGCTGATTGGCTATTTGAGACCACTGATCCCAGCGCGATCGCAACCTGCTTGCCTAATCTCGAGGCCGTGTTGGTCACCGCCGGAGCCCAGGGCTGCCGCTATTGGCTATCGGGCCACGTCGGTAACATTCCTGGGTTTGCCGTCGACGTAGAAGACACCACTGGAGCAGGGGATGCCTTTGTGGCCGGGTTTCTCGCTCAGCTTTATTCGCGGGGGCACTACAGCCTGCGTGATGCTGAGTTAGCTAGGGCGACGGTGGTCTATGCCAGTGCGGTCGCAGCCTTGACGACAACGCGACCGGGGGCGATCGCAGCCCAACCCACCCCTAAAGAAGTCGACGCCTTTTTGTTCTTACACCGCTAGGTTTTGCCTCGTTAGGCCCCTCTGGACAATACCCTACAAAAAACAGCCATGCCCCAAGAAATTGAGCGAAAGTTTTTAGTCATCGGGGACGCCTGGCGCAGTCTGGGCAGTTGCCAGCGATACTGTCAGGGCTATCTCCCCACCCAGGGCAAGCGCACTGTGCGAATCCGAATTGCAGGCAACCAAGGCTATTTGACCTTGAAGGGGCCTGCGGTTGGGTTAGTGCGCCCTGAGTTTGAATACCCTATCCCAGTGGAGGATGCTCAGGCTATTCTGGAGACCCTTTGCGATCGCCCCTTGATCGAGAAAATCCGCCATCGAGTACCCCTTGGCCCGGTGGTGTGGGAAATTGATGAATTTGAGGGCGACAATGCAGGTCTAATCCTGGCTGAGGTGGAGCTAGATAGCGAAGACCAAATCATCGATTTGCCCGAATGGATAGGTCAGGAAGTGACCGGTGACCCAAGATATTACAATGCCAGTCTGGTGAAATACTCCTTCAAGGATTGGCAATGATGAGAGCAGCATTTGATATTACTTTCTATTGGGTTGATTTGCCCGAATATTCTCCTCTGCCAAACGAGCCGTCTCTGCAATCCGCTTCGCCCGAGTCGCCGCTCGCTTCGCCATCTTGATCCACTCCAAAATCCCCCGCTTCGTAGACCGTGGAAAACCCTCAAAATTCTCAGCCGCGTGGGGATAGCTATCCAATGCTGCCTGCAAATCGTCCGGCACGATCAATGCTTCTACATCATCTAGAAAACCCCAAACCCCATCCTGCTTAGCCTGCTCAATCCTTTCCATCCCAGCAGGATGCATGAGTCCCGCAGCGAGCATTTTCGCGACCCGCTCCTTATTGAGTTTTGACCAGGCACTCTTTGGCTTACGCGGCGACAGCAGCAACATTGTGCGCTCAGCATCCAGCGCCCGGGGCAGACTATCGACCCAGCCAAAGCAAAGCGCTTCTTCGACAATGTCGTCGTAGGATAAGTAGCGATCGCCCGCCGCTTTTTTGTAAGTGACCAGCCAGATACTTTCGGTGCGGGTGTGGCTGACCATAAGCCAGTCGCGCCACTGTTGGCGACTGGTAATTTCAACTTTGGGAAAGTCTTTCATCGGTGTGGGAGCCCATAATCCTTACCCACCGTAGTTCCAGCCGGTGCTTTCGAGCAGCAAAGGCTTGCCTTCGCGATGGACACCTGCGCCCACCACCTCACCGACAAATGCTGTATGGTCACCATGCTCGACGCTGCCAATTACCCGACATTCAACATAGCCAAGGGTATCTTTGATGATCGGGCAGCCGGTCTCTTCGCCGATATAAAACTCGATGTCCTCGAATTTGTTGCCAGCCCGGCGCAGGGGCTTAAAAAAGTTTTGCGCCATGTCTTTTTGGCCGTCCTCGAGCACACTGAGGGCAAACACACCGCTGGTTTTGATCATGGCGTGGGAAGAGGAGTCTGCCTTGACGCAGTTGACCACCAGCGGTGGCGTAAACGAAGCCTGCATCACCCAACTCGCGGTAAACCCATTCAGGGTATCGCCATCTTTGACGCCGCACACATAGAGCCCGTGGGGAATCTTGCGCAGCATTGTCTTTTTGGCCTGTTCGTCGAGCATGGCGATTCCTCGCTGAGTTACAACGTATCAGTGTAAGACATGGGAGAGGTTCGAACATCTTCTTATCAAGGGATTTTAATTGTGAGCGACACCGGTATCCCTCGCAGCTTGTTGCACGGCGGCGGCAACGGCGGTAGCAACTCGCTTATCAAATACTGATGGCACGATGTGATCGGGGCGCAGTTCGCTGTCGGGGATGAGGGTTGCGATCGCATGGGCCGCATTCAAAAACATCGTAGCGGTAATGGCCTCAGCCCGACAGTCGATTGCTCCGCGCAGCACGCCGGGAAACGCCAGGACATTATTGATCTGATTTGGATAGTCGCTACGCCCGGTGGCCATCACGGCGACGATATCGCTGACCAGTTCGGGCTGGACCTCTGGAATCGGGTTAGCCATGGCAAACACAATCGGGTCTTTAGCCATTGACTTCACCATGTCAACGCTGACCACACCGGGGGCGCTGACCCCCATAAAGACATCGGCTCCCTCCATGGCATCGGCCAGGGTGCCCGACTCCTCGACGGCGACAGCTTGTTTTTGAGGATTGAGGTCGGTGCGATCGCGGCTGACAATCCCCTTTGAGTCACACACTAGAATGTTATTCACCCCTGCTTTTCTAAATAACCGTGCCATAGCCAGTCCGGCGGCCCCCGCGCCGTTAATCACCAGGCGGATTTCGCCCATCTGGGGTTCTTTGCCGACGACTTTGAGTGCATTGACCAGGGCTGCAAGGCTAACGATGGCCGTGCCATGCTGATCGTCATGGAAGATGGGGATATCCAATTCTGTTTGCAGCCGCGCTTCAATCTCAAAGCAGCGGGGGGCACTGATATCCTCAAGGTTGACGCCCCCAAAGACCGGTGCAATCCGCTTCACCGTTTCTACAATTTCGTTGGTGTTTTGAGTATCCAAACAAATCGGAAACGCATCCAGGCCCGAAAACTCTTTGAAGAGCATGGCCTTGCCCTCCATGACGGGGAGTGCTCCGGCAGGCCCCAGATTACCCAATCCCAGTACGGCACTGCCGTCGGTGACAATAGCTACAGTATTGGACTTAATCGTCAGGTCATAGACCCGCTCAGGATGTTTGGCGATCTCAGTGCAAATTCGCCCCACCCCTGGGGTATAGGCCATGGCCAGGTCGTCCTGACTGTGCAAGCCAATTTTGGGCTCTACATGGATTTTGCCACCCTCATGGAGCGCAAAGGTGCGATCGTAGGTTTTGACCACCTCAATCTCATCAATACCACACACCGCCTCGACAATTTTTTCGGCATGTTCGGTACTTGACGCATCGATCGACACATCCCTGATCACCGCTTGTCGGGTGCGCTCAACCACATCAATGTGGCCCAGGCTACCGCCTGCTGCCGCAACAGCTTGAGTGACTTTGGCTAACATACCCGCATGGTTAGGGATTTTGAGGCGAATCGTTAAACTAAAGCTGGGATTGGGCGTCAAACTGACCATGGGTATGCTCTCAATTGGATGAATGGGTGAACGAATAGGTGGGTAACCTGGGTTGAACCCTAGAAGATGTTACGCTGCAAAGGGTCTCTAGATCGACTCGCTTGATACGGCCCGATGGCCTTGCTGTTTAGAGAAGGTGTTTTGCTATGCCTAGCCTCTACGCCGAAATCGAGATAAATGCTCCTGCTGAGCGGGTTTGGGACGCGCTGATTCGCAAAGAAGACTGGCGCTTTTGGAATACGTTTTTGTTTGACTGCGACACCAATTTACGGTTTTCACCCGGTCAGGAAGTTTTTCTGGCGATGCAGCGTCTTGAGGGAGACGAAGATACCGAATTTCAACCGGTGATTACGATGATGCAGCCCGGCGTTTGCCTGAAATGGGTGTCCAAGATTCCAGGGTTGCGCAGTGAGCATTCTTTTGAACTTCAAGAGATTACCCCTGGGCGGACTCGCTATCTACATCGCGATACCTTTTCTGGAGTACTCTCCAAGGTATTTTTGCCCTTTATTCGCCAAGACGAAAAGCAGGGACTACGACGCATGGCCCAGCAGCTTAAAACCCATGTTGAGCGCAGTCGGATGGAGGATCCGCGACGCCGCCGTCGCTACCCAACAGCTCCCCGTCGCGATCCTTACCGCTATTACCGCTGAAGGTTTTTACTTACTATTGAAGCCTGTTATCGCTGAAAGTCTAATCGATATCGATAGAGCGCAACGGGCTGATTTAGGGCTTTAAAGTAGTCAGGGTCCTGGGGCGATAGATAGACCGCAGTGATTTGGTCCGCTGTAACGCCAGAGCCATTGCTCGGTTGGTAGTGGTAAGCCGTTGTATTCTCAACCGTGTTTAAATAGGCTTCAGAACGTCCGCCGCGAAAAAACTGCTGAAAAATTTCAGTCGTAATAAGGTCATTTGGGGTGGGGTTTTCAGTCGCGCGACCGGTCACCGTTGAAACCAGCTGCTGATTGTCTTTGAGAAAGGTAATCTGTCGATTGGGATTGTCTGGGTCAACTTTGACTGCTTTGACCCAATCTTTGCCTAGGTAAGCTCGAGCTAAGCTAAGCCCGTTAAAGGCTCGATCAGAAACCCATTTATTGTCTGTCTTTAAAGCCCGATTCAGAAATCGTCCCCCGGCGGCTCGAGCTTTGACAAACCGAATCGGTGTGCTGATGGGTTGATTGAGAAACTGGCGATTGCCCTCAAACCCAGGTGTGACTAACTCTGGAGCCAGGGGAGCCACCATCTCTACCAAGGTAGATTGCATCTGCCAGTTTCCTGCCATCCATTCTGGATAGATCAAATCCCCCTCAGATGGCTGCACCGGGGGATTGCTATGCCAGTCAGGAAAAGCCGCGACCCGGTTGCTCAAGGTACCTGCCCAGGCTTGGCCACTGCACAGCAGCCAAACGCTTGCCAGCAGGGCGATCCAGAATAGATTACGACGTAGGCGTTTCCAGAGCAAAGGAGACATGGATGGCAAATAGGGGGGCAGTTGCAGCCTTTTTCAGCTTATCGCGTTTAGGTCAGTTGGATGGGCGCGGGGATAAATAGGACTTGTTTAGCCTTGGGGTAAGGTTCAAGACGACCCTGGAAACTATTGCAAGGTAACTGGCCTCTTTACCGAGGCAGGTTGAGGACCTACTTGTGCTCAACTCGTCATCCCTCAAAATTGATAAATCACGAGGAACAGATATAGATAACGAATCACGAATTAGACCTGACCCAATGGGATTTATTGAGTATTTCGATTAATATGCTTCAGTCTGGATTTGCGAACCCCCATGGATAGCTCAGATACCCTGCGTGATGCTCTGGTCACTGAAATAGAGTCGCTCTACAAAGAAGTCAATCAGCTGACTCGCATTGCCAATGTTTCCGATCCGCAACTACAGCTGTTGCGAGGGCTAGTTTCCCTGTCTCAATTTGCGGCACAGCAGACGGCACAGCAGCAAAAGTCAGGGAGTAGCCTGTCGTCAGATCTGGCGACCTTGCAAAGTGAAGTGCAGCGGTTGACCGCTGAGAATCTAGCTTATCAAAAACAACTGCAATGGCTCAAAAACCACATAGCGCTATCGCGGGCGACCACCGGCAAGCTGATGATGAAAGCAACCCTCAAACAAACCTTAGATACGGCGGTCGAGATCACCCAGGCGGACACAGGCAGCATTTTTTTACTGGATGACAATCAGGTGGTGACCGAGAGCATTTTGTCTCGTCCAGGGACGACGGAAGAAGAACGCAATGCGTTAGTGGGCAGCGTGCTCGAAAAAGGATTGGCGGGTCGGGTGATCCGAGATCAGACCGCGGTGTCGATTAGGGATGTAGCACTGGATAACCGCTGGATCAATTTGCCCAATCAGCCCTATAAAGTGCGGTCGGTGCTCTGTTTGCCGCTGTTACGAAACGAGCATGTGTTTGGGGTGTTGACCCTGACACATCCTGAGCCCAAGCATTTTACGTCACAAAACAGCGAACTGATGCTGGCGATCTCAGATCAAATGGCGATGCTGCTCGAAAATACCCAACTCACCAGCACCAACCGTGATTTGTCAGAACGCTTGGAGCATGGCCAGGACTATATTCGTCATCTACTTAAGACACCCCTGGTAGGGGCCTGTTTATTGCAAAACAATAAATTCGTCCATGTCAACGCCAAGCTAGCCGAGTTATTTGAATATCCAAGGGATGACCTGCTGCGACTCCCCTCTATCGCCAGCGTGATTGCCCACGAAGATCGAGATGTGGTTTTAGAGTCGGTCAATCGCTGTCTTTCTGGTCGGCACAGTCTGTTTGAGATGACCTTTCGAATCTGTCTCAAACGGGGTCGAGTGGTGAAGGTCATGGCCCAGGGGATTACCACTGAGTATCAGGGGAAGCTTGCGATCGCAACCATCCTCAACCGGGTTGAGTAGGTCAAGGGACAAGGGACATAGCTAGGCGTTTCCTGACCCCCAAATCTACGATCAGTTGCTCAGCACCCCAGGCCAGTTCCCATCAGCTTTGGCGATATTCCCAGGAATGTCTTTGGACCATCTTTTTTGAACTTTGGCATCGTAGTTGAGATAGAGTTTGCCATCAACAACTTTCCAGGCAGTGGGGTCAATGGGGGCTGTATACCCCTGACTCACTGCCCAGGCGCAGAACCCACCATAGGCAGGGGCATATTGCTCAGGATTGCTGGCAAATAAGTCGCGGTTTTCGGCACTGGCAAATTGCCAGGTTGCGCCGCCCCATTCGTGGGTGTACTCAGCACTGCCGGGAACGTAGTCGCTCTCGGTGAAATAGGCGACGGGATCTGCGCCGCGAATGGCAATGCCATCTTCAGCAAAAATGCCAGCAAGGTCCTCAGGGCTGCTGGCATTGGGAGTCGTTTCAGTTTCGACCGCTGCGGTTTGAGGTGCCGTTTCGTCAACAGAGCTGACCGGGGTAGACGATGCACAGCTCACCATCAGGCAAAGTCCCAGGGTGGCTGCTAATGCGGATGAAATTCTAGGAATCAATAAATACATGGTGCCTCCGAATTTTTATCTCAGCTCAGTCATAATTTTCTTTATTAATAGCTGATCAAGTTTAAATCAGGCTGAGAGACAGCTTTGAATTTAGCAAATACTCCCAATGGTTTGCTGCCAGTGTTTGCTGCGGCTTCGTGAATGCTCTGCTCAGCTGACAGCGGTTGTGGGACGATTACGACTGATGAGCGGTAGTGACTGCCCCATAGAGCAGGGGTGAGTCCCGCTCGGTCCATTGGCCAAGGGCAATTAGCTCAACGGCAAGCTGGGTAAACCCATTGAACTTTAGGGACGCGGGTCATGGAAAGCCTAAATTAGGGCAGTTTATATTCCCCATACTAAAACAGGTCTTTATCGGTGACGGCTCCCAGGGCGCTGGATGAAACTAGCTTGGCATATTTAGCCAATACACCGCGTTCATAGCGGGGCTCAGGCGGAGTCCAGGCGGCGCGGCGCTGTGCGATTTCAGCGTCCTCGACATTGAGCTGCAACAGTCGAGCATCGGCGTCGATGGTGACTGAGTCGCCCTCCTGCACCAGGGCGATGGTGCCGCCAACAGCTGCCTCTGGGGCGACATGGCCCACGACCATGCCGTAGGTACCGCCGGAGAATCGCCCGTCGGTGATCAGACCCACCGCATCCCCTAGCCCAGCACCAATAATGGCGGAGGTGGGGGCCAGCATTTCTCGCATGCCGGGGCCACCTTTAGGGCCTTCGTAACGGATAACCAACACGTCACCCGCCTGGATCTGCTTAGCCAAAATGGCGTCCAGACAAGCTTCTTCTGACTCAAATACGCGGGCGGGGCCAGTGATTTGGCGCTTTTTGATGCCAGTGAGCTTGGCAACGGCCCCCTCGGTGGCCAGGTTGCCCTTGAGAATGCCGAGGTGACCCTGGGCATACATGGGGTTATCAAAGGGGCGGATCACATCCTGATCGGTTCTGGGCTCAGCAGGGATATCGGCCAGGACGTCTTCAAGGGTTTGACCGCTGACGGTGAGGGCATCGCCATGGAGCAGCCCATTGACCAACAGCATTTTCATCACCTGGGGGATGCCACCGGCTTTGTGCAGATCGGTGGCGACATAGCGTCCCGAGGGTTTCAAATCGCAAAAGACCGGCACTTTAGCCCGAATCGCTTCGAAATCATCGATGGTGAGGGGCACGCCCATCGTGTGGGCAATGGCCAACAGATGGAGCACCGAATTGGTAGAGCCGCCAACGGCCATGATCACCGCCATGGCGTTTTCAAAGGCTTTGCGGGTCAAGATCTGACTGGGCAAGATCTGCTTTCGGATGGCATCTACCAGGACAAAGGCCGATTTTTCGGTACTGTCGGCCTTTTCTAAATCTTCGGCGGCCATGGTTGAGGAGTAGGGCAGGCTCAGCCCCATCGCCTCGATTGCAGAAGACATGGTATTCGCGGTGTACATACCGCCACAGGAGCCCGCTCCGGGGCAGGCGTGGCGCTCAACCTCGACCAGTTTTTCCTGACTGATTTTGCCAGCGCTATATTCACCCACGGCTTCAAAGGCGCTGACCACGGTTAAATCTTCGCCATCGAGGTGGCCTGGCTTGATGGTGCCGCCGTAGACAAAGACGGCGGGAATATTCATGCGTGCGATCGCAATCACCGCCCCTGGCATATTTTTATCGCAGCCGCCAATGGCCAGCACCCCATCCATACTCTGCCCCATGCAGGCGGTCTCAATGGAGTCAGCAATCACCTCCCGAGACACCAGGGAATATTTCATCCCCTCGGTACCCATGGAAATGCCATCGCTGATGGTGATGGTGCCAAACATCTGCGGCATCGCCCCGGCGTCGCGCAGGGCTTGCTCACCGCGCAGGGCCAACACATTGATGCCCATATTGCAGGGGGTAATCGTACTGTAGCCGTTGGCGAGTCCCACAATGGGTTTGCTAAAGTCTTCGTCCTGGAACCCCACGGCCCTTAGCATGGCTCGGTTGGGGGTGCGCTGTACGCCTTGGGTAACAACTTGGCTTTTACGATTCTCGGGCATGGTCTTTTCCTGGGAGGGCCAGCGTTTTATGGGATCTCTATTGTCTCAGATTGGGGAGGCAGGGGGAAGGGGTAAAGGGGGACGGGGAGATGGGGGGTGGCATTCGCCATTCAAGCCTGAGAACTTTCAAAGCTCATCTAAGAAACCTTTCACTTTTAACTTTTTAATCTCTCCCCGAAAATACCGAATTGGTCTTGTAGACCCCAATGAAGTCAGTATTGCTCCCTAAAAACAGAGCCGGTCTCAAGGCTTGCTCCGGTGGCGGGCATCCTGACTATTAAGTCGTCACGTCCTAGCCAATGCAGTGCATCTGCTCCCTCTTTTATGACCACAAATTTTGTACCGTCTCAGCCGCTTTCCTTTTCCTCGGAGATGCGTGTTGTGATTACTGCCCATGAGCTGCTCCAGCGATATCAGGCTGGAGAGCGCGATTTTTCTGAGGTACAGCTAATTGGGGCTGACCTATCTAATCAAGTCTTAACGGGGATTAGTTTGCGGCGTGCCGGGCTCGATCGGGTGGATTTATCCGGTACAAACCTATCGAATGCCAATCTGCGGGAAGCGTCTCTGATAGATGCTCATCTGTCAAGGGCTGTGTTGACCCAGGCAAATCTGATCAGCGCTAATCTGACCCGAGCTAATCTAGCGGGGGCTGATCTCTGTGAAACCGGTTTACGAAGCACGAACCTAACCCAGGCCAACCTGAGTCAAGCCCGTCTGTGTGAAACGGTTTTGAACGAAGCCAATCTGGAATCAGCGACCCTATGGGATGCCGATTTAAGGGGAGCCAGTCTGTATCGCTGTCGCCTGATGCAGGCGGACTTGACGGGGGCTACCCTAGATCAAGCCAACCTGACGGGGGCGTTGCTCAATAAGGCGAAGCTCTGTAAGGCGAAGCTGCTAGAGGTGCAACTGAATGGGGCAAAGTTAGAGAATGCTGATTTCAGCCATGCTGATTTGACCCGAGCCCGTCTCAATAGCTGCAACTTATTTCAAACCCGCTTGAGTCAAGCGAATCTGCGCAGTGCCAACCTCAGTTGGAGTTCTCTGCGGTGTGCTGATCTCAGTGGGGCGACGCTCTACCGAACAAAGCTGAGCTGGGCAAATTTGACAGACGCAACCTTAACCGATGCCGTATTGATTAGTACCGATCTAAACCACACTAATTTTCGGAATGCTACCCTCACGGGGGCTATTTTGCCCGATGATTTCCCTCCCGCTGACCCAGTTTAAACCCTGCCAATTGAAGCCTGCCAGTTTGAACCCCGAAGGTGTTTGTTAACTGAGGGCAAACCACAGGTCTGGATCTGGCCAAGGTTTGAGTTTAGTTTGAGTTTAGAAAAATAATAAAGATTTTAAGGGCCATTGCAGGACAGTGATGGCGATTTGTTCTTGCTGCAGATAGGCGTGAATTTGCCGTTGCCAACGTCCGACGCGATGTCTGGCCTCGATAGATTCTAAATGGAGCCAAGAGGCGGCCACCGTTAAACTTTGCCGAGAGCTCAGGGGGCTCTGCTGGAGTAACCTCAACCAGCTTAAAACAGACTCAGGCAGCGATTGGGTCAATCGCAGCGAAATCGCCTCTGTCGAAAAACTTTGGGCATAGGCAGATGTTAAGAAAGGCTGATAGGTTTCGGCTTCAGCAGTTTGCTGTAACACAAAGGCCAACATCATGCCTTTGATGGCGCGCCGTAGCTCAGCACTTTGCTCCCCTTGGATCTCTGGCATAAAAGGAATTTGGGTTAAGGATTGGTTGACATTCTGAGGATCGCCCACGCTGAGGTGGGTGCCCCCCACGACCACTAATAGATGTTTTGGGCCTGCCAGTTGGGTAAAGGGCTCGAGCTGCTGTCCCAGAATGGGAGTAACCCCGTCCTGGGTGCCGGTCAACATTAAGGTGGGAACCGTTACCTGGCTGAGTCCCTGGGGGCCAAATAGCTCGCCCACCAGGGGATTCATGGCAACGACTTGAACGATGCGATGATCACTCAGATCGGTGGGGGTTGTTGGCAAGTCAACGGCGGCGCACTGCAGCCAATCGGCGGGCGTCACCCCCACCGGTTGTAAATCATCACAAAATTGTGCCAGTTCGCTCACGTCCAGGGCTGCGCCAGCCAGGGCCAAACCGGTGTAGCCCCCCAGGGAATGACCCATTAGCACAACTTGCTCGGTGTTAAACCGATTTGCAAAGGCTGTACGGGTTTGGTTCATCCAGGTCAGCCGATCTAAAACGTAGCTGACATCTTGGGGGCGATCTAGAAATTCGTCGGCGGGTAAAATCCGGCTGGGTTGCTCAATCACGTCGGGATCGATAGCGACCTGAGTCAGGGCTTCTACGTTGCTGCCAGGGTGCTCAATCGAGATGGTCGTAATCCCGTGGGAGGCCAGGTGTTCGCCCAAGTATGCTAGAAATCGACGATCGGCCCCAAACCCGTGGGAGAGCACAACCATCGGGCCAGGGCGGGTTTCATCGGCCCAGTAAATATCAACTGGGATCGTCCGCTCGCGATCGCGATCGTAAAACATTAATGTGCGCTGCTCGATGGCCTGAGGCCCGATTTTGGTTGGATCGAGCGCTGAGCGGGGGACAAAGGTCTCTGGCACCTGTAACTCTTGGTCAAGGACCGTGCTAAGTGCCTGCCCCTGGAGGTTAGACAAGTTGAGTTGCGACACCAGTGCGATCGCAGCCGTCACATCCACTTCCAGAGTCTCCTGGGGGATTGACCGCAAAATGCTGATCACACTGAAACCCTCGGCGCGGTTCGCGGCTTCTCGGATCGCGCCCTGGAGTTGTTCCAGGGTGAGATCGGGCGCGATACTGGCGAGGGTGTCTAGCAGCATCTCGCCGTTGGCAGAGGCCAGCACATCTTCGATCATGCGATCGCTCATGGCCGGATCCAGGGCGAGCCGATTGCCCAATAGCTGGCGAACTTCAGGCGTTAATGCAGACCGATATAGCCGTAAGCGACTCGGGACATTCCCCGTTTGGGCAAAGGTTTCAAGATCTTGAACGTAGACGGTTTGGCTCAGCGGACCGACTTTCAAAGTAATCCGCTCAGCAGCCTGGGCTGCAGTCGCGATGACCGTCATGCCCGCAGCCATCGCCAGACTTAAGCCATTCAAAATCAACTTTGATTTCCCCCGATACCAGCCTTGAGACAACCGGCGTTGAGACCGTGGGGACGGCGAAAAATTATTAGTAGGAAGAACCATAGAGGGTTGAGCGGTACGGCCAAGCCAAGAGCTTTGCTCGCAGCTTGGGGGTGTGTGGTTGGCCTACCTTTCAGGGGATGCCAAGGAAGTAATGAGGTTAATGATTTTTATCAAGGAGCTGTGTGTAGGTTAAAAGAAATTTGTAGAAGATAGAAGTTCTTCTTAAACTTTCATTAGATTTAAGGGTGTCAAGGGTGTCGATGTTAAACAAGGATACTCGTTGACCAAGTTTATGTTCATGGGTTGGGGTGTCTCATCAGCATAGCAAGGCGTTCTTTATCGAAAGACTACAGTCGCCCGCAGAAGTTACAATCGCCCGCGGAAGTTTAGGTATGCCTGCTCCCTTGATTGGTGTTATGGGACCGGGGGGGTTGGCCCCTGACTCGATTTGTGTCACGGCCTACGAGCTAGGCTACCAAATTGCCCAGCAGGGCTGGATACTGTTGACCGGAGGCCGCAATGTTGGCGTGATGGATGCCGCGAGCCGGGGGGCGTTTGATGCTGGGGGGCTGACGGTGGGGATATTACCCGATGCTGACGCAGGGGCTTTGTCTGACAGCATCATTATTCCCATTTTTACCGATATGGGCAGCGGTCGTAACAACATTAATGTGTTGTCTAGTCAGGTGGTGGTGGCCTGTGGCCTGGGGGCGGGCACTGCGGCAGAAATTGCCCTGGCGATTAAAGCTCAGAAGCCTGTCGTATTGATGCGAATGGACTCACTGACAGTTTCGTTTTTTCAGCGGTTGGGGCCAGTGACGGTGGCAGCGTCGGTTGCGATCGCAATTGACCAAATCAAAAGCTGTCTGGCACAAGCCAACGAATAGAGCCGTAAAAAGTCAGAAAATCCTAATACCTAGCTCAAAAATCGGCTTTCTTATGCTTTACGAAAACAATGGCCTGGGAGTTGGCTTGCTATCATAGGCCCTTGATAGAATCCAAGCACAAAATCCACCCATGGATGCTGGCTCAAAGGGGTGTTGAGCGTCCGGGCGTGGGGGAGTAAATTGAGTGACTGACGAGCCAAAGCAGCAACGAGATGACTTTATGATGCCTCGAGCCTCGTATCGGGGGGAGTTTACCCCAGAAAATTTTGTCTTTAACGCAAATTTGCAGGAGTTTGCCAATCGCATTTCCCTGATTTGCGGCCTTGAAACCGGGGGCAAAATTTCTGCTAACGACGCCTATGAGCAAATTAAAGCACTTTGGAAAGAACTCAAGGCCTCTAAGAAAAACTTGCTTCAAGAGCGTCAGGACGATGGCCCAGACGCTGCAAAATAATCCGCCACAATCTTGACGATGCGTGCCGAGGATTTGCCATCGCCGTAAGGGTTGATCGCTTTTGCCATGGCTGCGTACGCCGAAGGATTGGCGAGGAGCTCGGCGGCGGCAGCGGTGACCTCCGTTGGATTTGTACCCACCAGTTTAGCCGTTCCAGCCTGCATGGCCTCGGGGCGTTCCGTGGTTTCCCTCAGCACCAGCACGGGCTTGCCCAAACCAGGGGCTTCTTCCTGTAGGCCGCCTGAGTCAGTGAGCAGCAGATAGCACCGCTGCATGGCCCCCACCAGTTGCCCATAGTCAAGGGGCTCGGTTAGAAAGACGCGGGGATGGTCGCCCAGGGCAGCCCGCAGCGGATCGCGAACGATGGGGTTGCGATGCAGGGGTAACAACAGGGCAGTGTCGGGAAATTTGTCTAGGATTTGCAAAAAGCTCTGGGCAATATCGGCCAGGGGAGCCCCCCAGTTTTCGCGGCGATGCACCGTTGATAAAATCACCCGATACTGACGCCAGTCCAGACCTGGGATGTCGCAGGGCAGCCTCTTGTCGGCCACTGTCAGCAGCGCATCGATCACGGTGTTGCCGGTTTGGTGAATCGCCCCGGTGACGCCTGAGCCTTCGACATTTGCCACAGACACCGAGGTGGGGGCAAAATGCAGGGTTGTAATTTGGGAAACCAGCCGTCGATTGGCCTCTTCTGGAAAGGGGTTCAAAATATCGTCGGTGCGTAAGCCCGCCTCAACATGACCAACCGGAATTTTTTGATAAAACGCTGCCAGGGCTGCTGCAAAAGCAGTTGTGGTGTCCCCTTGAACGATCACAATGTCAGGAGACAGCTTTTTGAATAGGCTTTCTAGCCCCTGCAAGCTACGACAGGTGATGTCCGTTAGGGTTTGCTTTGGCTGCATGATGTTGAGGTCATGATCGGCTTGCAGCTCAAATAGTTGCATGACCTGATCCACCATTTCGCGGTGTTGTCCTGTGAGAATGACCTGGGTCTCAAACCCCGGTGTTTTCTGAAACTGTTGAATCACAGGGGCTAGCTTAATGGCCTCGGGGCGCGTTCCCAGGGTGATACACACCCGAATTGGTGAAGTCATGGTCAACTGGATGGCGTTAAGGGTATAGACGGGTAATGCAGTTAGCAGCCTTGATGAGAGGCTCAAATGATTACAATACTTAAGTGATTACAGTACCTTGACTAGGCATTTCACGGCCCGGTTCCACGGCTTCTTCCATTCTGCCTGGCCTGTTATCCATTGATCGATATTTTGACCGATACTTTTCGCCCAAATGCCCCAAACTCTTGTCCTCACGCCCCAGTTACTTCAGACTCTCAATATTGAACCCGCTGAGGCGATTTTGGCTTCGCTGCCGGAGAGCGGTGGTACCCTTCGATTTGAAATTAATTATCCCCGTGAACCCAGTGATCCTCGAGAGCTATCCGAAATTCCGGAGGTGCGGCTATGGTTTATTCGTCTGGATAGTCAGTATCCCTGGCTACCCTATTACCTGGATTGGGAATCCGGAGAGTTGGCCCGCTACGCTGCGATGCTAGTGCCCCACCAATTTAACCCTGACGGGATTCGCTATAACCCGGAGGGGCTGGAAATTTTCGTGATGCAAAAGGTGTTTGTGTTGTCTCAGTGGCTGCGAAATAGAAAGATGGAAGGCCGCGCCAAGCTCAAACTGATGATCAAAACCCTGGGGTACGAGTTAGACGATGGGCTGTTTGACTTGTTGGTCTAAAGATTGCCTCTGGTCCAAGAGTGCGATACAACTCGTACTGGTGTAATCCAGCACGGTGATTGCCCGCAGGAAGGAGACCCCTCAAGGAGACCCCTAAATGACAGGGATTTTGGCAATGGTAATTGGCTTGCTGATTTTAATAGCGGGTCTGCTCTGGCTGCTGATAGAACGGCAATATCGCCAGCGACCGGGCAATCGCCTGGCCTTTGCAGCTGGGGAGTGGAACATCACGACCTATGAACCTCAGCATTATGTGATCGTGGGTGCCCCCACCTTGATTAACCAAACCCGCACCCTTGAAATTATGGTGCCGGAGGTTCATGCAGAAGCCACGCTGCTGGCGCGGGATCCCCTGGAGGGGGTAAAGGTTGATATTCGAGTGGTGCCTGACCATGATGATGCACCAGCCAGGCCTGACAACTACTGGTTTGCTTATATTGTCAAGCTGGGCAAGACCACCCGTATGAAGATCGAAGTGGATATTAAAGGCCCCGATCTACGGTCCCTCAAAGCCATTTGGGTCAGGGTTCACTACATGACCTATGGGCCGGGGGGGCGGGTGCCCAAGACGGGACATGTGGTCGTGCCGCTCAGGTTTCCCAAGCCTGAGGCGGCCAATCGCTGGCGCGAGACGGCGGTGGCGGATGTGCTGCCGGTTCCGACCCATTTGCTAACCCACCTGGATAGCCCCCTAGAGGTGGTCAAGCGCTATGTGAGTCCCCATTCTAAACCCGAAGATATTGTCACGATTGGGGAAACCCCACTGGCGATTATGCAGGGGCGCTGGCGACACCCGAGTGACATCAAACCAGGCTGGTTAGCCCGCCGAATTTGCTATTTTTTTATGCCCACTTCGAGTCTGGCCACCGCCTGCGGGATGCAAACCCTGGTCGATATTTCGGGGCCGTGGCGGGTGTTATATGCCTTTATTGTGGGTGCGATCGCAAAAAAATTGTTAGGCAAACCTGGCATGTTCTATGAGCTGGCCGGAGAACAAGCTCGCCTGATTGATGACATTACCGGCACCCTGCCTCCTTACGATCAGTTCATTGTGCTTGGCCCCGAAAAGGTGGATGAACTGGTGCAGCAAATTTATCAAGAAACTGGGCTAAAAGCCGCCATCGTAGATGTCAACGACTTGAAAGCGGTTAAAATATTGGCAGCCACCGCAAATACTGATTTAGATTTGGTTAACCAGGCCTTGATCGATAATCCGGCTGGCAATGCCGATGAGCAAACACCGGTGGTATTGATTCGTCCTAAGCCCTAACCCCTTGTTGAGTAGGCGATTGAGCCTTACTTGTATCTGGGGTGCTTCCTATCGCAGCCTATGTCGCAAGCTAATTCTACTGATGAAGGGTCTCTCACGATTCGAGCCGTCCATTTTCGGGATCTGGATAAGCTGATTTCCGACGATGGCGCTGAGGTTGTGGTGTCTGGTCAGTTTACCAAGGGTAGGCAGCTACCGGCCTATCTGCGTCAGATGCGCGGCTGGTATGGTCCGATGCAGTTGCTAACGCTGTTTCCCAACCCTTTGCAGCGTTGGCTTTCGGGGTTTGTGGCCGAGCAAAACCATCAGGTTTGTGGGCTGGTTCAGGTGGCTCCTTTTAACCGCACTCGTAGTACGTGGCGGGTTGATCGGGTTGTTGTCCAGCCTGGTTTGGTGTCTGGTCAGGGGGCACCTCTCAAGCTCGATGTTGCGAGTCAGCTACTGCGCCATTGTTTTGAGACAATCTGGGAAGCCCACACCTGGATTAGCGAAACCGACGTCAATGACAATTTTGGGCTGGCCCTTTACCGTCAGAATGGCTTTCAGCCTCTTGCCCGGATTACCTATTGGTCTGTCGAAGCCGAGCAGCTCCAGACCTTAGCTGAACATGAGCCTGATTTGCCTAACCTGTTACCGGTGAGCAACGCCGATGCCCAGTTGATTTATCAGCTGGAGACCGTCTCAATGCCGCCCCAGGTTCGTCAGGTGTTTGACCATCAAATTCAAGACTTTCGCTCCAATGTACTCAGCAATGCTGGCGGGCGAGTGAGCCGCTGGATGCGCCGGGTTGAAACAGTGTCGGCCTATGTGTTTGAGCCTCAGCGTAAAGCGGCCATTGGTTATTTTCGACTCAAGCTATGTCGCGATGGCTCCCAGCCCCATCTGGCTAAGCTGACGGTGCATCCGGCCTACACCTGGCTATATCCGGAGCTGATGGCCCAGATGGCCAGGGTGGTGCAAGGGTTTCCCGCCCAGGCTCTGCGGTTGGCCTCCCTCGACTACCAACCCGAGCGCGAGGGCTATCTCAAGAGTATTCAAGCCACTGAGGTCGAGCATACGGTGATGATGTCTCGCTCGGTGTGGCACAAGGTGCGTGAGTCAAAATTGCCGTCTTTAGAGGGGCTACACCTGCCGGATGTGCTCCAAGGTCTACAGCCCTCTGGCAAACCAATTCCAGGCCGGTTTTCTTGGTCAGCAGACGGGCCAGCGGATGGGCCATTAAGTCGGCCAGTACCATTAAGTCGGCCAGTCAACGGGCCAGTTCGGGAGGATAGTTGCCTGAGCGAATTGGCTTCCCAGGGGCAAGCCTTTGAGTCAGATCAGGGCAGTAACCTGGACAACCCGACGGGTCCAACTAGTTAGGGTTTCAAGATCTATGGACCCGTCTGTGTCTGCGCTAGGACTCGACATTGGCAGAAAGCGGATTGGGGTGGCGGGCTGCGATCGCACAGGCTTAATCGCCACCGGCCTCACGACCTTAGAGGGCCAGTCCTTTGAAGGGGTGGTGACCCAGCTAAGGGCGCTCGTCGTCGAGCGGCAAGTGACCGTACTGGTGGTGGGGTTGCCCTACACCCTGGGCGGGGAAGTGGGCACCCAAGCCCGACAGGTGCAGAAATTTACCCGCCGTTTGTCTACCGCCCTGGCATTACCTGTGGAATATGTGGATGAGCGCCTCACCTCCTTTCAGGCTGAGCAGATGATTTTGGCCGAGAATCGATCGCCGTCTCGCAATCGTCCCCTGATTGACCGCAAAGCCGCTGCGATTATTTTGCAGCAGTGGTTAGACCAGCGGCGCGCGGGTGAGGACTAGGCGTATGGACCGCCATCGATTATCCTTTTCAATCTATTCCTTTTTATCCATTTTCATTCATTCGCCTTTCATTCATTCGCCCTTTGAGCATGGGACTGGGAGATTTACATGTCAGCTATTGAAGATGAGTTTGCAAACCCCACTGTGACCCTCGCCGATGAATCGGGACTCACCCTCGATTGCTTTATTGAGCAAACCTTGACCGTTGAGGGGCGGGACTATTTGCTGCTGTTACCGGTAGACGCCCCGATTGAAATTTTTGTGTGGCAGTCCGATGAGGACGATGAGGAGGAGCTGCTAGCCGATGTCGACGAAGCCCTACTGGATGAGCTGTTTCCCACGGCTCGGGCGGTCCTGGCTGAGCTGGATTTACTCCTACAGCGCAGTGCCCATACGCTGACAGCATCGGGGGAGCTGCCCGAACCCCAAGACGACAGCTGTTTTTCTCTGGAGGTGGCCAATGACGATGGCGATCCTACCATTGATGAATTTCAGATGTTGGCCTCGTTCTTTCACGAAGACGAGCAATATACCCTCAGTACGCCGTTAGAACCCTTGCTATTTTTTGCAAAGCGCGATCGCAACGGTAATACCACCCTGCTATCGCCAGAAGAATTTGAGAAAATTCAATCCCAGCTGGAAGATAGGTTATTCGATGTTTTGGATTGACGTTTTATACCGAATCCGAGTAAGCTACCCCAGATTCAAAATCGGAACCTTGATCCTGTTGATATCTAGCGTGAATCCCTAAACTGAAGACTGGAGCGTTGTATTAGAGTCCTGAGACCGACATCGTAACGTATTTGACACGTAGGGCATCTGCCCCACCCCCTACATCATGAAATCAGGTTTTTTTAAGAAATTATTTTTTCTAGGTATCGTGCCCGCCGCTTTGGCCGGTGCTGCCTGGCAAGGTTGGACCTGGTGGAGCTGGGCCAGCGGCCCGGTGCAAGCTGGAGCCAACGAAGACAGTAGTCTGGTCCAAATTCAAATTCCCAATGGGACTTCGGCCGAGCAAATTGGTCGAGACCTCGAAGCCGCCGGCTTGATCCACTCGACCACCGCCTGGAAACTATGGACCCGACTGAAGACGATGCGGGGTGCAGAAGGCGGTTTTCAAGCCGGGACCTATGCGATTTCTCCCACCCAGCCCCTGGATGCTATCGCTAACCAAATTTGGCGCGGCGATGTGGTGCAGCTGAGCTTCACTATCCCAGAAGGGTGGAACCGCAGGCAAATGGCCGCTGCTTTGGACTCCCAAGGGCTGGCAACCGCCGATGACTTTTTAGCAGCCACCGAACAAATTCCCTACGATCGCTATCCCTGGTTGCCACAATCATTGCCCCATCTAGAGGGGTACCTCTATCCCGATACCTATCAGCTACCGGGGGATGATATCACCGCTGAGGCTATCGTTGATATCATGCTCGCGCGCTTTGAACAAATTGCCCTGCCGGTTTATCAGCAACAGTCTAGCCCCTACACCCTGCATGAATGGGTCACCCTGGCCAGCATTGTGGAGCTAGAGGCGGTGATTGCCGATGAGCGGCCCACCATTGCAGGGGTCTTTGCCCGGCGGCTCGAAGAAGGCATTTCTCTGGGGGCTGACCCCACGGTGGAGTATGGTCTGGGGGTGACGCAAACCCCCGAGAACCCACTCACCCTGGATCAGGTCAATACCCCTAATCCCTATAACACTTACATCAACCCAGGGCTAACGCCAACCCCCATTGCCAGCCCCGGGTTGATGTAAGTGTTATAGGGATTAGGGGTATTGACCTGATCCAGGGTGAGTGGGTTCTCGGGGGT
>JBCBQD010000009.1:0-47208 GCA_039820425.1 Cyanobacteria bacterium J06635_1
GAGTGGTGTGTGGATAGCCGGAGGGTCGGTTTATTACCGGGCAAGATGTCAATCTGGGGCCTGAGGATGTTCGCACTATGCGTCAGGTCACAGATTATGTGGTCGGCACCCAAGCGCACGACGGGGGGCCTGCGATCGCAACCGCTCAAGGGGTTTTACTGGGTCTCAAGGCAGCGGTTACATTCCGCTGGCAGTTAGCATCACTCAAGGGCTTAAAAGTCGCCGTTCAAGGGTTAGGTAATGTGGGAAAAAAGCTGTGCCACTACCTTTACCAGCAAGGGGCACAGCTTTTTGTCAGCGATCTGGATACGCAGAAAACAGAATTTGTACAACAACAGTATCACGCCACCGTTGTTCCCCCCAGTCAGATTACAACCCTGGAGGTGGATGTGTTTTTACCCTGTGCGATGGGGGGGGTAATCCATCCATCGATGCTACCTGGTCTCAAAGCACCCATCATTGCCGGGTGTGCCAACAATCAGTTAGAGGATGCCCATCGGGATGCAGCGTTGCTTAAGCAAAAAGACATTCTTTACTGCCCTGATTTTGTAATCAACTCAGGCGGACTCATTAATGTCTACCACGAGCTCATTGGCTATCAGTCCGTCAGAGCAACGGAGCACATTCATAGCATTTATGGCACATTGCTAGAAATTTTTAACTGGGCCAGACATTTCGATATCTCAACCGTTGAAGCTGCTCAGCAGGTTGCTCATTGCCGACGGTTACACAGTTACACGGCTACAAAACATTGTACCGATTGCCTCCCAGAAAGTGCCATAGGTAAAGTCTCATGAAAAGACCGGCTAGATATCCATGGCCCGCAAGCCAGATCTCTTTCATTCTACTGATCGCTTTGACTGTCTGGACAACCTGGCTATTAGTGCTTTCACCCAGCGTAGCGCTTACGAAGCTACTCGATAACTGGGAAGTTGCCCTCACGATGACATTGGGTTCGATGGTGGCTGGGGCCACAAGTTTAGGCGGTGGTGCGGTTGCCTTTCCTATTTTTACAAAGGTTTTAGAAGTTGATCCTGCCGCTGCCAAAGCATTTTCTTTAGCGATTCAAAGCGTTGGTATGGGTGCGGCTACGATTGTCATTATCTTTAACAAGATTGAAGTCGATTGGAAAATTATCCGGTGGGGAAGTCTTGGGGGAATGCCAGGCATTTTTCTGGGTTTGGGAACCGTATCACCTTTACTCTCTCCGCCGATCATCAAATTTTCCTTTACACTAATGCTGAGCAGTTTTGCCGTGATCCTGCTAGCGACCAATCGCTGTGCTCGCCAATGTCACACCCAGGTACCCATTTGGACTCATCGGGAACAGGGCATTGCCCTGGGGGCTGGTTTCTTCGGAGGCATCATTAGTGGCTTGATCGGAAATGGGATTGATATTGTTATGTTTGCTTTGATGGTGTTGCTTTTTCGAGTGAGTGAAAAAGTGGCAACGCCGACCTCCGTCATTTTGATGGCTATCAATGCCCTGGTGGGTCTTGTTCTACAACAATTTGTTTTTAGGTCCTTTGCTGAACCGGCCCTCAGCTATTTCTTGGCGGCCATTCCCGTGGTGGTAGTGGGAGCACCCTTGGGGGCAGTCCTTTGCACAAAACTTAGCCGCCAGGCAATCGTGAATAGTTTGGTTGGACTGATCGCAATTGAGCTGGTGAGTTCACTGATCTTGATTCCCCTTAATACTTCAATCATCTTGACGGGAATGGGTATCTTATTAGTTTTTTCTGCCTTAAGTTATGAGATGACTCGCATTCGGCATTATGAATTTCCGGCTGATGCAAAGCATAGAACAGTATCCTGTAAATGCATCAAGGTTTCAAGACTACGCTGACGGAAACGGTTAGACCTGAGTCAGCAGGCTGTGTTGCAAAAAAGCGATACCTTTTGTGATCGGTTAAACTCATCACCGGAGTCGCCCCCGGTGATGGTCTTCAGAACCGGACGTGCCTGTTTCCAAACATCCGGCTCCTCAACGACTTGGTGATTGACAAACAAACCGATCACCACCAATAATTACCGCTCGGCAGCGGATTTGGCGTGGTGACAATGCCTGTGTAGGAGTTGCCAATTCAGGGCGACATCGAGACCGCCCTGAGAACGAGGGATAATGTGGTCGAGTTCAATGACATCTCCGTGCATGAAAAACAAGTTGCAAGCATTACAGCGACCCTTCTGACGTTTGAGCAGACGAGCGGTTCTGGGGCTAATGAGCGGAGATTTACCGCGTCTAGTGGCCCAGTAGAGCCAATCGCCATCATAAGGACTGCGAGCCCCCTGCACCTTGGTAAAGCGCCGGATGGGCGTGTCCGCATGGCTGGTCAATCGAATCCAGTAGTCGTGACCCGAGCGAGCGGCAAAGACCCAATTGGCGTTGTCAAGGACATGCCAGTACTTTTGATTCACCCATCGTCTACATTTCTTCGGATGCCTTCGCCTAGCCCAACTCTGTAGGATGGCGAAGAGAGTAGCCGAAAGATCGGAAAAGGTGCGTTTACTCGCTTGAGTGGAGTAGTAGCGACACCAGCCGCGAATGACTGGGTTGAGATGAGCGATCAGAGCGGCTTGAGGTGCCGCTCGGTGAGAGCGCACAATCTGTGCCAGTTGTTGGCGGTGCTGTTTAAGCTTTTCCTTAGCGGGTCTGATGAGTGTTTTGAAGCCTAGCGGAGTCCCTCTGCAACGGCCAGTTTGGTTTTTGCCGACGGGGTATGGAAGCGGAATAGATTTGCAGTAAGCAAACATCCATGATAAATTCCCTTCAGTTAGGGAGTAGGGCTGTGGAATACGAATTGCGTGTGGTGGTTGAGAAAGTCGAGGTCAGTTCTCAAAGGGTGGTGAAGCAAGACACCCTCAAAGTCTACGACGTGCAAGCCCCTGAATCAATACTAGAGCTAGGTCTGCGTCACGAAGAGCAGATCTCACTGTTAGAAAAAGTGCAGAATTCAATCTTGGCCGAACAATCAAAATTGATCGACCCAGGCCATGACGTGTGTCCCAAATGTGGTCAAAAACTCAGCAAGCTAGGATTCACAAAGTCAAGCTTTCATGGGGTATTCAGTGACCACAAAGTCGGGATCCAAAAACATAAATGTCGGAATTCTGCGTGTGATTGGCAAAGCTCGCCGACGACAACATCGGTATTTGGTACCTCTATCCATCCTGACCTAGCCAAATTGCAATGCGAACAAGGGAGCTTGTATAGCTACCGGGAGGCTCAGCTCAATCTGGAAAAGTTAACGGTTCATCGTCGTCGGGTGAATAATCATAACCAAATCAGGCAGATTACAGATGCTGTGGGCGAAAGGCTAGCCGAAGAAAATCTCAAACCTCCAGCCAAGGCGGACTGTGCTGCTCTGACTGATAAACTCATTGTCCAAGTCGATGGGGGACATATTCCCACCAAGGATAAAGATAAACGTAGCTTTGAGGCCCTTTCTGCTGTTGTCTATCGACCAGAGAGTATCCGAATCATCGACCAACATCATCGCGAGATTGTGCACAAAAGCTGTGCGCTCTCGACCAAAGATGACAACCTGGCGACGATGAAAACATATCTGCTCAATGCGGCACTGAAGCAAGGTATGGACAAGAACACGGTGGTAACGGCCCTGGCTGATGGGGCCAATAATTGTTGGTCAGTGCTGTTGGGCCTAGAGCCTCAGTGCAAACAACTGCTCTGTATTTTGGACTGGTTCCATATTGGCAAAAAGTTCCAGAATGTTAGGAGTGCTGTGGAAGATGGATTTAAGGACACCTTGGAGCGAGTCAAATGGACCTTATGGCATGGCAAATCTGATGAGGCACTGGCCAAATTAAAAATGCTGATGACTAATGTCACAGATGCCAAGAAACAAGCGAAGCTGAAAGGTTTGTATGACTATCTGAATCGCAATCAAGCCTATCTGATTAATTATGAAGAACGAGAGCAATCAAATCAGACTTATACCAGCCAAACGGCTGAATCTCACATCGAATCGATCATCAATGCCAGGCATAAGAAGAGTGGCAAGATGCAATGGACCCGAGAGGGTGCCCATAAAGTTCTACAAATCAGAGGCATGATTGCCGACAATGGATGGGATAACAGATGGCAAGGTGCTGTCCTATCTGCCCTCAACGTAGCCGCATAACATACTCTATTTACTGCAAATCTATTCCGCATCCGTTTGCGATCGCCGTATCGATGAAATACCTTAAGATCTGAGGATTGAGCACCTGTAGGCCGATGCTGCTCAGCAAGGTAACCGTCAACCAAAGCACTCGACCCCTGCTCCGGCGTCGTCTTTATGAAGGCTGTAACATCAGCATGAAGGGCCCGGTAAACAATGCGATAGAATACACTTGTTCCGGTCGGTGGTGTAGACTCATGACTCTCTCTAAGCCCCAACCTGCCCTCTCCCTACCCGATCATCGGCAGCTGCCCGAGTCGGACGGTACCTTTGTGAAAAATTTTCAGGAACATCCCCAGAGTCTGCTGCTGACGAGTGCCATCCGTCCTGTCTTAGAGGCGCTGCATCCAGATGGTCGCTATGCTATCGGCCAAGACTGCGGCATCTATTGGCGACTGACCGAGCCACCTGAGCGGGGTGCAGAGGCTCCCGATTGGTTTTATGTGCCCAACGTTCCCCCCCTGCTGAATGAAGAACGACGGCGTTCTTACGTGATGTGGAAAGAAATCATTGCACCCCTGATTGCCATCGAATTTGTCTCTGGAGACGGGGCCGAAGAACGAGATGCCACCTCACCGTTTGCAGGTGACGACTCAAAAGCAGGCAAGTTCTGGGTGTATGAACAGGCTATCCATATACCTTTTTATGCCATCTATGAAGTTGACAAAGCCGCTGTCGAAGTCTATGAACTGGTGGCTCAAAGCTACCAAAAATGCAGCCCAAACGAACGCGGCCACTACCCGATACCCCCGCTAGGGGTAGAGCTAGGCATATGGCAAGGAACTTACTTTAACCAGCCTTTACCGTGGCTGCGCTGGTGGGACAGCGAGGGGAACCTGCTACTGACAGGGGATGAGCTGGCTAAGCAAGAAAAGCAGCGAGCTGAGCAAGAAAAGCAACGCGCTGAGCAGGAAAAGCAGCGAGCAGACCGCTTAGCAGATCGGCTACGTGCGATGGGGATTGATCCAGACGAGGTTTGACAGGAATTATTCTGATAGCCTTTTTCACCAGATGCCAGGTCTCTGCTAAACTCATTTAATGAGAATAAATCTTATTAAATTCAGATTCAAGCCTGAATAATATGGCGATCGAGCTGACCGATTTAGACTTTCAAGATTTAGAAAGGCAGGCCCAGCAGCGGGGAGAGCAGATCTATCAAGCGGATGAGTTTGGTGTTTTACAGAGATTGCCAAAGCAGCTGGGGGAGGGGTGCGATCGCACATTCAACCTCCGCAACGGGCTCATGGTGAGCATTCGTAAAGGGACGCTGAGGCAGTCGATCCGTCATCTGCACCAGCACGAGTCTCGGTTCCCGCTGGTGGCTAAGTTTTATCTATCGGGCATGTCCCGGGTGCAGACGCTGGATGCTTCTGATATTGACCGCGACTATCAAGAGCGGGCTGGCTGCCACTATCTCTATCACCTGCCTGACCATACCGAAGTTGAAGAGTGGCCTGCGGATGAGCGACTTAGCGTTATTTATGTGTCTGCTGATCTGGATTATTTCAGTGCCTTTGGCGCAGGGAAAACGAGCCTGCCAATGTCGCTGCAAAATCTGTTAGCAGGGGATAGAGCCCAGCGATTTCATCAGCCGTTAGGTCGGATGACGCCACACCTACGGCAGCTGGTGCAAACCATTCTGAACTGTCCCTATAGGGGGCTGATGCAGCAGCTATATTTAGAGAGCAAAGCTTTAGAGCTGCTGACTGCCCAGTTTGCAGCCTGGACTGATCGGCAATCAGAGGCGGTCGCTGTGTCACTCTCTAACGGAGATATCAATCAGCTACACCAGGCCCGAGACATTTTGACCCAGCGGGCAAAGCAACCGCCCTCGCTGATTGAACTGGCCCGCCTGGTTGGGCTGAACGATCGCAAGCTCAATCAGGGCTTTCGTCACCTGTTTGGGACAACGGTGTTTGGCTATTTGCAAGAATACCGCCTACAGCAGGCTAGGGAGCTATTGCAAGACAATCACCTGACGGTTTCAGCAGTCGCAGCCACGGTCGGCTATCGAAACCCGGAAGCGTTTAGTACAGCCTTTCGACGTAAGTTCTCAGTGAGCCCAAAATCCTATCAGCTCAGTCGGCGAGGCTAAAAAAGTCGCGCTGACAAAGAAAAAAGTCGGTTTCGCAAAGATTGTCGCTGTCGCTGCCGCCTATGATGCCCTTACTTAACCGGAATTGCTTGCATTAGCGTCCGGTTTGTGTGAGTGAGTGAGGCGATATGAAACAGCTAGGCACGTTTTCGACACTGCTGCTGCTGACAGCACTGCCTGCTTTTGCGCAGACGCAGCCAGCAGCAGCGGATCCAGAGAGGGAGGCAGTCAGGGTGCTGGGTGAACGACTGGCTCAAAGTGAGCCAGCCCCAGCTGAGCCGCCTCCGGCTGAGCCAGCCGCTCTGGTAGAAATTACTGATATTCAGCTCACGCAGACAGAGACGGGCTTTAGTCTGCTGCTAGAGACCCAAGGTGAGCTATCTGCACCTGAAACTTCGACGACCGGCAATGCGGTGATTGCCGACATTCCCAACGCGGTGCTGCGATTGCCCGAGGGGGATGACTTCTTTGCTAGCGATGCGGCTGAGGGTATCGCGCTGGTTAACGTGACCAGCCTACCGAATAATCAGGTGCGAATTGCGATTACTGGAACCGACGCGCCGCCTGCAATTGACATCAGCACAACAGCCGACGGCCTGACCGTAAGCGCAACCCCCGGAGACCCGACAGCACAGCCCCTGGATGATGCGATTCAGATTACCGTGACAGGAGAGCAAGACAACGATGACTACTTTGTACCGGAGGCCAGCACCGCGACGCGCACCGATACGCCCCTGCGTGATGTGCCTCAATCGATACAGGTGATTCCGCGTCAGGTGATTGAAGATCAGCAGGCGATTGGATTGGAAGATGTGCTCGAAAACGCTGCTGGAGTGACATTTTTAGGAAATAACGCAGGTCGCGGCCTCAGATTTAGTATTCGTGGATTTGATGATCCTCCTGTGCTGCGTGATGGCTTCCTCTTGCCTACATTTATTGGAGACGCCGCTGAGCCAGAAGTTGCGAACCTAGAGCGTGTGGAAGTTCTGAGGGGGCCTGCATCTGTTTTATATGGTCAGGCGGAACCAGGAGGCGTAATTAATTTGGTTACTAAGCAACCCTTATCGGAACCGTACTATAACCTTCAATTCCAAGCGGGCAATGGCGAATTTATCAACCCGAGCATTGATTTGTCGGGACCTTTGACAGCAGATGGTCGCCTGCTCTATCGATTAAATGCCCTGTATCGACAAGAAGATGGTTTTCGCGATTACGACAACAATTTTGAGCGATTCTTTATCGGCCCAACGTTGACCTGGTTGATTAGCGATCAGACTGATTTGACCGTCAACCTGGAATATATTGACGATAGGGAGCCTCTTAATGCTGGTCTGATCCCTTTCGGAGATGGCATCGAACCGATCCCTCTGGATCTAGTACTCAACAACCCTGACGATACCGTTGAGCAAGATTATCTGAACATTGGGTATTCTCTAGAGCATCGTTTCAGTGAAAACTGGCAACTGCGTAATCAGTTTCGCTTCACCTCTAGCAACTATGAGACCGACGTTTTTCCAATTGGGCTTTTTATAGACGAATCTACGGGAATTCTGACCCGCGCATTTACATTTCAAGAAACTGAAGTAGATACTTACTCGCTTTACACCAACATCGAGGGCAAATTCAACACGGGCTCTGTAGAACATACGCTGTTGGCCGGGATTGATTTGACTCGTTGGAATCAAGATGGTCTATCAGGGTTTGATCCTGACGCTACCTCTCTAATCAACATATTTGATCCAGACTATCCGGATCCTTCATCCTTTCCAACAAAGGACAGCCTTCCCCCCTTTGATTTTCTTAACAATCCGATTGAGACAGACCAGCTGGGAATTTACCTACAGGACCAAATTGATCTTCTAGATAACTTGATTGTAGTTGCAGGGCTGCGTTACAACACTGTTAATCAAGAAACAACTGACCGTTTCACTGATGCTGTAACAGAGCAATATGATGATGCTTTTATTCCGAGAATTGGAGTTGTTTACCAGCCCATTGAACCGATTTCTCTGTACGCCAACTATTCCCGCTCATTTGTGCCAAATTCGGAAACTGATGCCGATGGAAATTTTCTAGACCCTGAAGAGGGCGAAGGATTTGAGGTGGGTATTAGAGGTGAGATTATCGAGAATCGACTTGCAGCAACACTCGCTTACTTCGATATCACCAAACAAAATGTGGCAACCCCTGACCCTGATCCAGACAACCCTTTTTCCTCAGTTGCGACTGGAGAACAAAGGAGTCGAGGGGTTGATTTCAACTTGACTGGTGAAATCTTGCCAGGGTGGAATGTTGTCGCTTCTTATGCTTACATTGATGCAGAAGTCACTGAAGATAATAATATCGATCTTGTCGGCAATCGACTATTTGGGGCTCCCGAACATAGTGCTAGTTTGTGGACAACTTACGAAATTCAGTCCGGAGACTTGCAGGGGCTGGGCTTTGGTTTAGGGGTTAATTTTGTGGGAGAGCAGCAGGGTGATTTAGACAACAGTTATCAGATAGACAGCTATTTTCTCACCAACGCAGCTATCTTTTACCAACAAAATGATTGGCAGGCCCAACTCAATATTGACAATATATTCGACGTTGACTATGTTCGCGCTTCTGGTGTTAGAAACGGCATCAATCGAGGTGATCCACTAACGGTCAGAGCATCTGTCTCTTACACGTTTTGACATGATTGAATTGACGCTCAAAATCACAGGCTTACTACTAACTTATAGACAGGAGAATGGAAACAGAGAGTCTGTTTAAAGTATGAATTTAAGAGGTTGACTCTAAACATGTCAGGAATTTTAAAAGCTAGACTGCTGGCATTAAGTTTGATTGTGTCAGTTACGATCGCATCTTGCCAAAGTCAAACCAATCAAACGCAACCAGACGCCAGCTCTCCCTCGTCGTCTGGTTCGCCTGACTGCAAAACAATTCAACATGAGGCCGGAGAGACTGAAATTTGCGGTCAACCCCAGAGAATTGTCGTACTGGGCCCCTATGTGCTGGAATTCTTGCTGGCGCTTGGGGAGCAGCCGGTAGGGTTCGCTGACCACATGGCAGTGCATCAAGAAGACTACGACAATCCGAGTCAGCAAATACCGTATTTAGGTTCTCAAGTCACTCCGCCGGTCGCCAATGTGGGCCTAGCCTACACCCCTTCACTTGAAGCGATTGTCAAAGCTCAGCCAGATTTGATTTTGGGCACGATTTTTAGCAACGCAGCTCAGTATGATGAGCTGTCTAGCATTGCTCCTACTCTGCTAATCAAATGGGAAAACGTCGATCAGGGCTTCAGTACGATCGCCAAAGCCATAGATCGCGAAGAAGAGGCCACAATGCTGATGGCACAAACAGAGCAGAGGATTGCATCGGCCCGCGAGACGTTTGCGCCTATCGTTGAAGCCTATCCTGAAGTTCTACTACTGAATTCATCACAGCTCCGAGAAATTAGACTGGGCAACTCTGGACATGGACTTTGTAGTTCCTTAATCGAGGCATTAGGATTTCAGCTCGTGTCATCACCAGGCCCTGAACCAGCTGAGTCTGGTTTACCAGATCCGATTTCCATTGAGACTTTGCCGCAGTTGGATGATGCAGACTCCATCATCTTGTTGGGCAGTAACTTTAACAACCTTCAAGGAGTTACTGATTTAGAGCAGTTTGAAGAAAGACAGCTGTCAGGTTTGGAACAAGCTTGGGAAGATAATGCGATCGCACAGTCCCTCAAGGCCAGCCAAGCTGGTCGCGTCTATTTCATCCCAGCCTACCTGTGTCTGGGTTTACCCGGCCCCATCGGCACCGAGCTGTATCTAGAAGAACTAGAGGAGCAGTTACTCTCACCAAACTGAGGAGCTAACGTTTAATAACAATCATATCAAAGGCAAATTCATATCGAAGGCAAATTCATATCGAAGGCAAATTTTACCCAAAAAGTACCTTTCACAAAGAAAAAACTCCGACTGACAAAGAAATTTTATCGCCACAAGCATTATGATACTCATGTCTGGAGTTATGAAGGTAAGCACCTTATCTCATCTTCTCAGATGAGCACATGGTTTCTCAAGCAATAGAAGAATTGGATCAGCAAACGCGATGAGGGGTTGCGAATTTCGGTGCAGACTTTTCTAATTCTCTGGCTGGGTCAACTGGTCTCTCTGCTGGGCTCTGAGATGACCAATTTCGCGATTACCATCTGGGCCTGGGAGGTCACAGGTCAAGCGACGCCTTTATCCTTGATCCTGGTAGTCACGCAAATCCCCAGACTGCTGATTTCACCCTTTACGGGTATTTGGGTTGATCGGTTTAACCGCAAAACGCTCATGCTGTTAGGGGACGCGGTAGCCGGGCTATCGACGGTGGCGCTGCTAGCTTTGTTTCTCACTGACCAGCAACAAGTCTGGCATCTCTATGTGTCTGGCGCGGTGAATGGGCTGTTTGGATATATTCAATGGCTGGCCCACTCAACCTCAGTCTCACTGCTGGTGCCCGAGCGACATTATGCCCGTGCTTCCGCGTTTGAGTCGTTGCAGATGTCGGGCAGCTATATTGTTGCGCCCGCGATCGCAGGCACCCTCTACGCCATCACGGGTCTCGGCGGCATTCTCATCGTTGACCTGGTGACCTTTGGGGTTGCGATCGCCACCCTCGGCCTGATCACTATCCCCCAGCCAGCCGAGCCAACTCAATCAGCCGCTTCAGAGACGGTTCTCCAACAGCTCACATTTGGTCTGCGCTATTTACAAAGTCGTCCCGGTCTGATGACGCTCTTAGGCTTTCTCCTGATCAGCGACTTTATCGACAGCGCCAGCTTTGCCATTTTGCCGGCGATGGTGCTGGCCCGCAGCCGTAACGATGCCGCTATTTGGGGAACGCTGCTAGCTTTTTTGGGGGCGGGGGGGCTGCTGGGCGGGGCGGCGCTGAGCCTCTGGGGTGGGCCAAAGCGACGGATTCACGGCGTGCTCATCGCGAGCGCGGTTTGGAAGATGGGGCTGATTGTGCTGGCTCTGGCTCAGCAAACTGCCGTTAAGATTGGGACGGCCTTCGTGTGCGGGTTTTGTTCGCCGTTTCCAGGCAGTTGCAATCAGGCAATCTGGCGGGCCAAGGTAGAGCCAGATGTGCAGGGGCGCGTATTTGCGACACAGTTTTTGCTGACGCAGCTAGCAACGCCGGTCGGGGCCGCGATTGCCGGGCCGCTAGCGGATTATGTTTTTGAACCCGCCATGCAGCCTGGGCAACCCCTGGCGCAGAGATTAGGAACCGTCTTTGGGGTTGGTCTCGGCGCGGGTACAGCGCTACAGATGATGCTGTTTGCCAGCTGCGGTGTTCTGATCGCTCTAGGCGGGTACGGCATCCGCAGACTGCGGCAGGTTGAGACCGATGCCGCGTAGAGAATCACGTAGAGCGAAACAGACGTAGAATAGACCGAACTTTCATTAGCGCTTGAGGGCCAGGGTCAGCCCATCGGCGATCGGTAACATGCTTAGCTCAATGCGATTGTCCTGATGAAGAGTTTGATTCAGCGATCGCAGTGCTAGCATGTTGGAATCAGTAATATCTAGATCGGCCACGTCCCCACCCCATAGAACATTGTCGATGGCGATGAGCCCGCCGGGTCTGAGTAGTGCTAAAGACTTTTCGTAATAATGACTGTAGCTGATTTCCAGTGGACTTTGAGGTCTATCGTCGGTATGAGACAGTGACTGACTGGGAAAGCTTTGTGGTCAAACACTTTCCTGAACAGCAGATTCCGAAAAACGCTCAGGCTCGGGCAAAACTGCATCGTCAATTAGACCCGACATTGATGAGCGACCCAGAATTTGCGCTGCTTCATCAACTGTTCTGGACCAAGTTCGAGATGGGTAAAGTGTTAATCGACCAGGCCATTGAGCGGGGCTTGCCGTTTCAGACAGTGCTGTTCGATAGTTGGTATTTATCAGCAGAGTTCGTGACCCACTTGAAGGCCAGCCAGAAAGACTGGGTGAGTTTGCTCAAAGTCAATCGGAACTTGGAGGCTTATAGCATTCGTCTGAGGGATGCCGATGGACAACGGATTCAATTCACAGACCCTCATATTAAAGTCGAAAACTTGGTACCGTTGATTCCCAAAACGGCGTTCCGTCCAGTTGAGCTAGAAAATCACACCTATTGGTGCTTTACCCTCTGTGTGCGGATTCCAGGACTCGGCAAAGTCCGGTTGGTGATTAGTTTTGAACCCTCAGACTTAAGTGGGACCTATGCCGTGTTCGTCACCAATCGCACCGATTGGACGGCCAAACAGATTCTCTCAAAATATTTGCAAAGATGGCCGATAGAGACTTTTTATCGGGATGGAAAGCAGTATCTCGGACTCGATGAGTATCGCATGCGAACCGCAGAAGCCATTGAAACCCATTGGTGTTTAGTGTTCGTGGCTTATTCTATCTTGCACCTGGGGTGTCTGCCACCACCACCGAAAAAGGTCAGGGCAAACCGACGAAACCCAGCAAAACCATTGGGCAGGTCTGTCGACAACAGGGGCAAGCGTTGATAGAACAGTTGATCTTGTTCGCGCATGATTGTTTGCAACAGGGAGAAGCTGATAATGATGTCTTTAGCAAGTTGTTTGCCAAACAAAATAAGGAGGTGCCTATATGAATACATGTTACCAAGCCTGACTCTATTTTTCTACGAGGAGAGTGCAGGCCTCAAGGAGATTGTTATCGCTGATCAAGTGTTGGCTTAACAGCTTCATTAGCTTCCGAGATTCATAGCAGATTTACGGTTCAATCACGACACTTTAAGGAAATTCCTCGTTCAGAACTTCAGGCTTACTGGTAGCAGCAGGCCCAGGTGATGAATCTTAAGCGCCCCCAGCCCCCACTATTGGACTGGCAGAGCCGCCCCGGGGCATCCGTTCAGGCAAGTCTTGAACATTGTGCCGAGCGAGATGCGGTTTTCAAACGAGAAAAAGCGCTTTGCCCTGGAAAACCATCTGGGCCAGCAGTTCTTTGAGGATTTAGAGCAGACGCTCGACCGTGCCCCCAATGTCATCCACACCCCTGACCAGCGTCTTACCACCCAGGCAGCAGTTCTAAGGGAATTAGACACAGTTCTCATGGTGCTGGACGGTCGGGGACAGGTGGGGGCAGTTGCCTCTACAACCTTGGTGGATGAGTTTTTGACAGATCAGGGACTGATCACCGGTCAGGAAACAGGCATCAGGCTGGCCGCCACCACATGCGATGCGTTTATCGCCTGGCAGGGGGTTGCCGGGGCGGGCAAAAGCTATGCGCTGAAACTATTTCGTCGGATTGCTGAAGCCCAGGGCTATCAGGTCCGATGCTTTGCCCTCAGTGCTGAGGCGGCTAAGACGTCGGGGGAGTCTGCCCAAATTCAGCAGACGGAGACGGTTGCAGCCTTACTCCATTCCCAGTTGAACAAAAATCATCAATCCACATCTTTAGTAAATGAATACAGACATCAGACTAGCAAGGAGCATTTAGCTGTGACTAATCATCATGAATTGGACTAACTCAAATGGTTCCCCGCAAATATATCTTTTAGCCGAAGTGCCTATCACAGAGACTATGGGGCCTAAGTTCAAAGAGGAAACTACGCAAAAACTTTACGTCCAATAGGAATACACAGGGGTGTTCCTGCGACTGGATCGTTAATAACTTGACAGTTTAGACCAAAAACAGCTTGAACAAGGCTTTCGGTGATGACCTGATGAGGCTGGCCTTGGGCGTAGGCTTGTCCTGCTTTCATAGCGATCAGATGATCGCCATATCGGCAAGCCTGATTGAGTTCATGTAGCACCATGACAATGGTGCGACCTTCACGCTGGTTAAGCTCATAGAGCAGATCTAACACTTCCATCTGGTGGGCCAGGTCAAGAAAAGTCGTGGGTTCATCTAGCAACAGAATTTGAGTGTTTTGAGCCAGCGTCATGGCAATCCAGGCACGCTGTCGCTGCCCCCCCGAGAGACTGTCTACGGGTCTTGACGCTAGGTCTTGTAATTCGGTGATTGACAGAGCTGTCTCGACCTGTTGTTCGTCTTCCTCGCTCCATTGTTGAAGCCAGCCCTGGTGAGGATAGCGCCCCTGGGCAACTAGCTCACGCACGGTTAGCCCTTCAGGCGCTGCAGGTCCCTGGGGTAACAGACCGAGCCGTTTTGCGACGACTTTAGTGGGTAGCTTGAAAATGGATGCGCTGTCTAGATAGACTACGCCATTCTTAGGTTTGAGCAGTCGTCCAAGCCCCTTGAGCAGCGTCGATTTACCACAGCCGTTTGGCCCGACCAGCACCGTAATCTTGCCAGCCGGAATGGCTAAATCGAGACCATCAATGACTGGCTTGTCATCGTAGGCCAGGGTTAGCTTGCGGGCGGTGAGCGCGACCGGAGTGACGGTGTTGAGCGTCATAAGGGGTGTATGGGTAGTGGGTGGTGTTTATGGATTGCTGTCTTGGGGTTCTAACTATAGTCGCGTAGCATTTTTTTGATTTCGAGGTTGTGCATCTCTTCTTGCCCGATCTTGGTGCGGGTATATTCCTCTAAATAAATGCTGGCGTTTTCGACTACATCCAACAGCTTTTTATACATACCCAATGCCTGCTGTTCGTGGTTTAGGCTTTCTCGTAGTAAATCTTTCACTGAGTGCTGATTAGTCTCTTCGATGGTTGAGATATGCTGGCTGGGATGGCCTTCTAGTCCGGTAATAATCTCTCCTGCTTCCTGTGCGTGCTGCAAGGACTCGTTGGCCTGGGTTTTGAAGAAATCTACAATCGGAATACGATTGGGGCCTGTCACCATCAGGGAGTAGTGGGTATAGCGCACCACGCCTGCTAGCTCAAATTCCATAATCTGATTTAGCAGTTCTATCGTACTTTGGGTGTCGAGGTCTTTCATAGGGGTTCGTGAGTTAAGGGGTTGGGTGCTAGGTGTTGGGTGTTAAGGGAAAGGGGGAAGGGGAGCAGGGGAGGCAGAGGAGGTTGGATTTTGGGTTTTGAGTTGAAGGTTTCTGGGTAATTGTGGGTTAAGTGGGCCAAGGCATTAGATTCACCGTCGGGTGCGAATTAACAAGTATAGGAAATAGGGTGCGCCGATGATAGCAGTGATAATGCCGCAGGGTATCTCAATGGGGGCAAACAGCAGCCGACCGAGCAAGTCGGCGATAACAACGACCATGCCACCCGTCAATGCAGCGACTGGCAGCAGCCCCTCGTGAGAAGGGCCAACCAGCTGTCTTGCAATATGAGGGGCCATGAGCCCAACAAAGCCAATACTACCTGCGGTGGCGACGGCTGACCCCGCTAGGGCGACGCTGCCCAACAACAGCCAGCCTCGCTGCCATTCCAGACGACTGCCAAGACTACGAGCGATGTCGTCTCCCATCTGTAGGGCATTGAGTTCGCGGCTGAGAAGTAGCGCCAATAGCCCAAAAACGACCAGCCAGGGGGTAAAAGCGACCACCTGTGCCCAACTGCAACCGTAGACGCTACCAGCCAGCCACACTAGCGCCTGACTGACATCATAAATGTTGCCAAAAGTAATCATTAAATCGGTGAGAGCAGCGGCAATCAAGTTGAAGCCTATACCTACCAGAATCAATCGCACGGGGGAGCTACCCCCTTTCCAAGCAAGGAGATAGATCAGCACTGCTGTTATTAACGCACCGCTAAAAGCTGCAAACGGTAAGACAGCAATGGATACGGTTGGGAACACCACAATCAGACTAACGGCAGCTAGGGCAGCGCCTGCATTAACACCGATGATGCCAGGCGCTGCTAAAGGATTGCGGGTGATACCTTGGGTGAGGGTGCCCGCGATCGCAAGCGCCATTCCCACTCCCCAGGCCACCAAGGTTCTCGGCAGCCGCAGCGTATTTACAATAAATGCATAGTCCGCATTATCGGTCGGCAGCCCCAAAACGGTCCGAATCACATCCAGCGGCGGCACCGGATACTCTCCTTGCCCAACGCTCCACACCATCGCTGCTAGCGTAATCAGTGCCAGTCCCAGCATCACTCTCGGGACACGTCGATCTAACCGCAACGACAGCTGCCGTGTACGCAATACCCACCACTGAGAGTGACGCTCACTTTTAGCAGGAGATTCAGTAGAAAAGGACATTCCTAATACCTAATACCTAACACCCATCCCTCACCGCCTCACCTTGGACCGTGTGAGATAAATAAAAAACGGTGCGCCTAGCAGCGGCATAACAATCCCCACTGGCAGTTCCTGAGGTTGAATAATCAGCCTCGCGCCGATGTCAGCCAGGAGTAACAAGATCGCCCCAACCAGTGCTGAATAGGGCAAAATCCAGCGGTAGTCTGCCCCGGCCCAAACGCGAACGATGTGGGGAACGATCAGCCCGACGAAGCTGATCGGGCCTGCGATCGCAACCGACCCACCTGCCAGCAGCACCACGCTCACCGCTGCAACGACCTTGACCCAAACTGTCTTCTGCCCTAGCCCCTGGGCCACCGACTCCCCTAAACTCAGCGTTGTAAGCTGCTTACCCATTATCAGCCCCAACGCCAGACCCACCACCAGATACGGCAGCACCTGCAATACTAGCGCCATATCGCGCCCCGCCACTGACCCCGCCAGCCAAAAGCGAATTTCTTCTAACGTGCGCTGGCTGAGAATGAGAATGCCTGTCGTTAAGGACGAGACCAGGGCAGTCAGTGCAGCCCCGGCAATGGTCAGGTTTAGCGGCGTCAGCCCGCCCCGACCCAGCGACCCGAGCCCATAGACGGTCACCGCTGCGATGGCCGCCCCCAACAGCGCAAACCCAGCGTACATACTCAGCGAAGCAGCATCAAGCCAAAACACGGCCATCACCACCGCTAGAGCTGCCCCGGCGTTGATGCCCAATATGCCCGGGTCGGCCAGTGGATTGCGCGTGAGTCCCTGCATGATCGCCCCGGCGACCGCCACCGCTGCCCCCACCAGCAGCGCCGTGATCGAGCGCGGCACCCGCACCGTGCGAATGATCAGATGCTCGGTAGAGCCATCTGGACTCGTCAACGCCTGATACACTTCGGCTGGGCCAATGTCAGCCACGCCCAGGGCAACGCTCGCGACGAAGCAAGCCAAAAGTAAGCCAATGCCCAGAATGATCCCCGTCGCCAGCAGTGTTTGAGATTTAAAGGATGACCGCTGAACGCTGCTAGCCTGCACCGAAAATGCCCCACTGATAAGAAAGATTCCCGTTAATAATACGCCCTGGGAAACCTTTTCAACAAGCAAAAGCGACAATTGCCACCCTAACCTACGTGACCTGCATAATCGTGTCAGGCGATAGGTAGATCCATGCCAGACTGTATCTGCCATAGACCTGCCTCTAAATAAATACGTTTTAGAGATAGCAGTGCCTCGTGGCTACCGTGCTCTACGATTGAAATTGTCAGCACTGAGTCGCCAAAATTGAGTGCAGGTCACCTTGCTGGTAGGCTAGGAGTGCCACTAGGGCTCGGTTATATCTACCTTTTATGGATTGCCCTCATTGCCACTCAACCCGCGTCTCAAATTTACAGCGTCAGACTAACCTGGAGTATGCAATGTTTCGGTGTAAGGTGTGTCGGCAAACCTTCAATGAACTTACAGGCAACCCTTTCAACTTTATTGAAGTCCTCACCGACATCCTATTTCAGGTCTTGCTCTGCCGAGTCCGATACAAACTCAGCTATCGAGATGTAGCTGAGTTCTTCTTGCTTTGAGGCTTTCAGCTTACTCATGAAACGGTGAGGGCTTGGGAAGAACGCTTCCTGCCTCAGTTCACCGAACAGATCCGGGCGAAACGGAAAGGAAAAGTGGGCCAGATCTGGCATATTGACGAGACCGATGTCCGTGTCGGCGGCAGGTGGTGTTATCTGTATCGAGGTATTGATGACGAGGGCAATCTGGTGGATGTTCGCCTCAGCGCCACCCGAGATATGGAAGGAATCCAAGCCTTCTTTGCCCAGGCGGTCGATCTCCATGAGGATGTCCCAGAGAAGGCCGCCACCGATGGCTTGGCCTCCTACCCTCGGGCGATTGAAGAAGAACTGGGCCAGGATGTTAAGCATGAAGTTCGACCTTGCACGGCTAACCCGGTTGAGCAAAGTCATCGGCGCATCAAACATCGCTATTATCCTACCCTTGGATTCGGCGAGTTTGATGCAGCCCAGAGGTTCTGTCGAGCGGTGGATGAAGTGGGTAACTTTCTGAGGCCCCGAACGCAAATGGCAGCATTCGTGTGGTGCGATGTAGATAAGTCGAGTGTGACAAGGAGGCAATGCCAAATTTAAGAGTGGAGATAATCTCTCAGCAGTACCTGTCCTGCTGTCCCCACGTAACAGAGTCACTGACTCCGGTCACGCTGACATTAGTAATGATGCCAGTGGAATGCAGACCACGAAAGTATCCTAACCTGGCAGCCTAAAGCTGGGAAGGGGCCAGGGGAAGTCCGAAAGGGTTAACGCAAGTGAACCGTTGATGAAGCTTCGTTATTTCTGCATCAGTGAAATCAGGCTGACACACTGAGACCAAAAAGGTACGTGGGTGGCCTAGTGGCTCACACGTCCGCTAAGCGATAGGTCACAATCCCACCGAAGTAGAGACGGAACCCGCCCCGGACGCATCTCACACACTCGGAACTGCATAAGCCCGATGGATTCTCTGAATTGCCAGAGTAGGCAAACCGTAAGGGATGCACAACTATCCAGCGGGTAAAGGATGCCAGAGAAAGCGAAGGCTCTTGTGTAATGTGAGAGATAGGGGTTCAAGCTTTGCCCCACATCGAAAGATGGCAGACTTCTGGCAGGTCTTTAACGGTAAACCAAAGTAAAGGAACCGTATCCCTTGTGAAAGATAGAGTCACTTCGACATCGGAGCAAAGGAAGCTACTGAAACACTGGACCAGTATCGACTGGGGCCAAGTGAAGAAGCGTGTTAGGAACCTGAGACAACGGATTTATCGTGCCACTCAAAACAGTCAGTGGAATCGGGTGAGAAGCCTAATGAAACTGATGCTAAGAAGCTACTCCAACCTGCTGCTATCAGTGCGGCGCATAACTCAGGAAAATCAGGGGAAGAAGACAGCGGGCCTCGACGGCCAGACTGCCTTAACCGCTGAGAAGAGAGTCCAACTGGTGAATCGACTGCAAGACCATACCCTCTGGCAGGCTCACCCGACCAAACGGGTTTACATTCCGAAAGCGAATGGAAAATTCAGGCCACTGGGAATTCCTGCACTCGAAAACCGGGTCGCGCAAACGATAGTGAAGAATGCGCTTGAACCTCATTGGGAGGCCCGCTTTGAGGGACATAGTTATGGCTTTCGGCCCGGTCGTAGTTGTCACGATGCCATTGAGCAGTGCTTTCGACGACTCAGGCGCGGCGGTGATAGCTGGATCCTCGATGCGGATCTAAAGAGTGCATTCGATAAAGTAGATCACCGCTTTATCCTCGATACCATCGGCCCTGTGCCCGGTCGAGAGCTGATAAAGCAGTGGCTAAAAGCAGGTTATGTAGAAGCTGAGATGTTTCATGCCACTCCTGAAGGGACGCCCCAGGGTGGTCCGCTTTCGCCCTTACTGTTGAACATTGCCTTGAATGGGATGCAAGACTTGTTGTTTTCATTTTCAACAACTCGAACTTGCCAGTCTTCTTCAAAAGCAACGTCTCAGTCACCTCGCAAACGCACAGCGCCAACCTATGGCTACTGTCGTTACGCTGATGATTTCCTGGTGACGGCGAAAACGAGAGCAGATATCGAAGCCGTCGTCCCTGTCTTGCAGGCGTGGCTTAAACCACGCGGGCTAGCGCTGAACATGGAGAAGACCCAAATCGTGAACATCCAACAGGGGTTTCCGTTTTTGGGGTTCTCACTTCGGCACTACAACGGGAAGTGTCTCTGCCGACCGCAAAAGGAAAAGGTGTTAGCCTTTCTGACGCGGATACGGAGGTGGTTGAAGCAAAACGCTTCGGCGTCTCCAGCGGCGGTGATTTACCACCTGAACCCTATCCTGCGAGGTTGGGGCAACTACTACAAACATGGCGTCAGTAAAGACGTGTTTAGCTACGTTGACCACCAGCTCTGGAAAGCACTCTGGAAATGGTGCTGTCGGCGTCATCCAAACAAGTCGAAGTCATGGATTAGAGGGAAGTACTACCGCACCTATCAAGGACGGACGTGGACATTTTTCACTTACGTCACAGACCGAACAGGCGACCGGAAACTGCTGACGCTTGTGCGTCTAAACCGGATTCCGATTCAACGTCACGTTAAGGTCAAAGGGACGGCATCACCGGACAACCCAGAACTTCAAGACTACTGGAAGCATCGGCATACCCGATATGGGAAAACCTATTGGAATAAAGGCTCGAAGTACTTCAAAGTAGCTCAGAGTCAGAATTGGCGATGCCCAGTCTGTCGTGAGGCTTTGTTTAATGGAGAAGCTTTGCACACTCATCATCGGTTGCCGTTGAGTAGCGGGGGCAGAGAAAATGAAGAGAATCTGGTTCATCTTCATCATACGTGCCATCGATACTTACACAACAACGAGGGTGTGGGTTTGAAGGGCCAAAGGCTTGAGCGGCTTGATGGGATGACTGTCACGAGCCGTTCTTAGGGGAGGGGGACACGGTGACGTGTGCCCTCTTACCCGACTCTGACAGATCGCAGGCAAAGGATAGGAGAAGATGAATTTTATCGTGACTAGAGATAATTTGACTAATCAGTCCTGACAATTTGATTTGCCAAACCCCCTTTTGCCGAGGGTCGGAGGTACAGACTATATGACCCAAAAATCCAGAGCTGATTCCACCCCCCAAGATGAGTTTAACCCTTCGAAAAATAGCTTGGTCGTAGCTAATGGGAGGTGCTGTTGACCTTGTTTGCTATCGTTGCTGGTGGAGCCATCACGGCGACTCCACCATGCCAGCCCTAAAAAGAACACAATCAAGATAGCAAACGCGATCAGAAATGCTTTGAGAGTAACTCCGTTATCTTGGTTCAAAACTGTGACCTCGTCTTTAGATTAGGTATAGACTGGCACTCAGCGTTTATCTGAATAAAAATTTCAAGTTTTGTTGATGCTATGTAGATATCTTGAGATGTTGGTTGAGCAACCTGTCATCTCTGAATTAATTTTTCTCTCATTGTGTGATCGCGTACTCCCTTTCCGTAGCACTAAACTTCTGGATTGCCTCCAGCAATGCTTGAGGTTGCGGTGGCTTGGTTAAAAATTCGGTAGCACCGACTGATTGAGCTTTGAGACGATCCGCGTGGGTATCTTGCCCGGTCAAGATAATGATCGGTGTTTTCTTAAATACGGGAGAATCTCGCAAAAACTTGCAGATACTATAACCGTCAGCATTAGGTAAATTCAGATCAAGTAAAATCAGGTCTGGCTTATGTTCAATCAGGATAGAAAAGCCTCGCATTGGTTCTTGAATACTGATCATTGGGTACCCGGCTGACTCCAGTATTGTTCTGAGTTTGTGAGCCAGTACAGGGCTATCGTCAATACAGGCAATGAGCGCCTGTGAACGATCAGCGGGTAGGGAGGCTGGGGCTGGCGGCGACAGTAGCACTGATTGTCGTCTCATCAGGACAGGTGTGGGGTCAATGGCAGGACCTGATAAATCTGATAATGGATTGAACTGAAGGCAGTTATGTTCAGCCAGGGGAAGGAGTGCTCGGGCGAGCCCTGCCAAAGATCGCCCTACCCATAGGGAGATATCCCAGAAATTAAACTGGCCGGTGAGGTATATCGGGTTAACGGGAAGACTCTCTGAATTGACTGCTTGAGTTAACATCGGGGCAAGATTTGGGCTGAGGCCTCCAACAAAACTGGCAGACTGCCATTCTTGTTGCATGCTAGCGGCTTTGTGATAGAGCATCTGTAATTCTCTCGCAGAGAGTGCCGCAGTTTTGCAACTAGAGGACAGGGGCTTTGGCATAGGTTTCCAAACGCTTTGTAGCTCAGCGTAGCGGCTGAGCTCAAAAAAACACTCCTGAACCACGCTGCGGATGATTAGCTTGGCTTGAAGGGGGCTGAATCGTTGCTGAGCAAACCCTTGCTCAAATAACAGTAATTCCCAAAACGATGACGCCGATAGCCATTCGTTAGGAATATGCCAATGCCAATTCAGGCGTTGTTCACGGACAGCGCGATCCCATCGTCTAACTCGATGAAACTCATCAACGGGGTATATCAGTTGCCCACCTGATAGGTGAAGCTTCCAAGTACTCGCACCATTGTCCAGAGTTAGCTCGCCTTCGTCTAACTCATGCAAATTGTTTATGGTTTCAGTCAGCGTTTGAGGGAACATTTTTGGAATATTTTTCTAAAAACGAATCGCCAAGTTGGGAATAGTGAGTCCTGACATAACTGGAATTAGCTAACAGGGGAATCAAGCAACCGTTAGTGGCCTAAGTCATAGCCATAGGTTAAGCCAAATGGCTTAAGCAACTATACTTAATTCACGTTACCAACTTAAAGGTCTGGTTCTGGGGTAAAAGTAGATCGACCCATCATAAAATTATATTTCTTGATAAAAACCTCAAGATAACGGGAATCCAATCATTAATTTGCATTTATTTATCAAAAAATAGAGTGGAAAGTTAAGAATCTTTGCGTGTAATCCGGTTTTCGCAATCCATAATGAAAGCTATGAAGCAAGCCAAATGGCTTAAGCAAATATACTCAAATCTGAATTGTTAAATTAAAGGCTGGCTGATGGGAAAAAAGAAGTTAACTAGTCTTTCAATGATGATTTTTGAGCAAATCCAAGAAAGCCCCTAGACAACTAATATCTGTGTAATGAAGTTATATTTTTCATGAGGAATAAAGCACAAAGAATAAGAATCTTATAAACATAGTTATGATTCAGCGCCCTGTGATCAGAGCTGTGTCAGTTTGGGACATATCGATGATGGCCAACGATTGGGTTGAATTATCGCTCATTCGTCTCTGTGAGTTTCCAGAGAAACTGTTACTAGGCCGATTGGCTGCATTAGTAACTTGTAAGAAGCATTATTTGCAGCTCCTGAACCAAATTACTGTTTGATTACCCCATTGATGGGCTATTTTGATCATTTCCTGGCGATTCGCCGCAGTAGAGTTATCTATGCTGTCCCCACTGCCTACTGATTTACCCCCTATCAATGTTCTTCACATCGAAGATGATCTCGATGATATTGAACTGATCAAAATCCTGTTGGCCCACGTACTATCAAGGCGATTCAATGTTGTTGGGGTCAACGGTTTTACCCAGGCAATTGACTGTCTGTCATCTCAAGGGTTTGACGTCATTCTGCTAGATTTAAATCTGCCTGATAGTCAGGGGTTGGGAACCTTTCGCCAAATTCATCAGCACTGTCCACACATCCCGATTGTCATCTGCAGTAGTTTGGATGATGTTGCCATCGGTATGCAAGCAGTCCAGGCAGGGGCTCAAGATTTCTTAACCAAGGGTGATTTTGATGGCAAGCTACTGGCTAAAACCCTGGGCCACGCTGTCGAGCGCCACCATCTGCAGCAAAAAGCTGAAGCGGCCAGTCGGGCCAAAAGCGAATTTTTAGCAATGATGAATCACGAGTTACGCACCCCCCTCAATGCCATCATTGGCATGAGCCAGGTTATCCTGATGACCCCATTAACGCCTGACCAGCAGGACTACGTTCAAACCATAGCGGGTAGTGGAGAAGTGCTTTTAGGCCTGGTTAACGATGTGCTCGATTTCTCAAGGATTGAGGCTGGGCAGATGCCCATAGCTCGTCAGCCCTTCAACCTGGTGCAGTGCATCGATCATGCCATGAGTTACGTTACGCCCAGAGCGGCTGCCAAGCAGCTACAGATAGGATGCCAGCTGCCACCACATCTCCCTACATGGGTGCAGGGAGATGTGGCTCGTCTCCGCCAGGTGTTGATTAACTTACTGGACAATGCCGTTAAGTTTACACCTTCGGGGAAAGTCACCCTAAGGGTGGATATGGCGGAAAAAGTGCCTCCTAATCACGCGGTTGAGCTAAGCTTTGCCGTTCGAGATACCGGCATTGGGATCTCACCCGACCAGGGTAATCGGATATTCCAGCCGTTCACGCAGGCCGATAGCAGTACCACCCGTCGGTTCGGCGGGGCGGGTCTAGGGTTGACCATTTGCAAACAACTCTGTGAACTGATGGGGGGCAAAATTTGGTTTGATAGTCAGTTGGGCCAGGGCTCAACCTTCCATTTCACGCTCAAGGTGCTGGTCAGTGATGGATCGCCTGTTCAGGTCACAAAACCGGCAACATCCGGGCAGGGTGAATCTGATTTTGCAGAACGGCATCCCTTGCAAATCTTGCTGGCAGAAGACAACCCGGTGAATCAAAAAGTGATGTTGCGGTTGTTGCAAAGAATTGGCTACCAGGCCGATGTGGCTGCCGATGGGACCGAAGTTCTCGCTGCCCTCCAGCAAAAATCCTATGATGTTGTGCTGCTGGATATTCAGATGCCCAAAATGGATGGACTGGAAGCCGCCCGACGAATTTGCCAGCAGTGGCCAGCTCATCGAAGACCTCGGTTAATCGCCCTGACCGCCGCTACCCTGGAGCGCGATCGCATCGCCTGTCAAGCTGCTGGGATGGAAGATTTTCTGGGTAAACCGATCAAAATACAAGACCTGAAAGCGGCTTTACAGGCCTGTCCCAGTCAGACGGTTTCCACATCAAGTTACCCGATGCAATGAAGCTTAACATCAGAGATTTTATGGGTTTGGCGGCATTGGCTATTTCATGATGGTTGTATTATCCAGGACTGAATTGTGAGGCTACGGAAGAAAACGCTATTGATTGTGGGGAGCGTTCTGGTAGGACTGCCGCTGATGTCCTTTGGCATTGCATCAACTATTTTGATTAGAGGATTTAGTCAGCTTGAGAACCAGTTGGCGACTCGCAACGTTCAGCAAGTCCTGGACACCCTCGATAATGATCTAACAGCATTAGCCCGCACCGCAACTGATTGGGGAAGCTGGGATGCCACTTATAATTATGTCCGAGATCGCGACCCCAACTACCTGCTTGAAAACTTCCCCGAGGATGGCAATACCCTGCTATATCTGCGGCTCAATTTGGTGGTTTTGCTCAACAACCAGGGTGAGGTGGTGTTTGTCCAACAGTTTGATTTAGACGAGGCAGCTTTGGTCGCCGACCCCAATAATTTGCTGGCGGAGATTCGGCCTTACTTTGGGCAACTTAGCCACACCGAAACTGACAGTCAGATCACCGGGCTCTTGCCCCTCGTTGACCATCCCCTGATAGTGGCCTCACGCCCCATTATCACCAGCAACTTTGAGGGCCCCATCCGAGGGACTCTGATTATGGCTCGCTTTCTCAATGATAGCGAGATTAAGCGATTTGAAGCCTTAACCAATCTCCCCAAAATCACCCTGGAACCGTTGGAGTCTAATTGGGTTCCCCCCGTCCTTCAGGCTGAGCTCTCGAACCTGGAAAATCAGCCCCCTAGAGGAGGGGAGACAACAAGCCCTACGGGGACAATAACAGACGAAGCAGCCGCAGGAGCAGCCACCGTCATCGCGCCCTTGAGTCCAACCGAAATTGCTGGTTACACCATCCTGAGAGATTTTACAGATAAACCGCTGCGGGTTTTGCGAGTGCTACAGTCCCGTGAAGTCTACGCCCAGGGGCAAGGGAGTTTGCGCTTTTTGGTGCTGGCCACGGCCATTACAACCCTGATTTTGAGCGCGATTACGGTGCTGCTGTTGGAGAGGGAGGTCCTTTCTCGCTTAAAACGTCTGGCTCAAAAGGTGAGTCAAATTGGGACGGATCAGGATCTCTCAGTTCGGGTGAATCTGTCTGGTCAAGACGAACTGACAGATTTTGCTGCCACTATCAATAAAACCCTAGATCAGCTGGAAACCTCTCAGCAAATACTATGGCAAAAATCTAAAGCCCTGGCGGCCTCCAACGCTGAACTTGAACAGTTTGCTTATGTGGCCTCCCATGATTTGCAAGAGCCCTTGCGCAAAATAGAGTCCTTTGGGGCTATTTTGCGCCAAGACTACGCCCACCAGCTCGATGCAGATGGCCAAATGCACCTGCAACGGATGCAGACTGCGGCGCAACGAATGCGACATCTGATTAAAGATTTGCTTGAACTCTCTCGGGTCACGGCTTCAGAACAGGCTTTTCGCCCGGTAGACTTGAACGGTGTGGTGCATCAGGTGATCGCTGATTTAGAGCTCCAGATTCAACAGTTAGGTGCCCAGGTCACCGTAGAACACCTGCCAACTATTGAGGCAGACCCCACCCAGATGCATCAGCTATTTCAAAATCTGCTCAGCAATGCCCTCAAGTTTCATCGCCCTGACGTGCCACCTATCGTTGTTGTAACCGCAAGTGGTCAACTCCTAGCCCAAGATAGACAAGAAAGCGACAACGCATTCCTAAAAGGTCAGACGTGTCAAATCTCTGTGGCGGATAACGGTATTGGGTTTGAAGAACAATTTTGCGATCGCATCTTTAAGATTTTTCAGCGACTACACCCCCGCCATCAATATGAAGGCACAGGCATTGGCCTCGCGATCTGTAGCAAGATTGTGCAACACCACAATGGGACGATTATGGCAACCAGTCGCCCCGGCGAAGGAGCAAAATTTACAGTTATCCTGCCCTTCAATAGACCTCTCAAAAAGACTTTTTGAAGGATAGGGAAATCAGGGATATGGGTTACCTAAGCCTGGGAGTCCCCCCCCCCAGAATTGGCTCCAAAACCGGACATGAGTCGATGGCTGTGTTGCCTATTCCTCCCAGCCGAGGATGTCGGCAACCTGATCGGCGAGCTGCATGGCCTTAAAGGGTTTGGTGATCAGGGCGGTGATGCCCAACGCTAAGAATCTTTGCTGGTCGGTAGCCTGGGTTTTGGCGGTCATTAAAATCACCGGAATGGCCTGGGTTTTGGCTTCGGCCTGCATCCGCTTAAAGACCTCAATGCCGTCCATGTCGGGCATCATCACATCGAGCAAAACGGCATCGGGGGGGGTGGCAAGCATTTGCTCCAACCCGTCTGGGCCGGAGTGCGCGGTCGATACCTGCCAACCACCGACGGTCTCAAGTGCCACCTGGGCGACATCGCGAATGTCTTCTTCGTCATCGATGATCAGGATGTGTTTCATAGTGAGGGGGTGAGGGGGTGCAAGGGTGAGGGGGTGCAAGGGTGAGGGGGTGAGGGGGTGCAAGGGTAGTGCTACCTGGCCTGACAAGTAATCCGACTAATCAACTGAATCACTTGCTTTTCAAACTCATCTGGGGAGACTCGACCTTTGGTCAAGAACAAGGTTTGGCCAAGTCGCAGCTTTTGGCGCTCGAGATTATCGAGATCTTTGGCAGTGTAAACCACCAGGGGGACGCGACAGAGCTGGTTATGCTGCCGCAGCCAGTCAACCACGGCAAAGCCATCGCCATCGGGCAGGGCCAGGTCAAGTACTAACAAATCGGGGGTGACTTGCTGGCTGAGCTGAATCGCGATCTGTCCAGTGGGGGCGTGGTGGGTGGTGATGCCGTGGCGATCAAAAATGGTGATTAAAATCTGGGCTAAATCGGCATCGTCTTCGACGATGAGTACTTGCAGATCGGGTCGGTGTGAGGCTATGGCCTGTTGCAAGGCTTGAAACAGGGCAGACTCATCGGGGGGTTTGACAATCCAGTCGCTGACCTCAGCCGGTAAGTTAGACCTATCTTCGGGGCGCAGGCCGCTGAGGATAACAACGGGGATATTTTGGGTTTGCGATCGCGACTTCAACGCTGCCAGCGTCTCCCAACCGTGCATCCCCGGCATCATCAAGTTGAGCAAAATCACATCGGGCTGTTTTTCACTGGCCTGGGCGATGGCCGCTTGCCCCGAGGCGACGGTAATGGCGCGATAGTGTTGGCGCTCGAGCATGGCCTCGATCACGGCCAGCACCGACGGATCGTCATCGCACACCAGCACCAGCGGCTGGGCCAGATCGACGGGGGGCATGGGCGACGCCGATGGCAGCACCGGCAAAGTAAAGAAGAAGGTACTGCCCTGGTCGGGGCGACTCTCAACCCAGATGCGCCCCCCGTGGTACTGCACAATACTGCGGCAGACGGCCAGCCCCAATCCGGTGCCGCCCCGCTTCCGAGAGTCAGAGGCATCGACCTGCTGAAACCGGCCAAAGATGGTTTTGAGCTTATCCGGTGGAATCCCTCGCCCCTGATCCTGGACCTGGAAAACCACCTGCTGGGTTTGGATGGGCAGGGGGGAATCATCGGCAGGAGCAGATAGCCCCGCCAGCGGCTCTAGCTCAGATTGAACGGTGACCATCAGCGACACGGTTGAGTCCCCAGGAGAGAATTTAATTGCGTTGCTGAGCAGATTGGTAAACACCTGAATAATCCGGTCGGGGTCAGCCCAAATCCTCACTGAGAGCGGCATGACCAACATATTCACCCCGGCTTGATCGGCCAGGCTTTGCATCTCGTTAACCGCCGTCGTCATCAGCTCAGCGGCGTCGCACACCTGTTTAGTCATGGTCATCTTGCCCGACTCAATGCGCTCGATGTCGAGCATGTCGTTGATCAGGCGCACCAGGCGATCGGCATTTTTCGCTGCGATTTGCAGCATCCGCTGGCCCTTCTCGGGTTGAGTCCTCAAAACACCGCTCGCTAACAGATCTAAAGACCCCAGAATGGAGGTAAGGGGCGTTCTGAGCTCATGGTTGACCACCGAGATAAATTCATCTTTGAGTTTCTCAACCTCGTGGCGATCGCTGATGTCGATGCAGGTACCAATGTAACCGGCAAAGCTGCCGTCGGGGGTAAAACGTGGCACCCCCCGATCTAAGAGCCAGCGATACTGCCCGTCTGCCCGTCGCAGGCGATACTCCATTTCAAAGCTTTGACGGGCATCAAAGGCGGTGGTATAAATATCTACACAAGATTCAAAATCGTCGGGGTGGACCCCCTCTGTCCAACCATCGCCCAATTCTTGCTCCACGGTGCGCCCGGTGAAGGTAATCCAGGTTTGGTTAAAGAAGGTACAGCGTTTGTCGGTGTCAGCCATCCACAGCAGCACCGGGGCACTGTTGGCGACGGTGCGAAATCGAGCCTCGCTCTCCCGCAGAGCCTCGGCGGCGGCCTGCTGCTGCTGGTGGGCTAAATCTGCGGCGAGAAACCGCCCAATGCTCTGGGCCATGAGTTCGATGATTTCTTGCTCGTGGCTGGTAAAGGCGTCTGGTCGAACCTGGGTCGAAGAGAAGTTGAGGGTGCCATAAATCTGCCCATTTACAAAAATCGGGGTGCCCAGGTAGCTCTCTAGCTGCAAGTTTTGGTAGACGGGGTGCGATCTCATTTCCGTCATCTTCCCCACCTGCCCATAGGCCACTGTCCGATGTTCTCTGACGACGGCGGCGCAGTAGGTGTCTGATAGGGTAAACACATCGTCGGTCGCCAGCGACGCTAAGTCAGACCGTACCGAGCGAATCGTATAGGTTTGGTCAACAATCTGGCTGATGATGCCGGTCTCTAACCCCAGGATTTGGCAACCCGTTTCTAAACAATCTTCAAACAGCGCATCGTAGGTCTCATAGTGGGCAGTATTAATGCGATGCAAATGTTTAAGGCTAGTGCTAAATCGCCTCAAATTTTCTTCGGTCAGTCTGCGGTCAGTCGTATCCCGCGCCACCGCATAGAGTAGCCCGGTCTCGACCCTAGGAACAGTGACCCAGTTGAGCCAGCGATAGCTGCCGTCTTGACAGCGATAGCGATTCTCAAAATCCAAGGCGGCGGTACCGGCGGCCAATTTATCGATCTCCGCCAGGGTGGCGTCCACATCATCGGGATGAACAAAACTCAGAAATGATTGGGCGAGCAAGGCTTTAGCAGGGTGGCCCAGGGTTTTCTCAAAAGCGGGGTTGATGCGCTTAAAGTAACCATCCGTGCCGGCAATACACAACAAATCGGGGGACAAATTAAAAAACAACTCTAAATCTTTTTCGGCTTGCTGCCGTTCCGCACTCTCTCTAATCAGCTGAGCATGATGTCGTTGGGCCGCTTGGGTGAGCCAGGTGATCCAGCCCAATAACCCCGACATGAGTACACCACTGATTAAAATCACGGTGGGTAAGTGGGACTGTTCTTGGGCCAACAGAGCGGGGGTGGGCCAGACTTCGATCTCCCAAATCACATCATATAGATCAATCTCGGTACGCTGACCCCAGGTTTTCTGAAGCGTTTGCGGCGTTTGCGACGGGAGCGGCTCGACATCAGCCATCTCGGCGGCGGTGCGACGATAGATTTCGGTGTCGCCTTCTCGGATTGCGATCGCATAGCCCGGGGCCACCCGGTCATTCAAAATCGTATCGAGCAGTCGCTGGATTCGAAAAACACCCAGGTTAAACCCCACAAAGGACTGATCGGCTTCCCGAAAGATCGGGGCGTAGACCAAAATGCCTTCTCCCCCCTGCACCAGGGTTACCGTGTGGGTCATGGAGGCGGTGTGTTTTTCTCGCGCGCTCTCCAAGGCCTCTCGCCGATAGGCTTCAGACCCCAGGTTAAAGTCTTGTGCGGCTTCATTCCCAGATAGGGGCACAATCCAGCGCACATAAAAGTCCGAGTCGATCCATTCAATTGCCTGGTAGCCAGAATAATCTCGCAACAGGCTTTCAGCATCGGCGGTCCAGTCGTCTTTGGTCATCCCCCCCTGGGCGGCCCATCGCCGCGACATCCGCACCAGTGCCTGCACCCGACCTTCGGTTTGGACGCGGATTTGCCGACCAATACTGTTGGTGGCAAAGTCAACCCGTCGGTGAATTTGAGCCTGTTCTTGTGCCCTCAAAGACTGCCAGAGGATCAACGTGGTTGCGATCACCCCAGCCCCCACAGCCAGGGGAAGCCAGGTCGCTTTCCAAACCTGAAAGATCCTGGGTGAACGGTTGGACTGCATAGCGGTTTTCCCCATTGCCTAAGTCGATAAAAGCTGACCTGGTCGGGCTCGACCCAGGAGTGTCATTGCCCCCTCAAAGAGGCGGGGTAAGCCATTTCCTGTGGTTCCTTTTTTGGCCCCTGCTGTTGCCTCCTCTGTCGCCCCCCCGGTTGCCCTCTCTATGGCCCTCTCTATGACCTTCTCTGGGGCCTTCTCTGGGGACTTCTCTGGGGGGCAATCATCCGCTGCTATGGGGTAGGTGATCACCCCTGCACTAAAGCTCAGAGCAACCTTTTCCGGGTGCTCTATCGGCAGCGCAATTTTGCGAAAGTCTTGGAGGAGCGCTTTGAGGCGGCGAATCCCATCTTGGGCGGTCATTCCATACATGGCCACCACAAACAATCGACCGCCCCAGCGACCGACCACGTCCTCCCCGGCAAAGGCTCGCCGCAATAGCTGCCCCAATTGGGTAATGGCGGCATTCCCGATGTCGTAGCCGTACTCGCGATTGAGGGTTTCTAGACGATCGATTTTTAGGGCTGCCAGGCAAAGGGGCTGATGGTGCTGGCGCGCCAGGGTGAGCAGTTGGGCGACGGCTTGGGCAGCATGGCGACGATTGGCCACCCCGCTCAGGGCATCGATCTCGGTGTGCACCTGACCCAGCCGCGATCGCTCTAGCCGATTTAGAATACGGGTGACTAATGCCGGCCCCACAATTGGTTTAGCCACATAGTCATCGGCCCCCACCTCAAACACCCGGCCCTGGGTAGCGGCATCAGTATGGGCGGTGAGAAACAAAATCGGCAAGTGGCTCCAGTGCAGGTCGCTGCGGACCACCTGACACAGGGCTAAGCCATCCACGTAGGGCATTTCGACATCCAGCACGAGCAAATCGGGCTGGGTGTCGTTGAGTACCTCCCAAAACCGCCGTGGGTCATTAAGGGTAAACAGTTTCAGGCCCCACGGCTCTAGCAGCTGACGCATGGCCTCTAAAATATGCGGGTCGTCATCCACCGCTAAAACCGTGGCCGCCGCTGGTCGCGATCGCACCCACAGCTGCATCACCGTCTCGATTACCGTCGTCGCAGGCAGCGCCGGGGAAATAAACCCACGCCCCCCCAATCGAGCCACCTTGACCCGATCGATCAAGCTATCTTGATCGGTGCGCAGCAGCACCGGCACTGGCGGTGTCATCGCCTGCAATTCTGCCAAAAAAGTGACCGTATCCGGGGTTAGCCGAATGGTCTGTTGGCTTTGGGCAGTGGACGACAGATCCAGCAGCACCACATCGGGGCGACGGCGGGTCAACATCCCTCGGACGGCACTGGGGTCGGTCTCTGTTTGCATGGCCCAACCCGTCGCAGCGGTGGCCAACGCATCGGAGAAATCAGCATCCGTGCTAATCACTAGCAGGTAGGGCAGATTGGCGGCGGGGGGCACCTCAGGGGGGGCAAACAGCGTCGGGGTTTCACTTTGAATCGCCTGCTGTACCGACTGTCTCAGCGCCCCCACCAGCTCGGCGAGCTGACTGCGTTGGTGGGACTTAAGCGACGGCCAGTTGTGAAACGCCAGTTCGGCTTCGCGGGCCAGCTGAGAGCCCTCATCAAAATTGAACATGCCCAGGGACCCTGCCAGTTTGTGGGCTTCTTTCTCAGCCTGCTGACGGAGCTCATCGGCCAGCGTATCGGTGATGCCCGCGGAGGTGGCCTGCTCAATCACCGCAATGCGATTACTCAACCGTTGCTTGGCCCGGTCCCAAACCGCTGCGGTTTTTGTATTCGCCTGGTGGGCTGCCTGGTGAGACAATCTCTCTGGTTTGGGCGTTTCTCGCAGTCGATAGCCAATGCCGTACACCGTCTCGATCGGATTTTGGGACACCCCGGCGGCTTTGAGATGCTGCCGCAGTCCTTTGATGTGAGCGGTCACCGTTTCTTCTCCGGGTGAGCCCTCAAAAGACCAGAGGTGATCAAGAATGGCCCCCCGACTAAACACCCGATGGGGGTTGCGTAAAAACAGCTCGAGCAGATCATATTCCCTCGGTCGCAGGTAAATCGGCTCACCGTGGTGGGTAACTTCCCGCGTACTCGGATCCAGTGAGAGGCTTTTCCAGGTGAGCACCGGCAGCAGCGTCACCGCCTCCCGCCGTTGCAGTGCCCGAATCCTTGCCAGCAGCTCTTTTTGATCAAAGGGCTTGGTCATATAGTCGTCAGCCCCCGCATCCAGGCCGAGGACCTTGCTGGTGCTGGTATCTTGGGCGGTGAGCAGCAAAATTGGGGTTTGGCTGCCGTGCGATCGCAGCTTCCGACAGAGGCTGATGCCATCCAGTTTGGGCAGCATCACATCCAGCAAAATCAGATCGTAGTCAAACGCAGACGCCAGCTCCCAGCCCATCTGACCATCAGCGGCAACATCAATGGCGTAGTGCTCCGCCGTCAACGCATTAACAAGCACCTCCGCTAAAATGTCATCATCCTCAACCAGAAGAATTTTCACAACCCCTCCTCTGCCACCGGCTCAGTCAATCAGGACACGACTATCCTGTGAGAACGGTTTATCTACTCAGTCACCCTTACGCCCAAGCTAGCGCGGGTTAGTAATCACTCAGAGGGGTGTTTGTAAATCGCAACAATAGGTGGGTGAAGATAATGGTGAGTGGTGAGATGGTGAGGCAGAGGGTAGAGGGTGGTGAAGTAAAAACAGGTTACTGACTCACCAAGCGCAGCGAACTTCATCAGCACAGCGAACTCACCGAGCGCAGCGTCCTCACTAAGCGCAGCGAACTCACCAAGCACAGCATCCCCACCTCTAAACAGCCGGTGTCAGCGGACGTTGCTGAGCGCTCGAAGCATCATCGGTCACAAAATCATCATCGGCTTCGGGCAAGGCAGGCAGCCGACTGATAAATGCATAAATCTCTTTACGTGCCCAAATTCTGCCATTTTCATCGACCTTAAAGTCTTTTCCGGGGATAAATCCCGCCAAAGTCAGCTTTATCAGTAACGTATTGACTTCGGCCTTCGTGAGGTGACGGATTGCCATCGGGGGTCTAAACACTCCTTAATCATGCTTATCTATACCCTAACGACCAATTCTGAAATTGTGGTGAAACGAAACAACCCAGTTCCAAGCGATTAGAGAGAATCTTCTGGCTCTAAACAACACGGATACTCGGAATCATTAATTTCAATCCATAAGTATATCGCTGGGTGGGAGGACGCTGGGCCAGGTAGCTCGCTCCCCAGGCCAACAACAACCCCAATACGTCACTGAGGTTGTGCCCCGCATCCGCCAGCAGCGCCAGGGAATGGGTCATCACCCCAAAAGCGGCTTCTACAATTACAAAGCCGACATTAAGGGTCGTGCCGATCATAAAAGCACGGCCATAGCGGACACGGCCATCCCCCTGTCCGCTATGGCCGTGGTGGGGATGATGCCCGGGATGCTCAGGATGGGAGTGTGCCATGGGGAATGCTTTGGGCTGCGCCTCGCCCAGCGACTGGTTACAATCAAACATGAACGTGATGAGTCAACGGTAGCGCTGTATGGGGTTTTCAATCGAAGCTATTTTAGATCGAGCACTGGCGGGGGCAGATATTGCGATCGCAGACGCCATCTCCCTGCTACAGCCCGAAACCCCCGGCCAGCGAGAAGCCATTCGCGTTACCGCCGATACTCTGCGACAGCGACAGGTGGGGGATACGGTCACCTACATCGTCAATCGCAATATCAACTACACCAATATTTGCGAACAGCACTGCAACTTTTGTGCCTTTCGCCGCGATGCAGATCAGGACGGTGCCTACTGGCTCGACTGGGGGGCCATTTTAGAAAAAGCTAGCGATGCTGTTGCCCAAGGCGCGACTGAAATTTGTATGCAGGGGGGCCTGAACCCAGAGGCGAAGGTCAACGGCACCGCCCTGGCCTACTACTGCAAGCTAGTAGACACCATCAAAGACACGTTCCCAGACCTCCACATCCATGCTTTCTCGCCTCAAGAGGTGGAATTTATCGCCCGCGAAGACAGCCTTGACTTTCGCACGGTGATTGCCACCCTGCGGGATGCCGGGGTAGGCTCCCTACCAGGGACAGCCGCCGAAGTGTTGGACGATCGTGTCCGGCGCATTCTCTGTCCTGAGAAAATCGACACGGCCACCTGGCTCGAGATCGTCGCCCTCGCCCACGACGAAAACTTGCCCACCACCAGCACAATGCTCTCGGGGCATATTGAAACGCCAGTGCAACAGATTCATCACCTGGCCCAGCTTAGGGATTTACAAAAACAGTCCCACGCCCAAGGCAAAATCGGCATCACCGAATTTATCTTGCTACCCTTCGTCGGTCAGGACGCCCCCGCCCCCCTGCGCAAGCGCGTTGGTCGTGACCAGCCTATCCTGGAGGATGCCCTACTCCTCACCGCCGTCGCCCGTATTTTCCTCGGCAATTGGATTCCTAACCACCAGCCCAGCTGGGTTAAACTCGGTCTAGACGGGGCTACTGAAGCCCTGCGCTGGGGCTGCAACGACATCGGTGGAACACTCATGGAAGAACACATTACCTCCATGGCTGGTGCGCAGGGGGGCACCTGTCAGACCGTGGCCGATTTGCAAGGGGCAATCCGCTGCTTAGGGCGACCCGATCAGCAGCGAGATACTCTGTATCAGCCGATCAAGACACCTATACTGGCAACTCCGCGTAAGTATTAGTTGCATCTTCTTTAAAGTCTCGTCGAGGCATTAAATAATGGAGTTAGGTATCATCTGAGCGGAATATTCTACTTTTAGCTGTATGAGTCGTTTCACCAACAGTGGCGGATTTTGATCTTGTTCTTGTTCAGCTTTCAGGCAGTACTCTAGCCAGCGTTTAAGATATTCACTCATAGCCCCATGACGGTGCCAATAGTACAAAATAGTGGCATAAACTTGCTCAAGGGTCAGGCCAGTGTAAGCTTCTGCAATTTCTTCTGGTGGTCTGACAGCGGTGGATGTATTCGTACAGAACTGACTTGCACTGGGGTTTGTCAGAACGGTAAGCTCAATCCACTGGAATTGCCGGGGAGGTGCCGCCTGTGAAGATTGAAGAGCATGAGATCGAAGCCGGAGGTCTGCGCTGGTTTTATCGCGAGGCGGTGCCGAACAATGACAACGGTAAACCCCCCGTCATCTTGCTCCACGGCATCGTTGCCCAAAGCTACAGCTGGCGCGATGTGCTCAAGGCGTTGGCCGAGAAAGGGTTCCGAGGGCTGGCCCCCGACTGGATTGGCCATGGCTTTTCGGCAAAACCCGACAAAAGTAAGTTTGCCTACACCCCCGATGCGTTTTTAGAAGCGCTCACGGCCTGGATAGACAACCTCAATATCGACAAATTTTCCCTGGTGGTGCAAGGCTTTTTGGGGACGGTGGGTTTGCTCTATGCCGCCCAAAATCCTGATCGTATCGAACGGCTGGTCATTCTCAATACGCCCCTCACCTCCGAGGCAAAAATGCCCCTGCGGATGAAAATGATGGGCTGGCCCTTTGTGGGCGACATGATGACCCAAGACCCGCTGCTGGTCGATCGCACCCTTGAGGGCGGTGGCCCTTACCAGGTGGCGGATGAAGATCTCGACGTATACCGTCGCCCGTTTCTAAAAAGCTCTGACGTGGGGCGGGCTCTCCTGTGGACCATTCAGCGGCTACAGCTGACTAAGGTGATGCCCCGACTAGATCAGGCCTTTGCTGGGTGGGAGCGACCCACGCTAATTGCCTGGGGTGTTTCGGATAAGTGGCTGCCCATGAGCTCAGCAGAGACGTTTGCTAAGGGGCTAAGCGATGTTGAGATCGAGTGCCTAGAAGAGGTTGGGCACTACGCCCAGGAAGATTGGTCAGAAAAGGTCAGCGAAGCGATTTTGCCATTTTTACGCAAGCAAATGACTTAAAGCAAATTAGCTTACGAAGCCAGCCAACGCACCGACTCATCCATTAGACCGAGATTTTCAATGTAGGGGGTCGATTTCCACGGCGGCGATCACTATCGCGGTCAAGACACTGCGCTCCATGTTGACACTATCAACATAAGTGTGATTCACTAGATGTTGATGGCGTCAACATAGGTTTCGATTGCGGAGGTCGAATAATGATTACCCAGACGCATAGCCCTACGTACAGCCATGAAGAGGTGGAGCAAATTCTCCGGCAAGCCTCCCAGATTGACCAAACATCGGGGATTTCGCGTGACCAGCTGTTTGATATGGCAGCCGAGCTTGGGCTTTCGGTCGAAGTTATACAAACAGCCGAAGGCCAATGGTTGAACCAGCAGGCTGAACTCAAACTAAAAGCTGAGCAACGCTCACGCCGTCGAACTGCTTTTCAGGCACATCTGATTCCCTATTTGTTTGTGAATGTACTCCTGGTCATGATTAACCTGTCGACAACCCCCCATGATTTCTGGAGTATTTATCCCATCTTGGGTTGGGGCCTGGGGTTAGCTCTGCATGGAGTTCATATCTTCCGAGTGGCTCAAAAAGATCACTGAGCCTAGATAACACTAGGCCCGTACCAGCAGCGCCAGACTCGTGACGTTACTGTTTTCTTTGGTCGGCCAGGGTAGCTCGCCTAGGGGAACTACTTTGAGGTTGGCTCCTTCGGCCTGGAGACGCTGAATCGCGAGACAAGGGCCGGGGATAAAATTTTTGTTTTCCCAAAGCCATTCGAGGTTGGTGTAGTAGTCGTGCAGCAAAATGACGCCGCCAGGATTGAGGGCGTTGATAGCCTTGGGCACCTCTTGATAGACGACCGGCGCGGCATGGCTGCCGTCTAAAAAGATGAAGTCAAACCGATCTTCACATTGCTCTAAAAACTCGAGGGAGCCGCTGGTCACGAACTGAGTATGGTCGGCATAGCCTGCTGTGTTGAGTAAGCCTTTTGGAGAATACTCCAAGCCATAAGCTCGCCAGGGCTGTTTGACGGAGTCATTGACATCTAAGATATCGACCGTCGTAAGTCGAGCATGAGTCTCATTGGCCTTTGCATCATTTGCATTCAGCGCCGCAGCAATGTGCAAGGTTGAAAAGCCCACATGGGTGCCCACTTCAAGCACATGGGCAGGCTTTAAAGCACGAAGTAGATAAAAGAGGGCTTTGCGATCGCCTGGGTTGACCCCGCCTCGGGCCGATGGCGGGACTAGCTGATTGAGCTGCGGGGCGATGCGCTCCCAGTCAGCGGCAATGTCATCGTTGTGCCAAATGGTAGGTAAATCAAGCTGACTAGCGGGTAAGAGTGGGGCTGAGCCACAAGGCTGATGAGGGACGCGGCTAAGCACCATGCGGGCCGAGAGAATTCTTAGGCTCTTTTCCCAACTGGGTGGGATAACCTGACGCAGGACACCTTTTGTCGCACTCTTTAAGCTAGTAGCCATATTTTGAATAAGTAAATTTCTTTAACAAATAGTTTTTTGGAACTGTGCTTAAACCGCATCCAGTTTGAAAACTTGAGGTTTTCCCGTAGGGCAAACGACAGGTCTGGCTGGGGTCAAGGGCTGGGGTTAAGGTTTAATGGGGTTTGGGCTAACCACCTAGAGCCAGATTAACTATGGCCAATGTGCCCAGTATGACTTACTCCTGGGCGAATTTTAGTCTATCAGATTTAATTTAGTCAGATTAGCGGGCTTCTATGGCGATTTGATGAAGAAATGGGTGGGGTGGGGACGCTAACGCTTAGTGGGGGCGCTGCGCTTAGTGGGGAGAAGGCTATTTGTATCGAGGTCGTTTAATCACCTCCCCACCTTCCCCACCTCCCCACTTGCCCTAACCGAATTTTTAAGCTTGACGCCGGACTAAGAGGACTTACTCGTTTTAACCGCAATTTGATAGAGCTGCTGGGGGGTTTGGGCGTCGCCCGGATATTCGGCCAGGCCAACCCGATAGTTAGCTTGCAGACGCTGACCATCGAGGGCTGTAAAGATTTGCTGGCGCAGCATTTGCAACACGGGTTCTAGGTTTTCTTTGGCGTCGGCTTTGCGTAAATTATTCAACACCACGATAAAGTCGCCATCTTCCCAATAGCCGAGCAGTTCTGCTGTGCCCAGGTGACTTTGCAACAAGCTCCCCCATCGCTGCAAGATTTGATGGCCAGTGATGTGAGCATAGGTGAGGTTGATCTCGGCCAAGGCCTCTAGATGGAGGACTGCGATCGCAAACGGCGTTTCCTGGGCGATCAGCTGCCCCAGCCGCTGACTAGACTGAGGGTAGTTAAGCAATCCCGTTTTCGATTCCACGCTAGAAAGCGTCGTCAATAGACGATTGCGCTCCAGACGATTGGTGATGCGCGTCATCAGCTCAGGTCCCAGCAAGGGTTTAGTGACATAATCATCGGCCCCTGCCGCAAAAATTTGCTGGACCGTTTCTGCGTCGGTGTGGGCGGTCAAAAACACAATCGGCAAGTCTTGCCAGCGTGGATCGCTACGCACTGCCTGACATAGCTCAATGCCATTAAAATCAGGCATTTCAACATCTAAAATCAGCAGATCAGGTCGGGCATCTGTCAATACTTGCCAAAAGTGCACCGGCTGGTCTGACGTGGTTAACCGCATTCCCCAGGGCTCGACCAGCGGGCGCAACGCCTTGAGTAAAATTGGATCGTCATCAATCGCCAATACATGCAGGGTCTGCCGTGCTTGCTGCCTCAGCGCATTGGCCGCCGCCCATGCCTGCGCTGCACTCACCGGGCGAGTCAACACCTGCGCCCCCACTGCCGCCATCTGTACTCGCCCCGACAACCCATCTTCTGCCATCAGCACCAGGGTTGGAATCGCTGGCGTTCGGGCCGCCAGATCGGCCAATAGCGACAACGCTATTGGCAGCTCAGCTTCCGCTAGATCAAGAATGACAACCTCAGGCGTGTGGGATCGCAACCAGGTTTTGGCCGCTGCCAGGGTCGGAGCCAGACACCAGCCCAGTTCGCTGGTCTGGGTGAGCTGCTGTAGTGCCGCCCCGAGGGAGCCATCGGCGCTGATCAACAGGAGTCGCTCCTCCAGAGGCGTCTCTGCTGGAGGTTGAGGGGGACCCGCTAAATCTAGATTCTCCGCCAGGGCGCGGACCAAATCAGGCACCTTAGCCAGCTGAATAATCGTGGGCTGCTCTAGCAAAATGGTTTCGAGCTGCCGAGCTAGGTCGGTCCCAGCGTCGCGATTAAACATGCCCAATACACCGGCTAACTTATGGGCAGCCTGTCCCGCCTGTTGCCGTAGCTCATCCCCCAGAGTAGTATTCTCAATCGCGCTGACAGCTTCGCAGAGCAGCTCTAGTCGGGTTTGCATTAAGCCCTGGTACTGCCCCCAGAGCGCCTCCATCGCTTGGCTAAAGGACTGTTCGGTAGTTTGCGAAGCAGGGCTAGCCTTGGCCCCAGCCTCTGGGGCCAAGGCCGCCCCAGATTCAGTGTCAGATTTAGTCTCAGAGTCAGAGATGGGGGCCCTTAGCTTATATCCCAACCCATAGACATTTTCAATCCAATCTTGTGCACCGGCTTTTTTGAGCTTTCGGCGCAACCCCTTGATGTGGGCTTTAACACTGTCTTCAAGCGGTGGGTCTTCAAAGCTCCACAGGTGCTCGATGATTTGCCCCCGGCTAAAGACTCGGGCCGGGTTGCGCAGGAAGATTTCTAGCAGACTATATTCCTTCGGCGTCAACTTTAAAGCCTCACCGTCGTAGGTCACCACGCAGCTCACCGGGTCCAAACGCAACGGCCCAATTTCCAAAATTGACGTCGGGCTGACTTCGCCCCGGCGCAGCAAGGCTCGAATCCTGGCCTGCAGTTCAGCCAGATCCAGCGGTTTGGTGAGATAGTCATCCGCGCCCGCATCTAGTCCGCGAATTCTTTCTTCGGGGACGTCACGAGCAGTCATCAATAAAATCGGTGTTGCGTATCCCTCTGAGCGCAGCCGTTGGCATAGCGAAATACCATCTAGCTGAGGCAGCCCGACATCCAGCAAAATCAAATCGTAGGCACCCGCTTGGGCGTACTCTAAGCCCATCTGACCGTCATCTGCAACATCTAGGATGTAGCGCTGCTCGGTCAAGGTTTTTACTAAAACGTCGCTGAGAATCTCATCATCTTCAATGAGCAAAATGCGCATTGTAACGGGTCCTAAGGATACTGGGAAAAAGCTAGCGTTGCCTAAATTGGCATCAAAATTGGCATCAGTGTAACAAGGAATACTCGAATACCTAAAGACTGTTTACACTGTTTATCGGTTTTTTTTGAAATGCGTTGGGGTAGTGGGTGAATATCCTGGAGTCCCTATGTCAGTTTCAGAGCTTTTTCATCTTTGAGGTCTATTCTCTGAAGTGTGGCGTCCAAAGCGTAGGTATCCACTTGGCGCGAGACGTGATTGGCGCGAGACGTGAGTAAGGCTTCAAATCCCTTCCCCAAGTCCCTCTACACTCTACACTCTACCCAAGTCCCCTCCCGAGTTTTTCTCGATTGATCCCTATTCTTAAGCCATTAAAGAAAACGGTCAGAAACCAGGAAATGTCATGAAATGCTTCCCTCAACAACTCGTGCTAGATAGCCTCGTTATCTTCACCGGCATTGCGTTCGGGCTCGCCTCGTTTAATGCCTTTAGCCAATGGAGCTCAACCCCAACAGATTTTGCAACCAGTGCCCAAAGCTCAACCGTAGCCGCTTATCGGTAGGCTCAGATAAAAAGTGTGACGGTAGCTACGAAAGATCGCTGTTTTTCTAAAGAGAACATTTTATTTTGGCGATGGTTAACCCATACTTTTTAAATAAAAGATTTTTTTAACTTTTGCTCCAAAAGCCTTACAATTAAACTTGTTCGTAATTGCGTATGTCAGGCGAGCATGGGACAAGTTTACTTATCACTAGCTGACTATCCCAATCTCAAGCAAGGAGCCCAAGGGCATTCGGTTGAGGTACTGCAGCGTCGCATTAATCAGCGCTTTGCAGAGTACAGTCACGAGGTGGGCCTCGTGAAGGTAACCGGTTACTTTGATAGCACGCTGACTCAGGCTGTGAAATATCTGCAGCGTGTAGCCTTCTTATCGGTTGACGGTGTGGTGGGCTTGCAAACCTGGGAGTTTTTATTAAACGGTGCTGAAATGCTGCCTATCTTAGGTCTCGGCAGCTGTGGTGCAACGGTGTGGAACCTTCAGCAAATGCTCGATCAGCTGGGGGTAGCTACGCCAGTTAACGGTATCTTTGACTCCCATTTGGTCACTCAGGTCAAACGATATCAGTCAATTCACCGGTTACCAGAGCTAGGCGTGGTTGAAAGCGCCACCTGGAAAGCCCTGATTGCTGAGCGGATGAGACTACCCCATGGGCAAACGCTTCCCTGGGTTGCTTGAGTTTGCTTGGGGACTACCCTTGAATTTCTTCAATGCTAATTATAGATAAAGCTGCGGGGGATCTTCACTGGTTCTTCACGATTGGCGATTACTTTGAGTACACGGGCTTCCGCATAGGTCTGGCTAGCTTTAAGTCTGGAGTATGTGTTCTCTGTAGATTGACCGATAGATTGAATGTTCGGTCAACCCAGCAAGCTCAGCCGACTGATCGAGCGGGCAGCGCGTTCTCAAACTCTATCCTAAATAACCAGTTACAGGGTGTCTAAGGGCATCCTTTTTTTTGGTCTATTTTGATTGGGGGGTACCGTATTCAGATTTAGCACAATATACAAAGAGGCCAGCTGCGACATATGTTTTGCAGCTGGCCTCCTACAAACCAGGTCGTATTTTTGTGCTTAAAAATGCATCTGCAAGACAGCCTAAGACTGGGAGCGAAAGCGACGCTTCTTGCGGCGAGCAATAGCTTTGCGCTTTTCCTTTTCAATAGGTGTTTCAAAATGACGGTTTTTCTTGAGATCTGAAAAGATATCAGCCTTAGAAACCTGGCGTTTGAATCGACGAAGGGCAGATTCGATGCCTTCGTTTTCGCCAATGATAACTTGGGCCATACGGACGTTTTCTCCTAGATAAATGAACAGCAAAAAAATAAACGACTCCAATCAAAATGTCTAGCGGGTCAAATAAAATTTAACACCGCTAGACATGTATTTCAGACGATTGCTATCAACCAACTACCTTAGTCAATTGAGAGAGGTGATGGCGATACTTAAACTTGGGCCCCATCTAGACTGGTCGTTTGCCCTACGGGCAAAACCTATGTCATCAAACTGGATGTGGTTTAGTAGCGGCGATTGCCCCCCCCACCTGACCTTTGCTCCCGAGGGCGAGCTTTATTAACGCGCATTTCGCGGCCCATCCACTCGGCACCATTAAGGGCTTCGATTGCAGCTTCCTCTTCTGTCTCAGCAGACAATTCAACAAAAGCAAAACCGCGCTTGCGCCCCGTTTCTCGATCGGTTGGCACTTGGACTCGCTTGACCGTGCCATATTCTGCGAAGACAGATTGCAGGTCTTCTTCGGTGACCTCATAGGAGAGGTTGCCTACGTAGATTGACATGAATACTCCATGTAAGGTTAGACGTTACAGAGAATCATTGAGTCGGAGCATCGCCTGCCAATCGAAATTGAACATATTGAACCGCCGAACATAATGTCTCACCGTCCATAATAAACCAAACAAAAGCACTTGCGGTAAGATTTCAACCCTTGCTATGTCAAGATTTCAAGGGTATTGAAGGGAGGTAGAGGGTGGTGGGTAAGTCCCTCTGCTCTCTACCCACCACCCTCTACCTCCCTTCACTCAGCTTCGGTGGCTTCAGCTTCAGCGGCTTCAGACTCGACGGTTTCTCTGAGGGTGGCGGCCTGGGCTGAGTACTCCTCAGCTTTGGGGGCATTGCCCAACGCCTCGTAAACCTTTGCCAGCAAATTAAGCACGGTATACTCAGAGCGCTGATCGCCGGTTTCGCGGGTGATTGGCAGGGCGGTTTCGAGCTGTTGGCTGGCGCTACTGTAGTCTTCGAGGCCAGCATGGGCCAGCCCTAGCCCCGTTAGGCTCAGGGTTTGAAAGCTTAACTGGTTGCGATCGCGGGCCAGGCTCAACAGGGTCTCAAACGATGCGATCGCATCCTCATATTGCTCGGCGTCTAGATGGGCAGTCCCCAGACCGAGCAGCGATTGCAGCTCAGCCCCTGGAAACCCAATCTCGCGGCTGAGGGTCAAGTGCCGTTGGTAAAACTCAACCGCCTGGTCATAGGCTTGGGCGTTATGGTGGGTCTGCCCCAGGGTGTATAGGGCAGCCAGTTGAGTTTCAATATCCTCGAGCTCGGCACCCAGATTGAGGGCAGCGGTACTGGTTGAGATCGCCTCCTCGGTTAGCCCCAACTTAGACTGGGCGACGCCGAGATTGCGCAGGGCGGTGACTTCCCCCCGGCGATCTCCAAGCTGGCTGGCGATCTCGGCAGCCCCCTGGCTGGTTTGCAAAGCCGGTTCGTACTGTTCTAGTACCAAAAATGACGAGCCCAGCACGTTTAAGGCATTCACCGCTGAGGGCGCATCGTTAATCTCACGGGCAAGATTGAACGCCCCTTGGGCGGTCTCAATCGCTTCGGGATATCGTCCCAAATCACGATAGCTGGCGCTCAAGATATTGAGCGCATTGAGTGCCCCTGAGACAAAACCATTGTCTTGAGCCACGGTGAGCGCTCGCTGGGCGTAGTCAGTCGCCTCCTCTAATTGACCTTGCAGTTGGTGGGCCGTGGCCAGAATATTCAAAGAAACCGCCTGGCCCTGGGGGTCTTCGAGGTCTTCTAAAAGAGTGAACGCTTGCTGCCCATAGTCGATGGCTTCGGTATATTGCTCTAGCCCCAGGGACGCCAACCCCAGAATAGTCAGGGCGGCACTCTCTTTAAGCCGATCCTCGCTGTTGCGAGCCAGCTCCAAAGCTTGTTGCGCAGACATCAGCGCCGCAGCCGCATCTCCTTGTTCATATTGCTGCAACCCCTCGATCAGTCGTTGACTGGTTTCATCCAGCGGTTCTGACATCTCTGGCTCCGCCACTGCATCCGGGTCTTCCGGATTTGGGGCCTCAGATTCGCTTGCCGAAGCTGGGGCTTCTGGCTCCGTGGCTGCATCTGAATCTTCGGGTTCAGCTGAGTCGGTCGCGGCTGGGCCAGTTTGGGCATAGACCGCGTTGACCAATAGACCTGTCAGCTGTGAAGGCAGCCCTGACAACACCCCTGACGGTAGCATCAGGGCTGAGAGCGCTAGAGCACTGAGGCAAGCAAATGGATATCGAGCATGCATAAAATTTATCGGGAAACTAAAGAAAACGATTAGGACAGCCGCTGTCGGCAGTGTACATCAGTCTTCTAAAGCTCGAACCAAATTCTCAGACCTTACACAGACTTGCGGTTGATCCTATAAATTCCCAGATATCTTCATTAAGATACGACAGCGGTGATGAGTTTAGTAAAGACGGCGTAAATTTACCAAAGCCACGGTGGGCAGGGGGGCAGTGTCCGTAACACAATGCACTCATCAGCAAGTACGTTTTGCTGCACGCGTAGGTTTGCCTGCATAGCTTACCTACACCCTTTCAACAAAACCCTATTAGCGATGGGTCCCTCGGTAACCTTGTGCGGCAAACCGGGGGATTTTTTTAACCACCTCCAGTTTGAAAACTTGAGGGTTTGCCTATTGGCAAACCGATCAGACAAGTCCCGTAGGGCTTTCTGGATGTGGATGAGGTTCAACCGTCTTCTGCTTCATCGTCATCATCGCCACCCACGGCGACAGGGGGCTCGTAGAGATCTAGCTTTTCTTTAACCAGTTTTTCGATCAAAACGGCAAAGTCAGTATCTTCTTGCAGTCGCTGAATGGTATTGTCCCGACCCTGACCAATGTTGTCCCCGTCGTAGCTGTACCAGGAGCCTTTGCGATTGATGATGCCGGTGCTTTCGGCCAGATCGACCAAACAGCCCAGGGTGGAAATGCCTTGACCAAAGAGAATATCAAACTCGGCAATGCGGAACGGCGGTGCCACTTTATTTTTAGCAACCTTGACCTTGGCACGAATTCCGTACTGCTCATTGCCCTTTTTCAGTGTCTGGATGCGGCGAATATCCAGGCGAACCGAGGCGTAAAACTTAAGGGCATTACCGCCCGTGGTGGTTTCTGGGTTGCCATAGGTGACCCCAATTTTGAGCCGCAGCTGGTTTAAGAACACCACCGTGCACTGCGATTTGCCAATGTTGCCGGTGATTTTGCGCAGGGCCTGGCTCATCAGCCGAGCCTGTAGACCCACGTGGGTATCCCCCATCTCCCCTTCGATCTCAGCGCGGGGTGTCAGAGCGGCAACCGAGTCCACCACGATAATATCGACGGCGGCGGAGCGAATCAGCTGATCGACAATTTCCAGGCCCATCTCCCCGGTATCTGGCTGGGAGACCAGTAGGTTCTCAATATCAACCCCAAGGGCCTTGGCATAGACGGGGTCGAGGGCGTGCTCAGCATCCACAAAGGCGGCAATGCCTCCCTGTTTTTGAATCTCTGCGATCGCATGCAGCGCCAGCGTCGTCTTACCCGAGCTTTCTGGCCCATAGATTTCGATCACCCGCCCCTTAGGCAAACCACCCCCCAGAGCAATATCCAGGACCAACGCCCCGGTGGGGATGGTCTCAACCTGCATGCGATTGGCTTCCCCCAGCCGCATGATAGAGCCCTTACCAAAATTGCGCTCAATCTGGTTGAGCACCTGGCTCAGAGCCTTTTGCTTTTCGGGTGATGCGTTTGCGGCTGCCATAGGGACCTCGTAAAAGAGCTAAAAGAACGGGGGGCTAAACAGATGGAGAAAAAGGATTTTGACGCATGGTTAAAGATTCGTCAAGGCCAGTATAGTATACCTGAACTACTTTAGCCGCTACAATAGAATTTATTAAGATTGGGAGGGGTAATGGTTAGTGGGTGGTGGGTAGTGGGTGGTGGGTAATGGGTAATGGGTAATGGGTGGTGGGGCAGAGAGATGGCGAAGGGGTCTATGTTATCGGGATTTGTGTTTTCTAGGCTTTATCTTTTCTAGACAGAGATGACGAAGAGTAGGCTGGTGCAGCTTCTA
>JBCBQD010000010.1:0-46886 GCA_039820425.1 Cyanobacteria bacterium J06635_1
CTTCGATCACATCAAAGTCGGCCAGATTAAATCCTTCAAACCGGATATCGAGGACGTTGGCCAGATATTCGCTGGGAGTATCGACGGCATAGACCAGCTTCAGGGGTTGACCCTGCTGACTGGCTTCCTGAGTCAGCTTGCCCAGATCGTTGATCGACTTGATGCCATACTGAGGCGTATTTAGCACCACGGCGTCTGCGCCGACGGTGCGGTCAATCAGGCCAACAATTTGGCCTTGGGGCTGATGTTTAAGATACTGATCGAGGGTGGTCACCATCAGGTCGGCCTCGCCTTTGCTAAACCGATCGGCACGGGCAGACTGGTCAAACTCGTCCTCATAACGCAGGGTGATTTCCGCATCGGCCAGCGCCGATTGAAATTCCGCGTTTCGAAAAGTGCTGTAGCCGCTAAAGGTATCCCCCAGCACCAGCAGATCAGATTTGCCAAATTGGAAAACTTGGGCGGGCAGTGATGCGCCGCCCGCTGACAAGGGGCGATTTTTCAAGAACCAGAAGCCGCTACCGCCAACGATGGCTGCTAGCGCAATATAGACAATCGGCGGTGGGCCTTTACGTTTGGACATTTTTCTGAAAATAAGTGCCTGAACAACAAAGAATACACAGTAGAGGGTCAAAATCCCCGATAGGGTACTCCGCGACAACAGTCTTGGGTCATCGAGTTTTAACAAATGATGGGTATTGTTTGATCCATCGGATCGGTCGAGCCCGGATTACTTTGACCGGGAACTTGAGTTATTTTGCCCAGGCTGTTGCAATCTGCGGTTGACCTCGGCCTCAAGCTCCAATGCCTCAAGCGCGGTTTCTGGATCTTCAACCAACTCTGCATAGGCGGACTCTCGCAAGTTATTGGATTGCAGGGCATCTCGGGCTTGGGTAAATTGCGATCGCGCCGACTCTGGATCCAGTTCATCATGGGTTTCCGTCATCGCCGCCAGAGCATCATTCACCTTCGCCATATCCCGCATGTTTGCCAGATCGGCCCTAAAGGTTTCTAACTCTAGCTGATCTCGCATCAGTCGCTCTTGCGACGATTGAAACATGTCAAAAGCTTGATCAACCTGGGCTTGCATCTGGGGCAAAACTCGCTCAAGCTGTACTACCTGGGTCATCGCCAGTTTAGCCTTCTGCTCATTGCCCTGATTTTGGGCCGCAATGGCCGCCTGCTCAGCCTTATTTTTTTGCTGCAACTTGCCTTGATACAGTTGCTGAGCCCGCTGATACGCCACAGACTGTCGATGCACCGCTTCAGTCAGCTTTTGCAACGATATCTCCATCGCTTTCAGCGACTTTTCAGCCAGTTGGACGGCTGATTGATCATCCGCTGAGGGCTCCTCAGCAAACAGCTCCGGTTCTTCGGGGGCGATGCCCCAGAGCCAATTCCAGGTGTTGAGGGTAACCTGCCCAGCAGTATCACCCATGAGCCAATAGACAAACTTTTTCATCACTGCAACTTAAGCATGGGTCACATCCAGACCTATCGTTTATCCCTGGGGACAAAATCCAAGTCACTAGATGCGGTTTAGCATGTCGGATATGGCTTGATGATAATCGCTTTGGGCCAGAGATGCCCGATGCACCACATCCAACCTAAATGCTTTGTGCTCCACAAACAACTAAGTAACGTTAGGGCTTTGATTAGGTACCGCCCGCTTACTTTAATTATTACTTCAAGCCACAGCAGGCATTTTCCTTACGCAATCATCGGTTTCCGTCCATAGAGTACCCAACTATTGAAAGGCTTCATAGGCGGCAATACGATGGTCGAAGACCGGTCCAGAGGGACCATCGCAAATCCGCTGAGCCAGATATGGACTCGCCCCACGCAGCGCCTCATATATAGTTTGGGCCTCTACCTGGTAGCGCGTAATTTTGCCTAAATCCCAATGGGCAGGTGGCGCATGCAGGTTGGTAATGCGATCCGCAAGTTTTACCATCCAGACTACTTGAGGCTGCTGTTGGATACGGCGCAGACTATCAGACATTTGCTCCGGCTTAGCCAAGGCTCGATTTTTACTGAGGGCCAGTACGCCATTCGCAACCGCTGCTCCAAAAGTCGTTTGCACCTGCTCAAATGTAACTGTCGTATCTTCGATCACATCGTGCAGCAGGACACACTGCACAGCCAAATTTTCATCATGCCCTGGCTCAGCCCGTAGCGCCGCCATCACCTCCATACAGACCAAATTAAGGTGCATCAAATAGGGCAGCTCCGTCCCTGGAAACCGTTGTCCCTGATGGGCTTTGGCTGCAAACCGATAGGCTTTTCGATACTCTTCTTGTGACCAAAGATCAGGCATAGTTCAGCGCTCAAGATTGGGTTGCCTCTACTTGCTCCACACTCTACCCGATTCCTACTGACCACTGACGACTGTTTTACAACCCTCCCCCACCCGGTGATCCTACCCGATGCCTGGGCACCTTAAAGATGTCAGATTTTTTACATAAGCAAAATTTGATAAGACTGCATCCTAAGCTGAGCTGAAAGCCCTTTCAATAGATATTTCAGAAAATATTGATAGGAATTTAGGGTGTCTTTTGAGTACGTGTTACCACTGAATATTTTGCCAACGAAAAGTCCTAATTATGACAAAGCTGTTAGAGAACGTACAACGACTTGCAGGATTGCGACAGTCCTTCAGCCGCCTCTTTCCTGACAAGGTAAGCCTGGATTTTACCGTCGCGATTCCCACTTACAACGGAGCCGATCGCTTACCGATGGTGTTAGACAGTCTCTGTTGGCAGCTCAATATTGAGGGGTTGGCCTGGGAGATTTTAGTGGTAGATAATAATAGTTGCGATCGCACCGCCGCAGTCGTTCGTGAGTTTCAAGCTAAATGGCCAATCAAAACACCACTGCGATACGTCTTTGAAGGCAAGCAAGGGGCAGGATATGCCCGCTACACAGCCGTCCAAGTAGCTGCCAGTCCGCTGATTGGTTTTCTCGACGACGACAATATCCCTGGCATGACCTGGATTGCCGCCGCCTATCGCTTTGCCCAGCGTCATCCCCAGGCTGGCGTCCTGGCCAGCCGCATCCAAGGAGACTTTGAGTCATCGCCCCCTAAGAACTTTGAGCGGATTGCCTCGCTATTAGCGTTAACAGAACGCGGCTCTAAACCAAGACTCTATGTACCTGAGAAAAAGGTTATTCCCCCCTCCGCTGGCATGGTGGTGCGTCGTCAGGCATGGCTCGATAACGTTCCTAGGGAGCCTGTGCTGACGGGGCGAGTCGGCAACAGTATGCTCACGGGCGAAGATACCGAGTCAATTTTGCACATTCAAAACGCAGGTTGGGAAGTCTGGTATAACCCCCAGATGCGCCTGCACCATCAAATTCCTAGCAGTCGTCTGACCCGTGAATATCTCACTCGACTTTGCCGAGGCATTGGCTTTAGCCGCTATCGCACCCGCATGCTTAGTGTAAAAGTCTGGCAGCGACCGCTGATGCTGATACTATATACCGCCAACGACCTACGCAAGATTTTTCGCCACCTCTTGAAGTATCGCTGGGCAGTCATTAAGGATGACGTCGCTGCTTGTGAGATGACACTCTATGTCTCGAGCTTAATTAGCCCCCTATACATGGCGTATTATCACTTCTCTACAGTGTTGTCTCAGCAAAGAATGAGCCTACAAGACTAAGTTCACCTTCCCCTAAATTGCGGTCGCTTAGATTTTCCTCTTTAACCCATTGTCGATCATGCCAATGATTTCATTTTGCTTTGAATTCGCAACAATTTGAAGAGGAAGCGTGATGTATATCATCTTCCCCCATAAAAAGCTGGATACACAAACGCAAACGCCGTTGAGCTTGGAATCACCGTCCCATCTATCTCCTCAACCACGACCGTTTGCAAAGCCTCATCCCACCTCGCCCGGATCTGCCGCCCTGCAAACTCCACCACTTGAGCCCTGGCCTGCCTCAACTCATCGTGGACAAACTGATGACTATCCCCCGCAAATTCATTCTGGGGCGCTTCTCCATTTTCCTCCCAAACATAGCTCACAATCGCCTTGGGGTGAAGCGTCCGCTCCTCCTGATTGCGCACCGGAAAGATAATATTGTCGTCAGTGTAGTAACTGCCGTAGGGATACGCCTGATAATTGCGAGTATGCCCCGTGCGCGTCGAGAGCATTGTGCTCTCCGGATATTGCGTCAGCCAGTTTTCTAAGGTGGTTTTCACCACGGGGATACGCGCCAGCGATTCATTCATCCTTGGCCCTAAAACGCCTGTCCCCCAGGGTTGCGCATAAAGCGTCTCATCCGCCCGGTCATACATCACCAGGCAGCTTTGATACAGCATGCCCGACACCCCAAAGGTTGTCTCCCCGCGCTCAAAGGCCACCATCGTGTCGCACAGCGGACAGTAAGACACCGTCACATTCACCCCGCCCACGGTGTCATTAACAATCTCATGCCAGTCCATCACCCTAAACGGATAGGCTTTGGCTTCCCCATTTACTATCAGCCCAATTACCACATCATCATCTTGGAAAGGCGTTGCCTCAGCTGTGTCAAACTCAGGTGCGTCAATGCTCGGAATTCCGTCTTTAGGTACACCGCCGCTCAGCAGGTCAGTCATATCCACTCGTGCACTCTCAGCACCAGAGACCTGTTTCCGAAAATCCACCGCATTCTGAGCCTGGTTACGCAACACCTGCGCTGACGCAAACGAACGTAGTTTAAAATTATCCCACCCCCGCGCCTGCCAAATCATGCCACCTAAAATGAGGCCCGCGACAGAAAGGCTACCCACCGTCAATCTCAGAGCTCGCCGCATGGCACCCCCTCCCAACAAACACCGCAGTAGTCAACCAAAAACACAAATGCCACCTACTACATTTTTGCCTCTGCAGCTGTTAGAACAGTGAAAATTTCCTGAGAGGATGCTGAAAATCAATTCTGTTCTGCCTCAGTCCGCCACTCCGCCTCAGGCACCCGCCAATACTGACCCGCCTCCCGTTGCATCATGTTGTACCCAATAAACTCCCGGCGGAGGGTCGCCACGTCTGAATGAAATTGCTTGAGCAATCGATCACCTATCGACTAACCCACCAACCGCCCCTTTCTCAAACGAAGCCAGAATCTAGTTCGGGGGGTCTGGGGGAGTGTTACGCGACATGAGGTTAGATCGGGGGTGCGACATCAGGTTTAATCAGGGGCTTCCTCCATGATATTGAACATTACTCAACAACCATTACCTTATTTGCTCAATTCAGCACACTGATCGGCAAATAGGAACGCAATTGAACTTTGCATAATGCCCTTTTGTACTTAATTTAGAACAATTGCTTTGAATTCTTCAGCAAAGGTGCTTAATCTTTATGTCGCACCCCGTGATTCAACCTCATGTCGCGTAACAGGGAGGTCGTCCCCCAGGCAACCGCTAGCGCCAGAGCAAAAGGGAGGGGGCGGGAGGGAAAGTCCCGCGCAGCCCTTGCCACACATCACCAACCCTGGCAAGCACAATTAACTGGCAAGCACAATTAAACAGTTAGATGATTGAAACCAGATAAGCCCCCACGTTTACCCAGTTCCCTTTTTTAACTGGGATTTGATTTTTGTGCAGTATTAAATTTCCGATTCTAAGACGGTTCGCTACTCTCCAGGGCTTCATTGTCCTTGCCCTTCAGAAACGAAAGGCCAACTCCTTTCTCCTCGAAATAGTTGTTGAGGAAGGTGGTCCCCAAAGACAGCACAATTGGACCGAGCAACAGGGCTAGCACCCCGTTGACCGTAAAGCCCATCACCAAGAGGGATGCCAGCCAAAAACAGATGCCGTTAACGATGAGGGAAAAAGCCCCGAGGGTGAGAAACGTGATGGGCAGGGACAGGAGCGATAAAATCGGCTTAATGGTGCCGTTGATCAACCCGATGGAGAGGGCGGCCAAAATCGCCGCCAGAAATGTAGCGATGTCAACACCGGGGACGACTATATCGACTATTAGCAAACTGAGGGCGGTGATCACCGTCGTGAGTAAAAAGGGGATCATATGTTTGGTCTCCTAAACATCCTATAAAAAAGGCTGAATAAAAATTGGGTCTGGATAAAAACTCAGCCAGAAATTATACCGTCGACGAATTAAAGGTGGGCTTGGTGAGTGCGCTGCGCTGGTGAATGGGTGAATGCGCTTGACTAAGCAGTCTCTTGCGGTTTACTGGCTTCCTCATGTTTAGAAATCGCCCAAATCGCATGAATGCTGCCGGGTACCCATCCTAAAAGGGTCAGTGCGATGTTGACGAAAAACGGGATGCTGATGCCATAGGTTAAGAAAATACCGACCGGCGGCACCAAAATACCTAACACATAGCGCAGCAATTTATTAGACATAAAACAGTCCTCCTCGAGTTGGCTAAACCACATCCAGTTTTCAACCTTGGTTCGCATCTCAAAGAGAAACAATGGGGGTGGATGTGGCCAGGGGTTTACTTCACGTTGATTTAACTTTATTCAAAGGATCGGGTGGAGGTCTCAATTTATACATATTTTTTTAGCTTTAGCGCAAAACCCTCCGAAATCCAGCTTTATTTGCATAAATGCTAGACTAATCAAAGGCTTTTCAGAGAATTAAGAGTCATCTATTCCCTAATTTTGAAAACCTGGTTTTATTCAGTTCACAGTTCCACAGACAAATAACATGCCAGATTTGATTAATAAGATCCCTGACATTATTGAAAAATCTGGTAACCTATTCGGCATTTTTGCGCTGATTTCAATCATTTTTGCGGTTATCGTAATTTTATTTTTTGGTAAAGGGACTTCTAAGGAAAAATTTCAGGCGCTAGGGCTCGTTTTTCTCTTCTTTCTAGGTGTTGGGGCTTCTGCCCTTATTGCTGGTCTATCTGCAGGCACTGAACGTGGCAGCGAAATCGCCGTTGAGCAGATTCAACAGGACCCGGCCATTGTCAGACTTTCTCCTGCAATGATTCAGCAGTTAGAAACATATTTGACTGCTCAAAATCAGACAATTGATGAAAAAAATAAGGTCAAATTGCTTGAAATTGCATTGAATGGCTATCTGAATCCACCTGTTTCACCCACGCCTTCAACCTCATCTATACCTTCAGCTTTGCCCACTGATTTAGCACAGGGAAGTTCAACTTCATCCTCATCGAGTCAAGTGGGGGTTGATAGCTTTGTATTTGATTTACAAGGCTGCCAGCGCAAGAACAGTACCGTACTGTGTAGCTTTTTGGTCACCAACGAAGAAGGCGATAAACGATTGACTATCTACGGTAAGAGCAGTTATCGCAGTCGAGCCGTTGATCCGAACGGGAATCAATATATTTCGAACAACGTTGATTTTGGCGGAGATCAGCGTTCAAACTATGTTGAGAACACCTTGCCAGAAAATATTGCTGTCAAGGTTGAGCTGACCTTTGCTGATGTTCCTGAAACGGTTAGCCAGTTTTCAATTTTAGAAGCGCTAGCCTATACTCGCGAGCAAAACAGGTTTCCAGTGCAGTTTCGAGATGTACAGGTAACTAATTAATGGTCTACTCGTATAAAATAATACTCTTGTCTAAAGCAAAAGGTGTCTGGAAATTACTTGAAAGGTGTCTGGAAATTACTTGATAAGTGGCCAACTGGCTGCTTAACTAACGCTTTGGATTTCCAGATCATCCCGGAACAGACAGCTATCGCTGGGTAGTCTACTGAATAGAGTGTCCAAGGGCAGACCTGATGGCTATGACGAATTTTCTTCCAGATTTTTCGAGTGATGAGGTAGCGGCGCAGCGCGATCGCATTCGCTGGTTGGTGATTGCTGCAGTGATCACCGTGGTCCTGTGGCAGGTGCCCTTTGGTAACTACATCCTGTATCCCTTCACAATTTTGGCAACCTGGTTCCACGAAATGGGTCATGGACTGACCGCCATGGTGCTGGGGGCTAATTTTGACAAGCTGGTGCTGTACCCCAACGGCTCTGGGGTTGCCCAGAGTAGCGGCAGTGTCTTTGGCGGACCTTTTGGCCGGGCTTTGGTCAGTGCCGGGGGGCCAATGGGGCCGCCGCTGGCGGGGGCGGCTTTGATTGTGGCGTCGCGTCAGCATAAGACCACCCGCTGGGGGCTGATCATCCTGGGGGCGCTGCTGGTGTCGTCTACGGTGGTCTGGGTGCGATCGCTCACGGGCTGGCTGGTGCTGCCCCTGCTGGGCGGGGCGATTCTCTACATTGCGCTCAAAACCAAAACCTGGCAAAAGATTTTTACCATCCAGTTTCTGGGCATGCAGGCCTGCATCAGCAGCTTTCATCAGCTGGATTATTTGTTCACCTATCAAGCCACCATTGGTGGTCGCTCGATGCTCTCCGACACCGGGCAAATGTCCAAGGCGCTGCTGCTGCCCCACTGGTTTTGGGGCGGGTTACTTGCGATCGCAGCCCTTCTGCTCCTGGCTAAGAGCTTGCACCTGGCCTACCGAAAGGGATAGGTCCCGGCCAGAACTAGATCTTCATGTGATCTGAAATACTAAAATTCAGTAGCATAGAAAACAAGCTATCTGGCTTTGCTGGATAGCTTGTTTTTTTATGGTGTCAGGTCAACCTTGTATGGTATCCAGCCTTAGCGTTTTTAAAGGGGTAACGGCCAGATCTTTACTGATTGGCTTGCTTCTGATCACGACCCTTGTGGCCATCGCTGCGGTCAGAGATGGCATTGCCAATCACAATATGCTGATGCACTTTCGTGAAGGGCGGTTGATGGACATCCTCTCAGCCCTGTTGTTGCTGGGGACAGCCGGGCTCTCATGGCGGGTTTTTAGAGTTCGCTACGGGGGCCAACCCCGATTTAGATGGCAGGCCCCGTTTATGGTGTGGGCGATCGTGGGTGTTGGCTTCTGCTTTCTGGCCGTGGATGAGCTAACAGAGTTGCACGAATCTCTCGATATTTTTCTACATCAGCTTTTAAATCTGCAACCAACGGCCCTGACCGATCGACTGGACGATCTCCTCATTGCCCTCTATGCTCTGCTTGGCGGCGGCTTGCTCTACCTTTATCGCCGAGAAATTTGGCGACATCGGCAAATGTTTCCTTTTTTGATCGGGGGATTTACGATTTTGCTGCTGAGTACCGGCTTAGACGTCTTAACCAATGAGAAAGACATTCTATCGGTGATGGTGCGCCCTGCTTTAGTAGACCGCTTTCATATATACCTGTCGATTCTTGAAGAACTGTCCAAACTTTTTTCAGAAAGTTGCTTTTTAGCGGGTTTCTTTGCGGCACTGCAAGAGGCTAAACAAAGACGGCTTGACAAAGCATCTCGCTAAAACTCAGGCAGCTGCCAAACTATCCAATCTTCTGTCTCAGCAACAACCTTTCCCTCCATATCTGGATGCCAGCTACGGCGAGTCAAAATGTAACCCGCCTGGTACTCCTGGGCGATCGCAGCCAGCTCCTGACTGCTGCGTTGACTGTACAATGCGTCTGCATAGGCCGGGATGATCATTTCATCGCTGAGGGGGCCTAAAATGCGCTCTAGTCTGGCCTGCCAGGTCAAAATGCCCTGATCCGTAAACGGGAAGCTCTTAAAAGTGACCACCACAGATCGTTCGGCATAATAGCGAAAGACCACATCCGACGGGGGGACCAGCACCAGGGCATCGATCGGACTGACCTGGCCAAATTGGGCGGCAACCTGCTTAAGCGGATCATCCTGCTGGGTATACAGTTTCAGCTTGCGGTGTAGCGGAGTGAGTCGGGCCTGGGTGATCACCCCCGACAGGTTGAGCCCCAGGTACAGCACCAGCCCTGCCAGACCAGCTTGAAACAGCCGTTTAGCGCGTTCAAAAAAGTTGGGAAACGTTCGTCTCCCTAATGGATAGGCCAGACTTGCGAAAAAGATCGGCAGGTAGGCCCAACAGGCCAACAGCACGATCAGAAACAAGGCATATGAGATCGCAATATCCCGCCGCGCCGTCAATGTTAACCTTTCTAACCTGATTAAGGGGTTTAGAAGGGGCTTTAGGAAAGGTTTTAGAGATTTTGACTCAAAAGTCCTCGCTAACCACAGCAGCCCGGTCAATATCAGCAACAATATCGGCCCGACCCGATCCACCAGGGGCAGCCCAATTAGCAGCAAACTGACAGGATAGTTACCCCGGCGATGGTACTCACTGGCAACCACAGCAATCGCAGCCAGGGCCATCATCAGCGCAAAGGGGGTAGTCCTGGCAAATTGGAGTTTGGTAACAAAGGCAATAGGGACCTGCTCTACAAAGACATACCCCACCAGCAGCAGCCCAAAAGCGGTGGCGATCACCACCAACACCTGACGCTTTTGCAATGTGCTGAGCGTCGTTGAAAGCCACAAACAAATTAGCCCCGCCCCCGTCAGGCTGAGAAAAGATCGCCAGTAGTTAATGGGGAAAGACGATACGACGATGTGATGCGGATGGCGAATATAGCCATAGAGATCAATAAAGACCGCATCGCTGAGCGTGGTACTGCTGGTGTTGCCCGTCAGCACCATGGGCACATAGACCAGTGATGCAAATAGGCCAAAGATCAGCATTGGCCCCAATAGTTTGACCCATTGTTTCAACGGTTGCCGCTGTCGCAGGGCGTCTATCACCAGCGGTACACCCCAGAGGCCAGCGGGCAACAGCCCAATCAAAAACTGCAACAGGCAGGCCAGCCCAAACATCAGGTAGCCCCGTCGCCACTGTCTGCGACAGCAAAAATACATCCCCCAGATAGCGATACCCATGGCGTAGATCGCCGCAATCGGCTCAATCCGAAAAATATCGGTCTTCCCAAGGGTGCTGTCCTCAATCGCCAGGGCCAAAAAAGCCAGGGCCACCCCGGCAAACTCAGATCGCCCCAAATAGCGCCCCAGGGCCCAGAGCCCCAGCACCATTGAGCCAAACGCCAGCACAAACAGACCAAACGCCACCACGGGTAAACTCAGCCCCAGCTGATGCCCAAACAGCATCAGGTGATAGTAGTAAAAACGCGGCGTAAACTGCGTCATTTCTTGGATGTAAAAATCCTGACTGAGTCGGGTGCTATCCATCAAGGCCAGGATGGACGGCATTTGATTGTAAGTGTTGGATCGGGTAAACGAATAGCCATAGGCCACCAGCGCACTCAAAAGGGCAAGCCCGTAGGTTTCTAGCGATCGCAAACTCAATTTCAGCGGCATAACAGTCCAAAGGTATCGGCCCAAAGGCACCAGCAGCGATGATTTAAGAATAGATTTCCTATGATTTCATATCCTCGCCCTTATAATGAGGTGACCCTAAACTCTACAAAACATCCCAGGCAACCCGTGACTGCTACCCCTATTTCTTCCAAACCCCAATCCCCGTCACCGACCTCCCTCGAAGTCCGTCCTGACCCCCTGGGGCGGTTTGGTCAGTTCGGTGGCAAGTATGTCCCTGAGACGCTTATGCCCGCCCTCAGCGAGTTAGAATCGGCCTATCACCAGTATCGTCGCGACCCTGAGTTTCAAGCCGAGCTAGACGGGTTGCTCAAAGACTACGTGGGTCGCCCCAATCCCCTCTATTTTGCCGAGCGGCTGACCGCCCACTATGCCCGCCCCGACGGCAGTGGCCCCCAGATTTACCTTAAGCGCGAAGACCTCAACCATACGGGTGCCCACAAGATCAACAATGCCCTCGGGCAGGTGCTCCTCGCCAAGCGCATGGGCAAACAGCGTATCATCGCCGAGACCGGCGCAGGGCAGCACGGGGTGGCGACCGCCACAGTGTGTGCCCGGTTTGGCATTGAGTGCGTCATCTACATGGGCGTTCACGATATGGAGCGTCAGGCCCTGAATGTCTTTCGGATGAAGCTGATGGGGGCTACGGTCAGCCCTGTCAGTGCGGGCACCGGCACCCTCAAAGACGCCACCTCCGAGGCCATCCGCGACTGGGTGACGAATGTGGAAACCACCCACTACATTCTGGGCTCGGTGGCCGGTCCCCACCCCTACCCGATGATGGTGCGCGACTTCCACGCCCTGATTGGCGAAGAAACCCGCGCCCAGACCCAGGAAAAATGGGGCGGTCTGCCAGATATTCTGGTCGCCTGTGTGGGCGGTGGCTCCAACGCCATGGGCCTTTTTCACGAGTTTGTGAATGAAGCCTCGGTGCGCCTGATCGGCGTAGAGGCCGCAGGCGAAGGGGTCAATACCGAAAAACACGCTGCCACCCTCACCCAGGGGCGGGTCGGCGTCCTGCACGGGGCGATGAGCTATTTGCTGCAAGATGGCGAAGGCCAGGTAATCGAAGCCCATTCGGTCAGTGCAGGTCTGGACTACCCAGGGGTTGGCCCTGAGCATAGCTACCTCAAAGACCTGGGCCGAGCTGAATATTACAGCGTCACCGATGCCGAAGCCCTGGAAGCCTTTCAGCTGGTCTCTCGCTTGGAGGGGATTATCCCCGCGCTAGAAACCGCCCACGCCTTTGCCTACCTCGACAAGCTCTGTCCCCAGCTAGAAGGGAGCCCCTACATCGTGCTCAACTGCTCAGGGCGCGGGGACAAGGATGTACAGACGGTGGCAAAGGTTTTGAAGTTTGATTAGAGATTGAAGACGGGTGATGGGTAATGGGTAATGGTACGTTCACCGATGACCCATTACCCATTACCTAAAACCTCTTACCAGGAGGCATTTTGGATAATTTTCAAGTTTGCGATCGCGACATCCCAACGGAGTTGCTCAATCGCTATAGGGGGTCGAGTGCGATCGCAGTCGATACCGAAACCATGGGGCTCAACCCCCACCGCGACCGGCTGTGTTTGATTCAGCTGTGCGACGCTGAGGGCTATGTGTCAGCAGTGCGCATTGAGCGGGGGCAGATGGCGGCCCCGAATCTCAAGCAGCTTTTAGAATCGCCCCAAAGTCTCAAGATTTTTCACTTTGCCCGGTTTGATCTGGCCACCCTAAAGCACTATCTGGGGATTACGGTCAATCCGGTTTTTTGCACCAAAATTGCCAGTAAGTTAGCCCGCACCTACAGCCCCCGCCACGGCCTCAAGGAGTTGGTCAGAGAGCTGCAGGGCATCGAACTGGATAAAACCGCTCAAAGCTCTGACTGGGGCAATGCGGCGAACCTCAGCGAAGAACAGCTGGCCTATGCGGCGAACGATGTCCGCTATCTGCACGAGATGTCTCAGCAGCTCACCTCCATGCTCAAGCGAGAAAATCGATGGACTCTGGCCCAACAGTGCTTTGAATGCCTGCCTACCTTTGTAGACCTGGACTTGATGCAATACAAAGATGTTTTTGAACATTGATGTCAGGCAAGGTTATCTTTTCCGCGTTGAACGCTGCTCCGGTTAAACGCTTTGTTATGGCCTATCCGGCGTCACTCTTCAGGTAGCCGAAATCCCGTTTGGCGAGTTTCTCAGTCTCGATGAACACCATCAATTTGTCAACATCGTGGGTGGGCCACTGGAAGCCCGATGGCAAGTAAGGGTGTCCACCAAATCGGCTACCCGCATCTCCGACCGCGTCACCATCAGCGAGTTTGATTTTCACACACGGCTTTGCGAGGCCAAGGATGAAGTCGGAGTGGGCCGCCACTGAATCCACATAGGTGATGATTTCCTTAAGCAAGTCAGTGTCCAATGTGTTGGCTCCTGCTATCGGTACATAACGTGAAGCTGAGCGGTGGCTAATACTTTTGCATTGATGCCTGGATTGTAAATTCCGTCCGCTCCCGCGCAGGGTTAGCTGCTTACGTCTCAATACAGCCGCTCAACGTTCAGGATGAATGAGTTTAACCTGCGGGAAATAGGTTTCATATTTACTGACATCTCTAGTTATCAACTCAAACTTTGAGACAGCCACATGCGCGCCAATAAAAAAATCAGGCAATGGTGATGTTTTAGTGCCTTTATTCTTTCTATATGTTAAGAATACTTTCCCCGTCAAGAATAATGCCTCACGCGGCATTTCCAAGACTCTAACATTTAGGGCCGTGATAGCGTTTTCCACTTCTTCGATTCTTTTGAAACCAATAGATACCTCTGTATACACAATAGAATTGATATACAGCGTATTCGTTTGACTATAGGTCTCTAGTATTGTCTCTGACCACTCAGCCCAGTGCGGGTCGTCGGTAAATAAATCTAACAACACACAGGAATCAATGAAAACACCATTCATCATGGCTCTCTAGTTAGCTCCATGATCTCGTCGGTTGACATGTCTGCTGTTGCTATTCCTCTGAGTTTCTTAAATTTCCCTGTCGCTTTTGGGTTATCAGTTTTAACGATATAGAACCGACCATTATCTTCAATGAACTCAATTTCAGTTTCAGGGGTAATGCCTAAAACTTCCCTAACGCTTCTAGGGATAGTTACTTGCCCTTTTGCAGTCACACGCATGACTTTAAAGCTCCAAGAAAAAGTAATACCATTATAGTATTACTTTTTGAACTTGCAACACTTTTCTATAGAGCTGTTATTTTTTATAGCTGTTTTCTGATTGGCGATCGCGCTTTACCAGAACGGGATTAGTTATGAGTAGGGGGCGATCGCTCTCAATCAGAACTAGGAGGCTGCTAACATCCGCAATCACCGGGCCGCGACGAGTGATTGTCCATTTGAAAACGCCCGGCTTCGCGGCTCCGGTGCATTGCATTGTTATGCACCAATGTTTGAGCTAACTGATCGCTAAAGAAAGCTATGAATGACAGTATTGACGTTGTCTTGAGCGGATTCATTACCAATGATTTCAGGCCAGTGTTCCAACTGGTCAGCCAATTCTCCCGTAAGCCCTTTCTTGCTGCCCCACCAGACACCGAACTTGAATTCGTCGTCATTGAGCAACACATCTACGTAGCGTTTGGCACCAACATCAACAGTATGAGCTCTTCCGAGGAGCTGCATAACCCACATGGCAGTATTCATTGTCCATCTTTGATGCCAAGGCAGCGTTGCTGTCCCGGAGGTGCCACGTGCCATGCCTGGATCGACGGTGATAAATCTCATGCCAGGATGTTTGCGCGACATACTCATCGTCCATAATGCACCCATTAGTTTTACGGACCCATAGATGTCTGTATACGTCTTGTTGTCAGCGAATTTAACGCCGTTAGCTACAGAGGTCCATTCTTCAACTGAGCCATTCGCAATAGAGGGTTTCGCGGCACCAACCTCAGGAGCTCCTCGGGCAGCAAAACTGGCGACGTACATCACCGATCCGCCTTTGGATAACTTGCCGTTCTTCATTAGAAGATCGGTCAAGTGGACATGTCCCAGCACATTGATCGCGAAGATAAACATAACTCCATTCTTTGTGAGTTTGGTTGGGTCAGTTCCACCACCACCTCCAGCGTTCAGTATGATTCCGTCGACTTGCGTGTTTAGGTCTTCGGCAGCTTTTCGGCATGATTCTAAATCACCAACATCTACGATCAGAATTTCGAAGATTTTCTTACGGATTAATTCTTCCAATTGCTCAAGAGCCTCTTGAGCTCGGACTTTGTTGCGACACGCCAAGACAATTTTAGAAACTCCCTTCCTTAGGGCGAATTGTCGTGCCGCTTCGAATCCAAGTCCAGAATTAGCACCTGTAATGAGAATCGAAGAGTAAAGCATTCAAATCAGCGATGGTTTGGGCAAGAAGGATATGGCCTTAGCAACGGGGCTGCCAGGAGGACGGCGGCTGTCGTGTGCGTGATGCCATTCGACTTAAGCATTATTCTTATCGAACCGAAGAAACTTATGTTCAGATGTAAAAACTACAATGATTTATACCCACGTATTAAATCGAGGTGGTCATGGAGTAAGGAGTCCGCTCGATACTTAACAGTTGAAATCTCTCAATGCAGCATAACAATCTATATCAACAGTGCTTATCTTACTCCCTAACCCCCTAAACTAGGGATTGCTCAGCAATTTGGAGACGGTGCATGGACTTTGAAACCCCGGCCCAGCAGGCCTGCTATGAAAAAGTGGCTGGCTGGATGACCGGCCTATTCAGCGATATCCCTTGGGAAAAGCTCGATGCCGAGGGATTTGGTTTGTTTATGGGCTCTGCCTGGGTAGAGGTATGGATTTACCCCTGGGGTGATGATGACGCTGTGATTAATGTTCGCTCGAATGTCGTGTCAGGGGCCGATTTACAAACTGATTTGCAGACTTTTTTGTTAAAAGAAAACGACCAGCTACGCTTTGGGGCCTTTGCCCTGAGCGAAACCGGCGATGTGGTCTTTGAGCATACGATTGTCGGCTCAACCTGCGATCCTGAAGAGATCAAAGCCTCGGTGATGGAGGTGTTAGAGACCGCCGATGAGTATGACGACAAAATTGTCGCCAAGTGGGGCGGCAAGCGGGCACTGGACCGTTCGCCAGTTTGAAACACTATTTTTGAGATACTAATGAATAAACGCAGAGGCAAACAGCACCAGGGTCAGCAAACCGGATAAAATTAGCAACGCTTTGCCTGCGTTCCAACTGCCTTTCCAGGAATAGTTTTTTTCGGCCATAGCGACTCGTAAAAGCAAACTGCATATCTTTAGGTTAAGCCTTTAGATTAAGAAGATGCCTTAACTACTCACGGCTGCCGAACTGCTGGGTTTAGCGAAGATCATGCGCCCCGCTGAGGTTTGCAACGCGCCAGTGACTACTACATCGAGTTCCTCGCCAATATAAGCGCGGCCCTCTTCGACCACCACCATGGTGCCGTCGTTGAGGTAGCCCACCCCCTGGGAGGCTTCTTTCCCTTCTTTAAGGATTTTGATCCCAATGCCGTCCCCAGGTAGATACGCAGGTCGAATTGCCTGGGCCAGGTCATTTATGTTTAAAACCGTGACCTTCTGAACACTGGCCACTTTATTCAGGTTGTAATCGTTGGTGAGCAGGTTGGCATTAAGTTCTTGGGCCAGCTTGACCAGCTTGGCATCCACCGTGGTAATGTCTTCGTAGTCGGCGGGGTCAATCACAATCCGCTCGGCATACTTTTCGCGCATGCGGTTGAGAATGTCGAGCCCTCGACGGCCTCGGGCTCGCTTTTGATCATTGGCGGCATCGGCCACGCTCTGCAGTTCTTGCAACACGAACTGGGGGATCAAAATTTGACCTTCCAAAAAGCCCGTCACCAGCAGTTCTTCGATCCGACCGTCGATGATGCAGCTGGTGTCTAACACCTTTGTGGTAGAGGGCTTGAGGGTGCCCTCGGCCAGCAGCACGGATTCGTAGCTGTTGGGGTTGATCAAGCGCAGCAGGGCGCGACCATGGGTATCGGCCAGGTTCATGCCTGAGACGGCAAATAAAATGCTGCCCATCACCGCTGTTAAGGGTTTGATAAAGCCAAACTCAGGGGGAATCGGGAGTAAAAACAGCGGGGCAAGCATCAGATTGGCAATCAGCAGGCCAATCACCAGGCCCACAGCCCGGGTCAAGATGCGATCCGGGGGCATGACCTTAATCTGGCGCTCTAGCCGACGATAGCTTGTTTGTACCACCAGTCCCAGGCCGGTGCCAATCAGGGCACCAAAAACAGCGGTTACAGAGCCCAAGCCCTCCAGGTTATTGACCTGCTTAAGCGCGTCGGCAGGCAGCAGGTCAACACTATAAAAGCCAATGCCGGCCCCAGCCAAGATGAATGAAATTACAATGAGTGCATCAAGCATAGGACTTTACTGCCAGAGGCAGCCGGTCTCAAATTTAGGGATAGTCGGGTCTTAAGTATCCTTTAGATAACCATGCTTAGCGAAGCTTTGCAAAGCCTCTTGCAATATTTATAAAGGGTTTTGGATACCCACTACCCATTACCCACTTCAATGCCCGAAGATATTATGGCTACTTGATTATAGCTAAGCAGTCACCTCGATGCCTCAAACTGAGCCGCTGTCAGCCTATTTGCATATTCCTTTTTGTCGGCGACGCTGCTTTTATTGTGATTTCCCGATTTCAGTAGTGGGCAATCAGCGCCGGGGGGAGACCTCTGGCACGATAGCTCACTATGTCGAGCGGATCTGTGCAGAGATTGCTGGAACGCCAGCCCTGGGGAGACCGCTCAAGACCGTCTTTTTTGGGGGGGGGACACCGTCGCTGTTATCGGTGCCGCAATTAGCGCAAATTTTAGCGGCGCTGCGTCAGCAGTTTGGCATTGCCCCTGATGCGGAAATTTCGATGGAAATGGACCCAGGGACTTTCGACCGGGCTCATCTGCAGGGCTATCGGGATCTGGGAATTACCAGGGTTAGTCTGGGGGTTCAGGCTTTTCAAGATGATCTACTAGAGGTGTGTGGACGGTTTCACCGGGTTGCGGATGTCCATCGGTCAGTGGCTGATTTGCACCGGGTCGGTATCCCTAGCTGGAGCTTGGATCTGATCTCTGGGCTGCCTCATCAAACCCTGGCCCAGTGGGTGCAGTCGCTGGCAAATGCGATCGCACTTCACCCCGATCACATCTCAGTCTATGATCTCACCCTCGAACCCCAGACCCCGTTTGGCAAACAATATGCCCCCGGCGATCGCCCCCTGCCCCCGGAGGCCACCACCGTTGCCATGTATCGCCTGGCTCAGCAAACCCTGACCGACGCAGGCTACGAACATTACGAAATCTCTAACTACGCCCAACCCGGCCACCGCTGCCAGCACAACCTCACCTACTGGCACAACCAGCCCTATTACGGCTTTGGTATGGGGGCCACCAGCTATACTCACCACCAGCGGTTTGGCCGACCGCGCACCCAGCGTCAGTATGCTGATTGGCTTGAGGGCTATCTGGCCACCGACGGGCAGATTGACTGTAAACCGACGCCCCCTTTGGAAAGGTTGCTAGATGGCTTAATGGTGGGCCTGCGGCTGGCTGAGGGGGTTGCGATCGCGCCTCTACAGGCCTATTTTGGCAAGGATGTTTCAGCGCACTTACGCCATGCCCTGGCAAACTATCTAGACAAAGGCTGGGTGAGTTTGAGTTGCAATCGCCTGAAACTCTCTGACCCCAAAGGCTTTCTGGTTTCCAACGCAATCTTAGCCGATCTTTTCTATCAACTCGACGCGATTAACCCCAACCTCGGAAACCTTGCAGATAAATCCTGAAGACATACAAAATCTTTGGGATCGAAGGGTTCCCCAATTTACCGAGCGTTGCAAGCAACATCCAATAAATTTAACCCTTTCCTAACATCCTGAGGAGTCTAGAACCGCCATAATTTGCCCAAGGCAGTGGCTTCAAACCGCATCCAGGTTGAAACCTTGAGTTTTTACCTAAAGGCAAACTTTGGGTCTGGATGTGGCCAAGGTTTAGACGTCCTGCTTTGCAGTAGAATATCCTTCTGTAAAAAACGTAGCTGACCCATGCCGAAGGTACTTGTCTCTGACCCCATCGACCAAGCCGGATTAGATATCCTCTCCCAGGTGGCCCAAGTCGATGTCAAAACGGGTCTCTCCCCCGAAGAACTCGTCAAAATCATTGCCGATTATGACGCCCTGATGATTCGCTCTGGCACCAAGGTCACCGCAGCGGTTATCGAAGCCGGCAAAAATATCAAAATTATTGGTCGAGCTGGTGTCGGGGTCGATAACGTAGACGTCCCTGCTGCGACCCGGCGCGGGATTGTCGTGGTCAATTCTCCAGAGGGGAATACCATTGCCGCCGCTGAGCATGCGCTGGCGATGATGCTATCCATGTCACGGCTGATCCCCGTGGCCGATCAGTCGGTCAAAGCCAAGGAGTGGAATCGCAAAAAATTTACCGGGGTCGAAGTCTATAAAAAGACCCTGGGCGTGGTCGGGCTGGGCAAGATTGGCTCCCATGTAGCCGCCGTTGCCCGGGCGATGGGTATGAAGCTGCTGGCCTACGATCCTTTTATTTCCAGCGAACGGGCCGAGGAAATCGGCTGTCGTCTGGTGGATCTCGACCTGCTTTTCCAGGAGTCAGACTATATCACTCTGCATATTCCTAAAACGCCTGATACCGCCCATTTGATCAACGCCGACGCCCTGGCCAAGATGAAACCCACCGCCCGCATTGTTAACTGCGCCCGCGGCGGCATCATTGACGAAAACGCCCTCTACGAAGCAATTCGTGATGGTCAAATTGCCGGGGCTGCCCTTGATGTTTACGAATCAGAACCCCTGGGAGACTCCCCCCTACGCGACCTGGGTAACTCGATTGTGCTCACCCCCCACCTGGGGGCCTCCACCGAAGAAGCCCAGGTTAACGTGGCCATTGACGTGGCCGAGCAAATTCGCGATGTTTTGCTGGGGTTACCGGCCCGGTCTGCAGTGAATATCCCCGGTCTGCGCCCCGATATTTTAGAAAAGCTGCGGCCTTACTTGCAGCTAGCCGAAACCCTGGGTAACTTAGTAGGGCAGCTGGCCGGGGGGCGGATCGAACAGTTCCAGATTCGCCTACAAGGGGATCTCGCCGAAAATGACGGCAAACCAATTGTGATTGCCGCCCTCAAGGGCTTACTCTCCAATGCCTTGCAGGAGCGGGTTAACTATGTGAATGCCTCTATTGAGGCCAAAGAGCGCGGCATCCATGTGATCGAAACCCGCGATACCTCCATCAAAGACTACACAGGCTCTTTGCACCTCTCTGCCAAAGGCTCCCTGGGTGAGCATTCCGTGACTGGCGTGCTCTTGGGGGGCAACGAAGTGCGGATTATCGACCTGAATCAGTTTCCGATCAACGTACCACCCACAAAATATATGCTGTTTACCCTGCACCGAGATATGCCTGGCATCATCGGCAAAATCGGGTCTCTGCTAGGCAGCTTTAACGTCAACATCGCCAGCATGCAGGTGGGTCGTAAAATTGTTCGAGGGGATGCCGTGATGGTGCTAAGCATTGATGATCCTTTGCCCGAAGGGATATTGACCGAAATTACTAAAGTTCCAGGGATTCGAGAAGCCTACACCGTCGCGCTCTGATAATCTTACCCATAGGCATAGCAGAGGTACTGGCTTCTTTCGAACTGACTAGTCAGCGCCGGCGCTATCGCGCCCCTGCTCCTTTGTAAGAGGTCTGAAATCTTGGCAAATAGCTGGTGGGAAATTCAGATAACCTGCAATCCGGCCTTGGAAGATAGCGTCTTTTGGCGATTTGACACGTTGGATGGCCGGGGCACCTCTAGTCAACAACACGGCAAACATAGGGTTGTCAAAGCCTATTTCCCCCAGTCCAATTTTGAGCATCTCGATCTGGCGGCCCTTGCCCTGACCCTCAAACAAGACGCCCTCTGTGTGGGCAACATGGCAGAGCCCCTGGTTGAATGGCGACTGATCGAAGAAGAAGACTGGTCCAAAAGCTGGAAAACCCACTGGCATCCCCAGGAAATTGGCGATCGATTTTTGATCAACCCGGCCTGGATACCCGTGTCGGAAGACACCACCCGGCTAGTCCTACAGCTTGACCCAGGCAGCGCCTTTGGAACCGGGGCCCACGCCACTACCCAGCTCTGTTTAGAATCCTTAGAAATGCGGTTGGGGGAGGGGAGTGATGGTGACCCAAATGGTGTAATCATCGCCGACATTGGATGCGGCTCTGGCATTTTGTCCATCGGGGCCATCCTGCTTGGGGCCCAAAAAGCCTATGCAGTGGATATTGACCCCTTAGCAGTCAGTGCCACCGCTGCCAATCAAGCCCTCAACGGCATTGACGCGCAGCAGCTATCAGTGCGCAAGGGTAGCCTGCAAACGCTGATTGAGACCTTAGAAAATCCTGTTGATGGCATTGTTTGCAACATTTTGGCAGAGGTCATTATTGACTTAATCCCTCACCTTAATGACATCGCTAAACCCTCCACCTGGGGCATTCTCAGCGGCATCTTGCTAGAGCAATCTAAGCTAGTGGCCGAAACCCTGGAGCAAAACGGCTGGGTGGTGGCGACCCTGTGGCGTCGCCAGGAGTGGTGCTGTCTAAATATTCGACGGTCTTAGCACGGACTCGCTAAATGAGGTCGCCAATGGATACGATGATTTTCTTAGGCAAGGTGTTGCTGCTATCTACGCTCATTAGCGCAGCCATCAAAACCCTGGCTCCCTTGGCTCATATTCCAGCCACGCCAGCGATCAGTCTGGGTCTTGTGCTGTTGCCAACCCTATTCTTAGGGGGGTTTTTGGTCTGGAAGCTGAAATAGATACTTTCCTTTCCCTTCCCTCCCCACCTTCCCCACCTCACCCCCGTCCTATGCGAACGATTGCTGACATTAATGCCAAAATTCGCAAGCAGCAGGCCACCGTCTGGACGATTGAAGAAGCCAAAAGTCGAATTGCTGAGGTCGGCGTCAGCGCCGCCGCCCAAAAGGTGGATGTCGTCACCACCGGCACCTTTGAGCCGATGGAGTCATCGGGCGCGATTTTGAACCTGGGCCATACCGATCCCCCCATCAAGATTCGGGAATGCCGACTGGATAATGTGCTGACCTATGCAGGCTTTGGTGCCGTAGACTTGTATATCGGCGCAGGCCAGATGGCCGAAATCAGCCGGGAGGGCTTTGAGTCAGAAGAGTCTTATCGGGGCGGCGGACACGTGATTGCCGACCTGATAGCGGGCAAAGCAGTCCCCCTCAAGGCGGTCGGGCAGATGACCGATTGCTACCCACGGGCAACGTTGGAAACGTCTATCACCAAGGACAGTATCAACCAGTTTTACCTGTTCAACCCACGCAATCTCTACCAAAATTTTATTGTCGGGGTTAACAGCGGTGACCGTCCACTGTATACCTATTTGGGGCCTTTGCAGCCGTTTCTAGGCAATGCCGTTTACGCCAGCCCTGGAGCCTTGTCGCCCCTACTTAATGACCCTGACCTACAGGCCGTCGGCATTGGCTCCCGCATCTTTTTAGGCGGCGGTGTAGGCTACATCGCCTGGGAAGGCACCCAGCACTTTCCGCTGCAAAAGCGATTGTCCAACCGGACGCCGATTGGACCAGCCGCCACCGTTGCCCTGATCGGAGATGCCAAGCAGATGCAGGCTCAATGGGTAAGAGGTTGTTACTTTAAAGGCTACGGCCCCTCGATGATGCTGGGGGTGGGGGTGCCGATTCCCGTCCTAAACGAGACCGTTTTGCAGTGCTGTGCCGTCAGCGATGACGAAATCGTCGCGCCCGTGGTTGATTTTTCAATCCCTCGACGGGTGCGCCCCACCTTTGGATTGGTGAGTTATCGCCAGCTCAAGTCAGGGCGCATTCCGATCAATCGCACTCCGGTTAGGACGGCTCCCCTGGCCAGTCTATACCTCTCGCGAAAAGCGGCCGTCACGTTGAAATCATGGATTGAGGCAGGCCAATTTGAACTGACTACCCCAGTAGCTCCTTTGCCGCGCGATCGCACATTTTTGCCTCAGGATACTTTTGGGGCTGGGAGTGGGGAAACGGGTTAAGAGAGACTGGGGAAAGTAGGGAAGTGACTCTAGTTTTTGTCAGCATTAGCCACTTCAGAGGCGGTTGAGCGAGTCGGGCGGCTGGGGGGAGCCTTGTCGCCCCGGTCATTAGAATATCGCTGATTGCCGCCACCGCTTCTGGGGCCGCCGCTTCTAGGCCCCCCCTTCGAAAAGCGTTTGCCGCCGCCCGGCCCCCCCCGACGACCGCCCTTCTTCTTTTTCTTAGGAGGGACTGCTGCGATTTGGGTGCCTTCGGTCAAGACCAGATGTTGGGCCTGACGCTCCACGTTGAGATCCCAGAAATACCCAATGGTTTTGCCCTCAAGGTGCCCGCTCAGGACCAACCTGAATGGGCGCTGCTTTGAGTTAGATCTCAGCTTCTGCAGGACATTAATGTGGATTTCGGCCTTATCTTCGACATACTTGACAACCTCTCCACGAATTGAGAAATAGTCAGATTGGAGTTCGTCGGACGGAATCGGAGGGACCTCCGGTTTTGCGTCGGATTTTGTCTCTGTGACAGCTGCATCAGAAGATTCAGGCTCATCAGCTCCAACTGACTCGTCAGCTTTTTCAGCTTCGCTCGCCTCGGGCACCTCTGTGGTGGCCTCCACCCCTGTCTCGGACGATTGAACCTCCGCTTCCTGGGCTTCAGTTTCCTGGGCCTCAATTTCCTGGGCCTCAGTTTTCTGGGCCTCAATTTCCTGGGCCTCAGTTTCCTGGGCCTCAGTTTCTTCGTCTTCGACACCCAGAGTTTCAGGTTCCCAAACCCCGACAATCTGGACGCTCAACGCATTGTCTTCGTCCGCAATCGTGCGGGGATAGACAACCCAAAGATGATTGCTTTCGATCTCAAGATGTTTTTTGACTAGACTGGTTACTCGACCCAATAACACCGATGAAACCTGAGTGTCGTCCTGGGTTAGGATATATCCCCGATTAAAGTTTTCTTCGGAGGGACAATAGCGGCCCCGTAACAGCCCAATAGCACGATATTGCATGGGTTCGCTAGGGGGAGAGATAGGATGCTGGCGAGGTCTACTATCAGCCTGGGTGTCTTGACTAGTCTCTGGCTCATCAGTGACAACAGGCTCAATCGCAGCCACTGGGTTAATGGCAACTATCTCAGGGCTAGCTTTTGCCGCACTGGTTTCGGCTTTAGGGGAAGCAGCTTTTGGAACAGCCGCAGGCGGGGCAACGGGCTCAGGTGGTTTCTCAGGTCGTTTGGGAGGTCCCATTAAGGTTGGACGATCGGCATCAGTGTTGGTTGTGTCTGCCGATGGATTGGATGTTTGGGTGGGTGTCGACTCCGTAGACTCGGGGGGGCGACTAGCTTCGGAACTCATCTATCTTTCAAACCTCCTCAACGGAAAACCTGCCTGATGGGAATTCAATGGTTTTGAATTCGAAAAAATCATGTAATTTTTTTAACTTATTAACAATAAGCCTTTAGGCCATATTGACGTAATTTGGGGCTGCCAAGGACAATCTCAACCTTCCCACAAATCTCTAATCATATTCCAGTGTTCTAGCGGTGAACCCGAATCTTTTCAGGTTTTTCTATTTATAAGGACGTTTGATCAGGGAATCAAACCCTTTTGATAGTCGATAGCTCAGGTTCCATAAGATTTTATCGCGATCTGCCTAGGGACCGCTCATCACTATAGCCCTGTTATAACTCAGAGTCATCGATCCAAAAAGCTCACGGAGTCAACCTCATCCTAGTTGGGGCTTCTGATTTTGCCTGGGGACAAGCGTCGGGACTGATCAGGGTCAGGGTTTAGCATCATGACCATCGAGGAAGGTGCATTAGGGTTTAAGATGAGCAAGTTGATTTTTGAGAAGGCACATTGTGGCTGTCAAACGTAACCGTTGGCTCATAGGTGGCATCTTATTAGTAGCTGTAGTCGCTTTAGTGGCTATTTCCTTTTTGCCGTTGCTCGGTAGCCCTGCTGGGCGTAATGCAGGCTATGAAAATGATCCGAATGCTTCGGCCCCAGGCACAGCCGATCAGCGGGCTGAGCTAGAGGGTCGGGCCAACGGTTATGAGTTGGTGCTACAGCGAGAGCCCAATAACCAAACAGCCCTTTTAGGACTGGTTGAGGCCCGGATTGCGCTACAGGATTTGCAGGGGGTGGTTGAGCCCCTGGAAAAGCTGGCCGAGTTAAACCCCGGCGTGCCTAGCTATGCGGTGCTGCTAGGTCAGACAAAGCAGCAGCTAGGCGAACTAGAAGAGGCCGCTCAGGTTTATCGCAGCGTCTTAACTCAGACCCCTGGCAATATGGAGGCGCTGCAGGGTCTGGTGGCGCTCTTGATCGATCAGCAACGCCCGCAAGCAGCGGTCGGGCTGCTGCAAGATACGCTCAGGACGGCGGGGCAAGCCAATGAGATTCAGCCGGGGAGCATCGATGTGATATCGGTGAAGCTTTTGTTGGGTCAGGTCTATGCTGATCAAGGTAAGTTTGAGGATGCGATCGCAACCTACGACACCGCCATTAAAGATGTTGAAACGCTTCAGCAAACCCCCCCAGACTTTCGTCCAACTTTAGCCAAAGCACTGGTGTTACGCGAAATGGGCAAAGAAGCTGAGGCTAAACCCCTGTTTGACATGGCCCTATCCATGGCCCCGGTTCAATTTAAAGATCGCATTCAGCAGCTGATTGCCCAGGGTGAGGTGCCTGAGGCCCCTGCTGAGCAACCGGATACCCCCGCTGATACCCAGGCAGACCCCAGCCTTGAGGTTTTACCTGCTCCTGCCGGGGAGCCTCTGCCCAGCGTGCCGGATGCCCCAGCTGCCCCTTAAAGATCTCGGATGCAGGTATACCTCCCCCACTTTACCCATGTCCATAGGTTTTTTAGGCGTAAGTCAATCAGCCGTAGGGAGCTGAGCATGCTCCTTACGGCTATTGGGTAAAGATTTCTAGCTTAGACCAGTCTTAGGCTGCTCCCTGGCTCGATACCGGTACAGAAGGTTGCATGCCTGGGGCATCGATGCCTGCTGTGCGCTCATTGGCAGCATTGATCTCTGAAAACTCAATGTGGTTGATCAAGGTTGTGACAAACGCAAAGAGCAGAAAAGGTAAGGACAAAACCAAAATCAACCCCACCGTTGCCAGGGCATAGATAGGGCGGCTGGCTCCCATCAATGCCAGGGCTGCCGCTAAGCTGACAAATAAAACAATTAGCCAGACAATGATTTGGCCGTAAATATCCCCGAATGTGAGGGTGCAAACAAACCGATATTTTTGTGCCTTGTCCATAGGTTTCGGTAAAAATGTTGAGAGTTCCTTTAAGGATATCGAGCCTGTTTATGGAATGGACAATTTCTCAATAGACCTTCAAGAATTGCTGTGACCTATCGCTATCTGATTTTCCATAAACCCTATGATGTCTTAAGCCAATTCACCGATGAACACGGTCGTGTCACCCTCAAAGACTTTATTCCTATCACCGGGGTGTACCCGGTGGGTCGCCTAGACCGAGATAGTGAAGGGTTAATGCTGCTGAGCGACCATGCCCAGGTCCAGCATCGTCTGACCCAACCCAAGTTTGAACATCCCCGCACCTACTGGGTCCAAGTGGAGCGCATCCCTGACCCAAGCAGCCTCGAAAAACTGCGCCAGGGGGTGGTGATTCGCGGATATCATACCCGCCCTGCGGCGGTCACCCTGCTAACAGCATCACCGTCACTGCCGCCCCGTAATCCGCCTATTCGCCACCGCAAACAGGTGCCCACGGCCTGGCTCGAAATCACCTTAACCGAAGGCAAAAATCGTCAGGTGAGGCGCATGACCGCTGCGGTTGGCTTTCCTACACTGCGGCTGGTGCGGGTGGGCATTGCCCATATGCGGCTAGACGGGTTAGCACCAGGGCAATGGCGATATCTATCCGAGTCAGAACGACGGCAGTTGCTGAGGCTGGTGCAACGATCTCGACGCTAACGCCTCAGATGGATGAATCGACTGGCAAAAATGGGGTGGGTTAAATGGAGCCGGATGAATCAACTGGCAAAGATGGGCTCGCAGGCTAAATGGGATGGCCAACGCTGACATTGGCTGAAAGCTTAGCCTATTCTACGAAATTGGCTCCTACTGGAGGGCGAGCAGCCGCGTCGCTACCTATCTGCTCCCCTTTCCCCTCTGCTCCCCTGCCCCCTCTGCTCCCCTTTCCCCTCTGCTCCCCCTGCCTTTCCCCTTTCCCCATCCGTATTGTTTTAGACTTCATCAGATAAAAAGACCCGCTATGCTAAGTACCACCCCATGCAAGGCAACTTAAATTAGGGTTTAGAGAGTATTTGGGGTTTAATAAGGACTTGAGATAGGGGCATCTCACCAGCAGACATCTGCAAAGTATCGCGCCTGGGACTTAAAGTCTTTGTCAAGACCATCGGTTTATGTCTGAATTCTGACAAATAAGTCGCCAAGATGATTTTACAAGCGCGATTGGGAACACTGCCTGCATCAACATTTATTAAAATGCGCTTTCGGGCTTCCCTATATTGCGATCGCCTAGCGGTAGCACCGCTGCAAACCTTCAGTTCCCGGATGGCATTAACCGTAAGATATGGTCGTTTGTTCTCAGTGTCAGTTTGAAAATCCCAGCAATCATAAATTTTGTCAGCAGTGCGGCACCTCGCTCAAAACATTGCGGGCTTTGTTAATCTGCTCCCCAATGCCAGTTGAGCAGGAGGGACCTAAACAAACTGACGCAGGTACAGCCCCTGTTACTGAAGCCCCACTTAATAAAACGCTGGGTGAAATCACGCTGAATCAGGGCAGCTACTTAGATCCTGAGGAACGCTATCAGCTGCTTGGGGATGTTGACCTGAGTGCTCTAAGTGCTGAGGCCCTTGTGCTTGATACCCAGCCCGAGCGCCCTGGGCAATATGTAAGTGTTCCGCTGATGCCGCCTGTAGACAGCGATGCCAAACTGCCCGAGATGATCCCGGCAGAGGCCTATCCTTATCTACTGCTTCAAGAGCGTTTTTTTCCTTCTGTGCCGGAGCTGAGAGACGCTTGGATAGAGCCAAACCGGAGCGTCATCCTGATCGAAGACCGGAGTCTATTGCCTCAACTACTTGATGTCTGGGCAACGTCAGCCTTGGATCCGCTGCAGCAACTCCACTGCTTTTACGTCATGACTGAGCTGTGGGAGACGCTGCTCCCGTTTAATGGTCAGAGTAGTTTGCTTAGGCTTGATAACCTCTGCATTGATGAAGACCATATTTTTTGTCTGCGTCGGATTGAGATTGCGCCCCACGAAACCGCTCATACCCTTCAAGATATGGGCCTTTTATGGCAGTCGCTTTTACAGTCTACAGGGACACCTCTAGATACCTTAGTCACATTGGCGGGTTTAGTCACAGCCGGGGAAGTTGAGACCGTCACGGCCCTAAAAACAGAGCTAGTTACCATCGCCGATAAACTCCAAGCTGACGAGTCTGGGGGAGACCCCCTCAGCGATTTTGAACCGTCGGAGCTGGGAACGGAGTCTTCTGTCTTGGATGCGTTTAAAGCTGCCGATATGATTCAAGACGACGGCGAGTCCGGCGACTCACCGACGATGGCGCTGCCCATGAAGTTAATTGGTCTAGAAGAGGTGGGGCAGACCCATGTGGGCCAGCAGCGGGAGCATAACGAAGATGCTTATTTCATTCAATCCAATGTGGCTAAACAAGAGGGGTTAGATTGCCAGATTTTGGACGCTCGCTGCCTCTATATCCTGTGTGATGGCATGGGGGGCCATGCTGGGGGCGAAGTCGCCAGCCGTCTTGCAGTAGAGACCTTAAAAACCTATTTTGATCGACACTGGCAGGCTGATTTGCCCAGTGATGAGCAGATTCGAGAAGCCATTAATCTGGCCAACCAAAAGATCTACGAAATCAATGAAGCTGAAGTCCGCTCAGGCAGCGCTCGCATGGGGACGACCCTGGTGATGCTGTTGGTCAATAACACCCAAGCCGTCGCTGCCCACGTCGGAGATAGCCGCCTTTATCGCTCTACTCGACGCCTGGGGTTACAGCAAATGACCACCGATCACGAGGTGGGGCAGCGAGAAATCCACCGGGGCATTGACCCGGCTACGGCCTATGCCAGGCCCGATGCCTATCAGCTCACCCAGGCGCTGGGCCCCCGTGATGAAGCTGACATTGCGCCGAGTATTGTCCATCTAGAATTCAACGAAGATACCCTGCTGCTGCTGTGCTCAGACGGGCTCAGCGATCGCGACTTGCTCGAAGAGCATCAGGCGAGTCACATTAGCCCTGTCTTGCGCGGAGGCAGCAGTGTGGAAAATGGCGTCGCTGCCCTGATAGAGCTAGCTAATGAGATTAACGGGCACGATAACATCACTGCGATCGCAGTCAAGCTCAAAGTCAAACCCAACCTGGATAAGCTACAGCAAGCATCAGAGGAGCCGAAAGAAGGTTAGCGATCTTTATCAAGCTTAAAGTTTCGGTGATGTGAGGTGAGGTGGTATTCACCTATTCACCAGCGCAGCGTACTCACCAGCGCAGCGCACTCACCTTCTCACCAAACCCGAAAATCGAAAATCTAGCTTTGATAGCCGACTAGTCCTTACTCAATCCCACCGCCTCACCCATCGTCTCCAAACCAAACTCATCCAGTTTCTGGAGTAGTCCCTGCAAGATTTTCTTAACCATCCACGGGCCTTCATAGATCCAGCCAGTGTACACCTGCACCAATGACGCCCCAGCGGTAATTTTCTCCCAGGCATCGTCAGCGGTGAAAATGCCGCCTACGCCGATAATGGGAAGCTGACCCTGGGTGTGCTGATAAATGTGGCGAATTACCTCGGTTGAGCGCTGGCGCACGGGGGCACCGCTGATGCCCCCCGGTTCTTGAGCGATCGGATTGCCCGTTTTCAAAATTGTGCGGGTCTTGAGGCCAGTGCGGGCAATGGTTGTATTGGTGGCGATCACCCCCGCCAGCTGATACTGCTCAATCAAGTCGAGGATATCGTCGATGTCTTCCCAGGCCAGATCCGGGGCTATTTTAACGAGCAGCGGTTTTTGGCCCTGGTTTGCAGATTGTAAAGTATCGAGAATGGGGGCTAGCTGGTTTTTTGATTGCAGCGATCGCAACCCAGGCGTATTGGGGGAAGACACATTCACCACAAAATAGCTGCCCCAATCCTTAAGCAGGTCAAAACTTTGCCGATAATCCGCTGCCGCTTGCGCCAACGGCGTCACTTTTGATTTACCCAGATTGACCCCCAGGGGAATTGGGTACTCTTGAGTTTGGAGATGGGCTTTTAGCCACCCTGCCAGCCGGACGGCCCCCCGGTTGTTAAAACCCATTCGATTGAGGGCCGCCTGATCGTCAGGTAATCTAAACAATCGAGGTTGTGGATTGCCGGGTTGGGGGTGGAATGTAACAGTGCCAAGCTCAGCAAAGCCAAACCCTAGGGCTGGCCAGGCTTGGATCGCAACTCCGTCCTTATCAAATCCAGCCGCTAAGCCAACCGGGTTTGCAAAGGTCAGCCCCCCAATCGTTTGAGCCAAGCGAGGTGAGGATAGACGACAGGCCTCCTGAAACCACGCTTGGGCAAACCGCCTGGTAGGTTGAGCCCAGTAAGGTGCAGCCTCTGGTTGAGTCGTTAACCAGGCTAACGCTTTGAGAGTTTGCCCCTGAACTGTTTCGGGATCGGCTCCCAATCGTTTGAAGATTAGAGGGAGCAAGCTAGTTTTGTAGATGTCTTGCAACAGAAACTCCTGATATTAAACCTTGGCCACATCCAGACCTGTCCTTTGCCCTACGGGAATTGCCCCATCTGTTTGCCTGTTGGCAAAACCTCAAGTTTTCAAACTGGATGTGGTTTAGCAACTCAAAACCGATAACCTAAAGCAATCATCAAACTTATCAGTAAGGCACTAAAATTACACAACATTCAGTTCTTTATCCAATAGTCATTTGAAGCTGCATAAGGTATGTTTTAGTGGCTCGAGTGGTGATCCTGATTTTCACACGTGATTTCGTTTTAACATGGCGACACCCAAATCATCGGGGACTTACGAAAGGCATCTTGCTACCCTAGGTCAGCTGCTCCAAACCATTTGGGAAGCCGAGGACTTAGAAAGCATTGTCAGTGCTGTGGTGAGCTATATCAGCACCGATTATGATTATTCAATGATTTGGGTGGGGGCTTACGATCGATTTAAGCATCAGCTCCACACCAAGGGGTGCCATCTCGCTTCAGGAGAGTATTTTTCTCGACAGCAGCTGATCCTGAATCCTGGTGATTTAATGGAGCAGGTGGTGGTCCAGCAGCGACCGATTACCGTGCCCAGTTTGCAAGAAGAACCCAGAGCCGGAGAATGGGGTGCGATCGCAACCAAGTTTAAGGTCAAAGGCGCAGCGGTTTGGCCGATTCGGCATTTGGATACGTGCTACGGCGTGATGGTGCTTGGGGTCGAGCATTGGGGATTGTCACCGACAGTGCTCGAAAGGGCAACCCTGATGACCCTCACCGGTGCAATTGGAGAAGCCTTCTATCAACGGGATCTGGAAAATCAGCGACAGCGGGTTAAGCAGCCCACCAAGCCCTTATTTGCCATCCTTGAGCAGCTCGAACAAGCCGAGGATTTAGAAACCCGCTTACGCTCAGTGGTCAACGAGACCCATGCGTTTGTCAGCCCTACGCGTACTAACGTTTACTGGTTTGAAAAAAAAGAGCGGCATTTTTGGCACCGAGTGGGCAATTTTAAGCCTCAAGCGGGGCGACGACCCAAGCATGAGCCGGTCCACCAAACTAACCCGGTGCCAATCGCAGCGGACGAAGTCAAAGGCTTTTATCAAATGCTCTTGAATGGTGAGTTGGTGGTCCTCGGAGAGGTGGCCAGCTCCCTCAAAACCAGTCTGATTGGTCGCCTGATGTCCCATCTCCAGGCCCAGGCCCTGATTGCGGCTCCCATCTTATTCCATGGTGAGCTATTGGGCTTTTTGTCTGTCGAAGGCAACCGCTCCCGGATTTGGAGTGAGTCAGAAAAGCAATATGTGCAGGCCGTTGCCCGGCTGGTAGGGGTCTCCATGCCCGCCTCAGAGATGGAAGAAACCGTCGCCCAAATTCAGTCTAATCAAGTGCTGACGGCGGGCATCACCCAAAGCATTCATGGCAACAGCGACTGGGAAACGGTTTTAGGGCATTGTGCCGACCAGCTTTTGCAGCAAGTGGGCACTGAAAATCTGTTGGTGCTGGTGCCCGATTTAGAGCGAGGGGGGTTTGAAATTGCCTATCAGAGTCAACAAGGCAAATCTATTTCCGTACGTTCTGATTGGCGTCCATTGCATGATCTAGACTGGCAGCAGCTGGAGAAAAGCACCGAGCCTGTCTACATCGAGAATCTAGAAGATGATCTCAAGCTGATGGCCTGGCGTCCCCGCTTTTTAGAAATGGGGGCCCATTCGGTAATGGCCTGCAACGTCTCCCCAGGGCGGGCACCCGAGGGCATCATCCTCGTCACTGACAGCATTAGCCGACGCTGGAGCACCACTGAAAAAGAGCTGCTCAAATCTGTCAGTCAGCAGGTGGGGCTGATTTTGCACCAATGGCAGCTCCAGCAGCAGGCAAACCAGCAAGAGCAACTCCACGAAACAATGCAGTGGGGGTTGCGCAATCTCCAGCGCATTTTTCAAGCCGAAGAACTAGAAAAATCAGCCACCCATCACATTAGTCAATTATTGCAGGCCCCACTGGTGGCGTTGATTACCTGGTCATCGGGGCACCCCCACGCCAAGATTGCGAATACGATCGTGCGTGAACAAAACTTTTTTGTGAGGAACGATCGCCCTATCCTGGTGGCCGCCGATGCCATTATTAATTGGGCACTACAAACTGACGGTGTGCTGCCCCTCAATTTAGAAGACTTGCCAGATGTGACACGTCAGTGGCTGTATGGCCCCCACGGTTGCCAGATTTTGCTGGTGGCGCTGCGGACGGCCCCGGAACATGAGCCTAACGGCGTGGTCGTTTTGGCAGACCACAGTGACAGACGCTGGTCTGATCAGCAAATGAATATGCTGGCCCTGTTGGTCAATCAGCTAGCCTGGTGTCGTCGTCACCTACAGCTGGTTAATCATTTAATGTCCCAACGTCAGCAGTTGGCTGAGTTGAACTGGTACAAGCAGCATCAGGTAGAGGATATGGGACGACTCCTGGAGGCCACCCTGAAACGGATGAATGCCCTGTCGCGGTCATCTGGGGAGGTCAGTGGTCAACGTTATCAGCAGCTACTATCCCGGTTACAGACATTGCTAGAGACGCTTCAACAGCTCAGTGAAAAAGAGCGCTGGCGCTTACAAAAATCCTATGAAACGATGCCCTTGGTTACCCTGCTCAACCGCTTGATGGATCGGGTTAATCCTGCCGTCCAGGCTAACCAGCTGTGGACCAAGGTGCATTGTGAGAGCAACCTGACGGTGGGGGGCGATATCCAAAAGATTGAGTTTGTGCTGTATGAACTGATCGCCAGTGCCTGCGATCGCGCCCCATCCGGGGGCCGCATTGACATCTGGGCACGCCAAATTGATCGACGCTGGTTAGAGCTCTCAATCACCGACAACGGCTCCATCGATGACCAGGTAATTGCAGAGCTTAACCAAATGGCCTCAGTTGACGTGCTGTCAAAATCAGCCCTCAGCGAGCCACCGGGACTCCACTTTGGCATTTGCAAGTCTCTGATGGAGCAGCTCGGCGGCGAATTTACCCTACAGAAGCTAGAAGACCAGCGCACCCTCAGCCGAGTGATTTTGCCCCTGGGCAAGCTGGCAAAACAGCGCTTAAATCGTGATAAATTGCCCAATACAGAGGCTTTGCTTTATAGCAGCAGTACTCAGTAATGGGGAGTCGTGGGCAGTGGGTAGTAGGTAGGGGGTGTTAATCCCTTCACCTTTCCCCTTTCTTGACTACTGACGCCCGACGTCTTCTATCAAATCCGATCTCAACACCGAAGCAATTGGCATCTCAACTTGCTGCACATCACCCGCCCGCTGTAGCAGCGGCGTCCGTACAATAGAATTATTCGCCAGAGTAAACAGTGGATTAGACAGTACTCCCGCCAAAGAGGTTGCGACCACCGCCACAATAAGACTGACCTGAATAGGACGCATCCCTGGCAAGTTCCACTGGACGGGGGGGTAGTTAATCACGGACTCCGACATCTCCTGGGGCTCTTTGACCACCATCATCTTGACGACGCGGATGTAATAATAAATCGAAATCACACTGGTGACCAAACCCACTAGCACCAAGCCATAGGCCCCAGCCTGCCAACCGGCCCAAAAGATGTAGAGCTTACCAAAAAAGCCCGCTAACGGCGGTATGCCCCCCAGGGAGAGTAAACAAAGGCTCAGACACAGAGTCAGCAGCGGATCTTTTTGGTAGAGGCCGCTGTATTCGCTGATTTGGTCCGTATTGGTTCTCAAAGAGAATAAAATCACGCAGGTAAACCCGCCCAGGTTCATAAACAGGTATACCAGCATGTAAAAAATCATGCTGGCGTAGCCAGCATCGGTCCCCACGATCAGGCCAATCATAATGAAACCGGCTTGACCAATCGAAGAGTAGGCCAGCATTCGTTTCATACTGGTTTGGGCCAGGGCGACCACGTTACCGAGCACCATGCTCAAAATCGCCAGGGCCGTAAAGACAAAGTGCCATTCATCAGACACCAGCGGAAAGACGCTCACCAACAGGCGGATTGCCAATGCAAAACCGGCTGCTTTAGAGCCCACTGAGAGGAATGCCACAACGGGTGTGGGCGACCCTTCGTAAACATCTGGAGTCCACTGATGAAAAGGCACCGCAGCAATCTTAAAGGCGATCCCCGCGATCACGAACACCAGCGCAATGACCAGCCCAATCGAGGTTTCACTTTGGCTGGTAGCCAGATTTGTCGCGATCGCACTCAGCTTAGTCTCACCGCCGGATAGGCCGTAGAGCAGCGAGATACCGTAGAGAAAAATCGCTGAGCTGGCTGCCCCAATCAGCAAATACTTCAGAGCAGCTTCGTTGGAGCGCGGGTCGCGCTTCATGTAGCCCGTGAGTAGGTAGGACGAAATACTTAAGGTTTCTAGCGAGACAAAGATCATGACCAACTCGTCGGCCCCTGATAGGAACATGCCCCCCAGGGTGGCCGTGAGCAAAATCGCTAAAAACTCGGCCAGCGCCGTACCCGATTGCTCCACATAGCGGATTGACATCGGCACCGTTGCCGCCGCAGAGAGGGCAATAATGCCGCGAAAAACCACCCCCAGGTTATCGCCGTTAAACCCGCCTAAAAAGGAAATTGGTTCGGTGGCATCCCACTGAAAGCAGAGGGCGACCGTGGCGGCGATGGCACCTGCGATCGCCGCGTAGGGCGTCCACCGCGATGAGGACCGACCCACGATCAAATCCCCGACCAAAACGATAATCAAGGTGGCGATAATGATCCCTTCGGGCAAAATCTTGCCAGCGTTTAGCTGAGCTGTCAGGTTAGCAAAATCCATAGTTTACGGATAAGGTTGTCCACTTGGAATCTTAACCTTTTATTCTCACTTTTCCATCCACTGTCGAAATTCAATCTGGGGTATGGGTCTTTGAGTCAAGGCTGTCAAGGCTTTTGACAAGTGCTGATCAAGTCAGCCAGCGCAGGATTGCCCCGACCTTGATAGGGCTTAACTTCTAATCAGAGGTAGACGAACTCCACAGTTTCGATCTATCGATATATATGTAGTAAAGAAGCGCCATTGACGGCTAAACCTCGTCCAAGCACAGACCTGTTGTTTGTCCTACGGGCAAAACTCAAGTTTTCAAACTGAGATGTGGTTTATCGAGTTGGAAATTCCTGAAGCTCGTTTGCTATGGTTAACACTTAAACCTTGGCTCTTAAACCTTGAAAACGTCCAGACCTATGGTTTGCCCATTGGGAAATTAGCCAATTTCACCTGGATGTCGCGGGCGAATGCTATGCACGATTTATTTACCATTGGTGCAGCAATGGCCAGCTTCGTTGGGAATGCTCCAAATAGCTAGAAATATTTCGCAGAATGAGTCGACAGCTATGCTGACCTGAGCCATATCTGCCCGTTTTTTGAATATTACCGTTTGAATTCCGCCTGTCATATGTCCACCCTTGTCATCGTCGAGTCACCCACCAAAGCAAAGACCATCCGGAACTACCTTCCCAAAGGGTACCGGGTAGAAGCCTCCATGGGGCACGTTCGCGATTTACCCCAGTCTGCGAGTGACATTCCTGCCAAGGTCAAGGGTGAAAAGTGGGCTCAGCTTGGCGTTAATCCCGGTTCTGACTTTGAGCCGCTCTACGTGATCCCCAAGGATAAGAAAAAAATTGTCAAAGCCCTCAAAGAGGCCCTCAAGGAAGCCGATGAACTTGTCCTGGCCACTGACGAAGACCGCGAGGGAGAGAGCATTAGCTGGCACCTGCTGCAGATTTTGAAACCCAAAGTGCCCACCAAACGCATGGTGTTTCATGAAATTACCGAAGAGGCCATCCAGGCTGCTTTAGACAACTGCCGCGACATCAATAGTCAGTTGGTCCGGGCCCAAGAAACCCGCCGCATTTTAGATCGGCTGGTGGGGTATACCCTGTCACCCCTGCTTTGGAAAAAGATTGCCTGGGGGTTATCCGCCGGTCGAGTCCAGTCCGTCGCCGTACGCCTGCTGGTCAACCGCGAACGGGCCAGACGAGCTTTTAAGCGGGGTAGCTATTGGGATCTTAAAGCCACTCTCCTGCAGGCCGAGAGCCCCTTCGAAGCAAAGCTGGTGAGTTTGGACGGTACCCGCGTTGCCAACGGTGGCGACTTTGATGAAAACACCGGGCAAATCACCGAGGGGCGTCAGGTGGCTTTGCTCGATGAGGCCCAGGCCCGGTCTCTGCAAGCACGCCTGCAAGCCGGGGTTTGGTCAGTCACCAACCTCGAAGAACGCCCCTCAACCCGTAGGCCCTCCCCCCCTTTTACTACCTCGACCCTGCAGCAAGAATCTAACCGCAAGCTGCGACTGTCGGCCCGCGACACCATGCGCACCGCCCAAGGGCTCTATGAAAAAGGGTTTATTACCTACATGCGAACCGATTCGGTGCATCTGTCACAGCAAGCTGTGTCGGCTGCCCGCAGCTGTGTCGAACAAAAGTATGGCAAAAACTATCTGAGCCCAAAGCCCAGACAGTACGATACCAAGACTAAAGGGGCTCAAGAGGCCCACGAAGCCATCCGCCCGGCGGGGAGCACCTTTCGGACGCCCCAAGAAACCGGGCTAAGCGGTCGTGAGCTGAGTCTGTACGACCTGATTTGGAAGCGGACGGTCGCCACCCAGATGGCAGAAGCCAGGCAAACCCACGTCTCAGTCAGCATCGAAGTGGATAATGCCACTTTCCGCGCCACGGGCAAACGGATTGATTTCCCAGGCTTTTTCAGGGCCTATGTAGAGGGATCTGATAACCCAGATGCAGCCCTCGAAGATCAAGAGGTGGTGCTGCCCCCCATGAAAGTAGGTGATAGCCCGACCTGCTCTGAGCTAGAGGCCATCGGCCATGAAACCCAGCCCCCGGCCCGCTACACCGAAGCCACCCTGGTCAAAACCTTAGAAAGCGAAGGCATTGGTCGACCCAGTACTTATGCTTCAGTGATCGGCACCATCATCGACCGAGGCTATGTCCAACGGCTCAATAACAGTCTGATGCCCACCTTCACAGCCTTTGCGGTGACGGGGCTATTGGAAAACCATTTCCCAGACCTGGTCGATCCTGGTTTTACCGCCCGCATGGAGCAGACCCTGGATGATATTTCCATGGGGTCGGCGGACTGGTTGCCCTACTTGAAAAAGTTTTACTCCGGGGACGAGGGGCTAGAGCAACAGGTGCAGGTGCGTGAGGACCAGATTGATCCGGCGGAAGCCCGGACAGTGGCTCTCGATGACCTGACCGCCAAGGTTCGCATTGGTCGCTACGGCCCCTACATTGAGGCTGAAGACCCAGAAGCCGGTGCGGTGCGGGCGTCGATCCCCAACGATGTCAGCCCAGCTGATCTCGACGATGCGCAAATTCAAGTCTTGCTCAAGCAAAAGACCGAGGGGCCTGAAAAAATTGGCCTACACCCCGATACCGGCGAACCGATTTTTTCTTTAATCGGGGCCTATGGCCCCTATGTCCAGCTGGGTGAGGTCACTGAAGATAATCCCAAACCCAAGCGAGCTTCTCTGCCTAAAGGCACTAAACCCGAAGACGTCACCCTGGAGATGGCAGTTGGTCTGCTGGCATTGCCGCGACTGCTGGGTTTGCATCCTGAAACCGGAGCCAAAATTAAGGCCAGCCTGGGGCGATTTGGTCCCTACGTGGTTCACGACCAAGGCAAAGAGGGCAAGGACTATCGCTCTATCAAAGGCGATGATGATGTCCTCACCATCACCCTGGAGCGAGCCTTGCAGATGCTTGCCGAGCCCAAACGAGGTCGCGGCAAAAGAGCCGCCGCTAAGCCCCTCCGCGAGTTGGGCAAACATCCTGAGGATGAGGAGCCGATCAATATTTTTGATGGTCCCTATGGTCCTTACATAAAGTACGGCAAGGTCAATGTGTCTGTGCCGGAGGGCAAGAAGCCTGAAGAGGTCACCTTCGAGGAAGCCCTAAAGCTGGTCGAAGAAAAAGCAGCGACCAAGAAGACGCGGCGCAAGTCAACCACGGCGAAGAAATCAACCGCGAAGAAGTCGACGACTAAGAAATCGACGACCAAAAAGACCACTAAGACCGCAGCTAAGAAATCGACGACGGCTAAGAAGACCACTAAAACAGCTGCGGCTAAGAAGTCGACGACAGCAAAGTCAACCACGGCTAAGACTCCAAAATCGACGACAGCAACCACCCAAGCTAAAGCTAAGAAGACTTCGACCACAAACACATCAACTGAAACATCAGACAGCTCTAAGAAGGCTTCGTAGCGACTAGCTCCCTGGGTCTTGTTAGGGCCTGAAAGTATGTGGTTTTACCGTTTTGCTGGTGCTTGTCAGTATACTCAGCCAGAGTAAGCGGCCCGACTTCGCAGCGCGAATGCGCGTTGTCACAACCGGGAGGGTCGATAACATCGCGCTATTTTGGGAGACGCCTCTTGTCCGTGGGTTCTTAGGGGAACGGAACCCCCTAAGGGGAAGGGGTGCGGGGAAAACCAAATTTCCCCGGCGGCGACTTTTATGACACTACCAAACTGTTCGTCTTAGGGAGGGCAATGCACAGCGCTATTTCCCAGGGATTAACTCGATTAAGAGGACTGCACAAAAATCAAACCCCAATTAAACAGAGGAAATGGGTAAAGGGAAACTGATAAGCCTGGGGGCTGATTGGATGGCAAGCGCTTTAGCCGCAGGACGGTAAAATTTTCCGCTTTCAGCATTTGAAAAATCGTATTCTGATTTCATACTTCGAGCCTAACCCTCTTCTTTGATCGCCGTAAGTGCCTGTCTGAGATTGCCATCGTGGTCATCCAGCGCTTTCTGCGCAGCTTCTTTAGGTAACCCCGACCAATGCATCATCAGAGCCAGTTTGACCTGCTTATCACTTTGGCCCAATAGCTGATCGGCCTGCTCGCGGGTGAGATCAGTCAGGGCGCTAATGATCCGCAGGGCGCGATCGTGGAGCTTTGTATTGGTGACGGCCACATCGACCATGCGATTGCCGTAGACCTTGCCCAATTTGACCATGGCCCCCGTTGAGAGAATATTAAGTGCCATTTTGGTCACGGTCCCGGATTTGAGGCGAGTGGACCCGGCCAGCACCTCTGGGCCGACAATCAGCCGAATATCCACATCTGTGTCGCTCTCTACCTGGTCAGCGGGGACGCAGGCCATGAAAATAGTGGTGGCATGGCGGAGTTTAGCCTCTTGGAGGGCACCGCACACATAGGGGGTGGTGCCCCCGGCGGTAATCCCAACGACCACATCATGGGAGGTAATGTGGTGGGCATTAATGGCGGCGGCTCCATCTTCGGTATGGTCTTCTAGCCCCTCTGAGCTGCGAATCAGGGCAGGAGCCCCCCCGGCAATGATGCCCTGGACTAAGTCTGGAGAGGTACAAAAGGTGGGTGGGCATTCAGAGGCATCGAGGACACCTAGACGACCGCTGGTGCCTGCACCGACATAAAACAGCCGTCCGCCTCTCTTAAGTGAGATCGCAATCAGATCAATGGCTTTTGCGAGTTCGGCTTGGGCGGCTGCGATCGCAGCCACGGTCTTGCGATCTTCTTGATTAAAGACCTCAACCATCTCAAGGGTTGAAAGCTGATCGAGCTGTTGGCTATTGGGATTAATCTGCTCGGTGAGCAAATAGCCACGATCTTCTAGGTTCTTAGCCATTAGTTTCCATCTGTATGCTATTTAACAGGGGCTAGCCATTCATTACAAAAGCTTTTCTAGCCGCTGACGGATTTGGTCAAATTCAGACTCAGATAGACTCCTGTCGTCTGCCACGACTTGATCAGGTGGCGTATCCGGATCCCAAAGGGTCTTTTCCACGTTTTGCTCAGGGGGGATGACAAGCTCCCCTGGAGAAATGCGCCTGGCTACATAACCTGCGCCCTCACAAAACTCTTCAATTTCGTCGGTCTCAAAGGCTTCTACCGCCGCTTCTGGAAAATCCTGGGCTTCCAGCAGACCGGCAAACCGAATCGCATCGTCTTCCTCTTCAAACATCAGCACGACGTTGCGATCGCCGATCTGGAGGGTATGGATGCCTTCATTCTCGGTGCGGGCGTTGAAGAGGAGCACAAAGACTTGCATAGTGATCGATCCATAGGGGGCCGTTTAGTCATATTACAAGGCTGATGGAGAGGTGGGGAGGTGGGGAGGTGAAAATCTCGCACAAGCTTATCGTTCAACCTTCGCAAATGTTGCGATAATAAGGAGGTTTTTTTCGCACCTATCGGTCAAACATGGCGACGTTTTTGCTAGAAGTTGGTACAGAGGAGCTGCCCGCCAGCTTTGTGGAAGATGCACTCAAGCAGTGGCGAGCCAAGATTCCGGGGGAGCTAGACGAGCAATTGCTGACGCCGGATGCGATTGAGTTTTATGGCACGCCGAGGCGATTGGCGATCTTGCTCAAGGGGTTGCCTGAGCGTCAGCCTGACCGTGAAGAGGAGGTAAAAGGCCCCCCGGCTGACCGGGCCTTTAAAGACGGTAAACCCACCAAGGCAGCGGAGGGTTTTGCCCGGTCTCGCGGGGTTTCGGTGGAGGAGTTTGAAATCCGCGAGACCGACAAGGGGGCCTTTATTTTTGTCACCCAGCGGATTGCCGGACGGTCGACCGCTGAGATTTTGACTGAGCTAATTCCCCAGTGGGTACTGGAGCTCGAAGGCAAGCGATTTATGCGCTGGGGGGATGGCGACCTTAAGTTTCCGCGCCCGATTCGCTGGCTGGTGCTTTTGCTCGAGGGGCAGGTGCTGCCGCTGACCCTCGAGAATGGCTCTAAAACCTGTAGCAGCGATCGCACCTCAGAGGGGCATCGTGTCCTGCATCCTGATCCAATTACCCTAAAACGGGCCGAAGACTATGTGAGTGCTTTGGAAAAAGCCTTTGTGGATGTCAGCCCTGAGCGTCGCAAGACTAAAATTTTGGCCCAGGTCAAGGCTGCGGCTAAATCGATCAACGGGACCGCTGTGATTGATCCCGATCTGCTGGACGAGGTCACTAATCTGGTGGAATGGCCGACGGCGGTGGTGGGTAAATTTGATGAAGCGTTTCTAGAGATTCCGTCAGAAGTGACCATTACGGAAATGGAGAGCCACCAACGCTATTTCCCGGTGCGTCCGGCGGCGGAGTCAGCGGCACTACTGCCTAATTTCATCACCATTTCAAATGGCGATCCGGCCAAGTCAGATATTATTGCTGAGGGCAATGGGCGGGTGATCCGAGCGCGACTGTCGGACGGTAAGTTTTTCTTTGAGGCCGATCGGGCGCAGCCGTTGGAAGCCTATGTGCCCAAGCTGGAAACCGTGACCTTTGAAGAACGGATTGGCTCCATGCGGGGTAAAGTGGACCGGATTGGCCAAATTGCCCGGGAGATTGCTACCCAGCTGAATCTTAGCAACGGCCAACTTGCCCACATTGAGCGGACGGCCCTGTTGTGTAAAGCCGACCTGGTGACCCAGATGGTGGGGGAGTTTCCAGAGCTGCAGGGAGTGATGGGGCAGAAATATGCCCTGCATAGCGGGGAACCGCTGGCGGTGGCCGATGCGATCGCACAGCACTACCTCCCCAAAGGCGCGGGGGACGATCTCCCTGATTCGATCATTGCCCAGGTGGTGGGCATTGCCGACCGGCTCGATACCCTGGTGAGCATTTTTGGCTTGGGCATGTTGCCCACGGGCTCGGCGGACCCCTTTGGCCTGCGCCGGGCAGCGAATGCCATTATCAATATTGTTTGGGTTGCCAATCTGTCGATCAATTTGCACGCGCTATTGACCCAGGTGGTGGCTGCCTTTACCACGGGGCGTGAAGGCATGAAGGGTGAAACCCTGCACCAGCAGCTCGAAGATTTCTTTGTGCAGCGGGTGCGATTGCTGCTGCAGGAGAAGATCGACTATGACCTGGTCAATGCGGTGCTCAACGAAACTGATCAGGACTATCGCCACCGGGCCCTTTCCAGTTTGCTAGATGTGCGCGATCGGGCTGAGTTTTTGCAGACCATTCGCAACGATGGCACCTTGGATAAGGTCTATGAAACGGTGAACCGGGCAGCTCGCTTGGCGGTCAAGGGAGATTTAGACACTAGCACCCTAAACCCAACAGACGGAGTGCAGCCAGACTTATTTCAACAATCGTCGGAGCAGGCGTTTTACGAAGCTTTGCAGACCCTGGTACCCCAAACCGAGTCAGCTCTGGCTGAGCGAAACTACCGTAAGCTGCTGTCTGGCCTAGAGCAGGCTGCGCCAATAGTGAGCCAATTCTTTGATGGAGACAACAGTGTTTTGGTCATGGATGAGAATCCTGCAATTCGCCAAAATCGCCTAAATTTACTGGGGCTACTGCGTAACCATGCCAGAGTGTTGGCTGATTTTGGCGAAATTGTAAAAGGTTAAAGGGTGCGCTCATGAAACACGCATGTGTAATCGGCTTGGGTAAGTCGGGGATAGCTGCAGCGCAGGTGCTGCAGCGCGAGGGGTGGCAAGTCACAATGAGCGATCGCAACCACAGCGACCGCCTCCTGATCCAGCAGACCGAGTTGGCGAAAGCAGGCATCACCGTCAAGCTGAACCACACCTTTACCCCGGAGTCGGATATGGATTTGGTGGTGGTGAGCCCTGGCGTACCCTGGGATGTACCCGCCCTGGTAAAGGCCCGTGAAAAAGGCATCGAAACCATTGGCGAAATGGAGTTGGCCTGGCGGAGTCTATCGGATGTGCCCTGGTTGGGGATCACTGGCACCAATGGCAAAACCACCACCACTGAACTGGTGGCGGCGATCTTTAAAGCTGCGGGCAGGCGGGCCCCCGCCTGCGGCAATATCGGCCATGCAGCCTGTCAGGTAGCCCTCGACCCGCGCCCCGACTGGGTGATTGCTGAGTTGAGCAGCTACCAGATCGAGGCCTCCATCGGCCCCAAACCCAAGGTCGGCATTTGGACGACGTTTACCCCTGACCACCTCAGCCGTCACAAAACCTTAGAAAATTATTTCAACATCAAAGCGTCACTGTTAGATCGCAGCGAAATCAAGGTGCTCAACGGCGATGACCCCTACCTGCGATCGCGGGTGAGTGACCGTTGGCCAGAGACCCATTGGACCAGCATCGGAGGGAAAGGGGCGATCTTGCCCATCCAACCGGGCACTTACATCGAGGCTGGCTGGGTAATCCACCAGGGCGAGACCATTGTGCCCGTAGATGCCCTGAGGATGGTGGGGGTACACAACCAGCAAAACTTGCTGATGGCGGTGGCCGCTGCCCGTTTGGCAGGGATTCCTAAAGAGGCCATTGTGCAAGCGGTTGAAACTTTCCCTGGCGTAGCCCATCGGTTGGAACATATTTTGACCTGGCAGGGCGTTGATTACATTAACGACAGTAAAGCCACTAACTATGACGCCGCAGAGGTCGGACTCCACTCGGTGGAGAGCCCTGTGATTTTAATTGCGGGGGGAGCGGCCAAGGCCGGAGACGATACGGCTTGGCTGACTGAGATCAAAGCCAAAGCCGCCGCTGTTTTACTGATCGGAGATGCCGCCCCGCAGTTTGCCCAACGGCTGGCCGAGGTCAGCTACGGCGGTCAGACTGAAATCGTGGGCACGATGGCAAAAGCCATTGTCCGCAGTCAAACGCTAGCCCCTCAGCTTAAGGCCAAAGTATTGCTGCTTTCCCCGGCTTGCGCCAGTTTTGACCAATATCCTAATTTTGAAGCTCGGGGTGATGACTTTCGGCAACAGTGTCAGACGTATTTGGGCTGACGTATCTAAGCTAGTACGGCGTATAAAACTATCAAAAAAAGCTATCAAGACAGACTGGAAACGGCGTGAGGCTGCTTGTATCCGCAGGGGTGAGGGTTTTATGGGTAATCAACGATGCCTAAGGGAATATCCAGGAAAAGTTTGCATTGGATGGCAGGCGGGCTGCTGACCGCTATTTCTGTCGGGTTTGTGGGCTTGGCCTTTTCTGTCCCATGGGCTGCCAGGCAAAGCTATCAGGATTATGACGAGGTTGAAGCTTGTTTAACGCACCATCAATTTAAGGTGGAGGATGGTTGGCAGCATCGAGATACCTTCCTAGAAGATTTTGGCTGGTTTTTTAGGCTACCGAGTGGCCAGCCATTGGGCATCGATATTTATGATCACAATTCAGCCCGAGACTGCGATGATCGAGCAGATGGGGTGCAATTGATTTTCGGCAATAGCTTTGGAGACGGCCTTTATCTTGCGTTTGACCATCCAGCGTTAGTTGACGCACTCCAGGGTGAACGCATTCGGACGATGGATGAGATGTTTGATCAACTGGAATGGCTGGTGACCTGGGCTGAGGATCACCCCGAAACGCTCGTTTCTCAAGCTCCGGTCAAGCGAGAGCGTTATCTCAATCTTTTACTTTTGCCTGAAGGGCCATAGAGATTTAAAAAGAAAAATGTCTGACCCCATAAAGCCCCCGGGGTCAGACAGCTCACCTGTAAGGACGCTTTTTGTGCAGGGTTCTCAAAACATCTAAATGCCCCCAAGATGCCTTGGTCAACCTGCATGCGTTCTCCAGAATTAATTCCATTCTCCACTGAAGTATCCATAATCACCTCGACGGAAATACGGAAATAAAACCTCAGGAATTATTGGATTACGGACAAAATTTACGTATATCTACGCTCATCAGGGGAGAGGATTTCCGTTCTAGTATTGCGTCAAACTTAAAATTTCGGTTAGGGAGGACGCGGAGAGGGAAGGACACGGAGACGCGGAGATCGCTCACAGGTGAAGATCGCCGCGTCTCCCTATCACCGTTTCTCCGCGTCGGTCTTGCACAAAAATTTAAGGTTGACAGACCACTAGTTTTAGGGTTTATTCCTCAATCCGCTGGGCATAAAGGGTGGCAATTTTGTTGGTGACGGCATCAATGCTTAGGGTATCGGTATCAATCTCAGTAGCATCACTGGCTTTGCGCAGGGGCGAGATTTGCCGGGTGCTGTCTTTGCGATCGCGTTCTCCAATAGTGTGTTCCAGTTCGCTCAGATCAGGAATCGGCTGGTTTTGTTGCGCCATATCCTGCTGTCGTCGCCGGGCGCGTTCTTGGACAGAGGCAGTTAAGAAAATTTTTAGCTCAGCATGGGGAAACACATGGGTGCCGATATCGCGACCGTCGGCGACCACACCGCCTTGCTCACCGTATTGCTTTTGCTGGTCTACCAGGGCTTCACGCACAGCAGCCTGGGCGGCAATGGTTGACACTTGAGCCGTGACCAAGGGTTGCCGAATTGCTTGGGTGACTTCTTGCCCATTTACCCAAACCTGCTGGGGCAGTTCTCGATCGGTTGCTGCTTGAGTCGTGAGCTGAATGTGACATTGGCTAAGCAGCTCAGCAACGGCCACCTCATTTTGGGGGTCAACTGACTGCTCTAGGACAAACCAGGTCAGGGCACGATACATCGCCCCGGTGTCGACGTATAGCAAATCAAGCTGACGGGCTAACCGTCGAGCCACCGTAGATTTGCCAGCGCCGGCGGGACCATCAATGGCGATGATGGGCCGACGGGCACGGAGCACAACATTATCAATTAAACGGGTATCGCCCAAATGGGCCGCAACTGCCAACATACCAGTGGTCTCAACAGAGTCTAAGGTTTCCAATGTGTCGGGGTGAACCAGTTCAATGTACTCCGGGCGGAGATCGGGTACGTTACTTAATACAGATTGAACCGCCTGAATCAGGGCAGATTGCGATCGCACCCCGGAGTAAAATGTTTTCTGGGCTACAGTCAACCCCCGATAGAGTATAGCGGCTTGCCGTCGTGCTGACTCACTCAAATATCGATTGCGAGAACTCATGGCCAGACCGTCGGCTTCTCGCACGATGGGGCAGCCGATCACCTTGACCGGCAGATTTAAGTCCTGGAC
>JBCBQD010000011.1:0-45917 GCA_039820425.1 Cyanobacteria bacterium J06635_1
ACCTGACGCCCAAGGGGTACCATATCGAGCATGTGGTCAAAGGCGACACCATGAAACAGGTGAATGTGAACCGTATTGGTGTCACCAAAGAGATTGTGCAGGTTGCCCATGATCTCTTGATAGGCCCCGGTTAGAAACATGCCCAGGTAATAGGGCTGATCGTGGTTTAGGGGATGCAGCTCCAGCACATCTTTGACATCGCGCAGGTCGATAAACTGGTCGATCTTGCCATCGCTGTCGCAGGTCAGGTCCGCCAGCGTGCCTCGGCAGGTGGGTTCCTCATTAAGGCGATGGATGGGCATGATCGGAAACAGCTGATCGATGGCCCAGGTGTCAGGGGCCGATTGAAACACTGAGAGATTGACGTAGTAGATCGACGCCATGATTTTCTCAAGGTTTGCCAGGTCGTCGGGCACATAATCTTCTTGACGGACGGTCTCCAGGATTTTGGCGCAGCAGGCTCTAAACAGGTTCTCGACTTTGGCACGCCCGGTCAGGCTGAGGTAGCCGTAGTTAAATAAGCTGATGGATTCTTCTTTGAACTGTTCAGCATCGTGAAACGCTTCTTGATAGTTTTTGATGCTGATCGAGCGGTAGGTGTCGTAGAGTTCTCGGATAATCGTGTGATCGGCTTCACTGGGGGGCTCGGGCTCAGTGGAGCGGATTTCATTCGTGCCCAGCACGTCAAAAACCAGGACCGCCTGATGGGAGGCCAGGGCGCGACCGCTTTCACTAATCAGCGTGGGGACGGGCAGCTCTCGAGCGGTGCAGGCTTCTTTAACCTCGGCGACGACATCGTTGGCGTAGTTTTGGATGCTGTAGTTTTTAGAAGCGTGGAAATTGGTCTTAGAGCCGTCGTAGTCAACCCCGAGGCCACCGCCCACATCGAGGTATTGCATATTGGCCCCGAGGTTAGCGAGTTCGACGTAGATTTGGCAGGCTTCTCGCAGGGCGTCTTTGATCACGCTAATGGCCGAGGTTTGGGAGCCAATGTGAAAATGCAGCAGCTGCAGGCATGACAGCATGTCTGCCTGACGCAATCGCTCAACCACCGTAATGATTTCAGGAATGCTCAGACCAAATTTTGCCCGATCGCCTGCGGAGGTGGCCCAGCGACCCTGGCCTTTGGCGGTGAGCTTGGCCCGCACCCCTAAGACGGGTTGAATATTAAGCCGACGGCTGGCCTCAATCACCAACTCGACTTCTTCGAGCTGCTCTAGCACAATAATTGGGGTTTGGCCGAGGCGCTGCCCCAGCATAGCGGTTTCAATATAGGAGCGATCTTTGTAGCCGTTGCAAATCAGCAGGGCTCCGGGCGTATTCAAGGTTGCTAAGGCAATCATCAGTTCTGGTTTAGAGCCTGCTTCTAACCCAAACTGATGGGGTTTGCCAAAGCGCACCAGGTCCTCAACCAGATGGCGCTGCTGGTTACACTTAACCGGAAAGACGCCGCGATAGCTACCCTCATAACCATAGCGAGCAATGGCTTTGGCAAAACTAGCGGTGAGGCGCTCCAGACGGTCTTCTAAAATATCGGAAAAGCGAATCAGCATGGGGAGACGCAGATCGCGCTGCTTGAGGGCTTCGACCAACTCATACAGGTCTAGGGAGCCGCCTCGCTCCCCCTGGGGCGACACGGTGATGTGGCCAGCGGCGTTAATTGAGAAGTAGGGGTCCCCCCAGCCGTTGATGCGATATAAATCTTCGCTTTGCTCAATGGTCCAAGCTTTGCCGAGATTAGACGAGTTGATTTTGGACGCGTGGGGCTGCTGAGAAAACTTTTGCAACTCAAGCGGCGACTGGGTCACATTCATTAGGGCAGTCCTGCTGGTGGGTTTGTGCAGTGTTAGTGTAACCCGATGATGCTGTTGACTAACGCTGGAGGATTTAAAGAATGGCAGACTTGCGTAATGGCCCTGTTTTTGTCCGTAATAAAGACTCGCCTTTTCAAAGCGACGACTATCACAATAAAAGTGTATCTGCGTCTTGATGCATCAAAATGACGGTGCAAATTAAGCAAACTTGATTATTAAGCAAACTTGATTATTAAGTTATCTTGGCCCTCATCCGCAAACCTTCACAGTTACTAAACTGAGTGGTTAGTATTTTTGCGGACGTAGACAGTTAAACTTGTAAAACGTTAAAGACCCGGCGTTTACTTATACGTTGCGAGCTCAGTAAGTTTACTTAGAAAGTTTCCCCAAAACTTTCGTTTGTTGAACTTCTCTTATAAAGTGCTCGTATAAAGTCTCCTGGGTAGTGCCCCCAGAGAAGGTCACATTCACAGCTCGGGTTGATGATGGTTTAACCCTCAGAATCAACCCAATCGCTAGGGTGAGACCTGCTCTTTTGAACTGTAAGACTGTGAACTGTAGGACTGTTTAACGGCTAGAGTCTATCAGCTCGAATTGGCTGCCCGCACAGCCAACGGCAAGGTTTAGTACTCAACCACTATGGAACGCATATCCTTAAAAACGGACAATTTTACCCAAACTAGCACAGCTTTGACATCCACAGATACCGTTAAAACAATGACCCGTGATACAAGCTTGTCTCCAGTGACACCTTCGCTGGGGGTAGATGCTCTAATGCTACTGGTAGCCGGTATTGCTGCCTACTTATTTGGTGGCGCGATCGCAATGGCCAGGGCGTCCGCTACCCTAAGTCAAACCCTGTCGGCACCGCCGATGTGGCTAGTGGTGGTGTCTATTTTGCTGATACCAGTTTGGTTTATCATACTTGACTTGATCAACATGGCCGGCAATCGTCTCAAGCTACCCTTTGCCGGGACTCAGCAACGCGCTCAGCGGATTTTTGCCAAGCGCACCCACCTATTTTTGCTATCCCTCTATTTCAATGCCATTTTGGTGGGGCTTTGCTGGTCTGCGCCAGCCATGCCGCTGTTTTCTAAACTGTTTCTGTCAGCGGTTTTTTCAATTGCTATTTATGCTTTGGGGCAGAGCATTCCCTCAACTAAGCTCAGCTTTGTGCTGTCGGGCATCCTATTTGCCATTGTTTTGATTGCCAGTCAGTCTTTCATTATCTTCAAGATGCAAGCCGAAGAAGCTGCCGCTGAGCAAGAACTGCGTGAGCAGCTGGGGGGTCCCGTAGAAGAAGATGACGATGATAATAATGCTTTGTAGAAAAGCCTGTCGTTTGTCATAGTGCAGTGCACTCAACCATCAAACTCGAATGTTGAGTATTTGTTTGGGAGAGGGAAGCTAGCTCAGCTGGACAACTGCTTGATTGTCTAAAAGGGTGTTTGAGGTCAGCAAGTCCTCGATTGTCACCCTGAGCAGTCGGTTTTGATCAATCGAAAAGCTGACTCGGATACGATCGCTACCCGGCACCCCAGGCGGGTCTAGTTTGGCAATCGAGCGAGCGCCGTCGCGATCGTTTAAGGGTTGTACGTTGCCCCCCCGGTCAGACGCCGACGATCCACTGCGTTTGGTGACCAGGCGGTTGCCTTCAAAAAAAACTTCGGTGCGGCTGGTCTCTTCCCCTAACTCCCCCAGGATCAGCTCAATGCTGGGCTGATTTTCACTGGAAGCCCCCAAGACAATCTCTACCGGGTCGGCCATGGGATAGGGCTGCCCCGGTTGAATAATTGGGTGCCAACCGTGGCAGTTATTGCGCCGATCCCAAAAGCGGATGCCGTAGCCGTGGTATAGAAAATCCTTTAGCTCGACGGTTTGCAATTGCAACGCCCCTTGCGCGATCGCGCAAAAGGGGCGCTCGCAGCGGATCTGGTTGGCGCTAAAGTAAGTTTCAATCCACTGCTGCACCGCTGGCATTTGGGCTGTGCCGCCGACCATGAGGACAGCGCTGATATCGTCTTTTTCAATTCCCTGGCGGCGGGCCTGCTGCAGCACCTGGGTAAGGCGCTCGTCTAAACGCTCAAAAAATCCTTGTTGTTCGAGCAGTTGTTGCAACTGAGATCGATCTAGCTTAAGTTCGTAGCTTTCTAGGGTTTCATCGTTAAAGTATGCTTCGCTTGAGGTTGTCTGGCTCGACAGTTGAATTTTGATTTGTTCTGCCAGGCGCAGGGTGAGCGGTGAGATCTCCAGGCCCAGGGTTTGGGCAAAATGCTCAGCTATCCACGTATCGATGTCGGCTCCGCCCAAATTTTCCCCTGATTTAGCCAACACCCGCGCGGTTTTAACGGTCTGATTCGTCTGCTGGGCCATGGACTTTTGACCCCATTTCAAAATAAACCCCAGGGGTTGGCGACTAGCGGCCCCTGCCAGTTGCACCAGCGACAGGTCCAGGGTGCCGCCGCCAAAATCAATCACCAGCAGCGTTTCACCCCCTGTAAAGCCATAGCTCAGGGCTGCAGCGGTGGGCTCATCAATCATGCGGACTTGGTCAATGGCCAGGGACTCACACAGCTGCCCCAGCCAGTTGCGGTAGGCTTCAAAACTATCGACGGGCACCGTAAAAATCAGTGAATCTAGATCCGGCTGCTGTTGCTGAATATGCTGGATCAACTCGGTCACAAACCATGAGCCAATTTGCTCAAACGACAGCAGCCGACCGTCGATTTCCGGCATAAAGCCCTGGATATCAGTGCCGATGCCGCGTTTGAAGTGCTTGAAAAAGCGGTTGCTTTGGTCTAAGCCGCGATCGCGAACAACCTGACCGATGGTGACTTGATCTTCGATGGCATTCTCCACATGCACCAGACTAGGCACTAAGGGTGGATTTGCCCCAATCTGCCAGGCAATGTCTGCTAGCGATAGCAGTTCTGGCTGTTGGGTGGCTATATTCCACCGGGCAATCACCGTGTTGCTGGTCCCAAAATCTATGGCCAAGCTCATAATCTTACAGCGTTGCAACCGCCAGCCCGATTAATCCTCCTAAAAACAAGCCCAAAAAGCAGACTCCTGCTAGCATTAGGCCGCTGCGTGACCGCCCGAACAGGGCCACGAGTCGATCGCCGGTTTGCATCGCAATTGTTGTGCAGAGTGCTGTCAAGATAATCGCCATCAGGCTGGCCCCCAAAACTGTCCAGGCCGTTGACTTCAGTTTGATTGAGTCAAAGTCATTGGTGTTGGCGAAGTTGGCTGCGATGGCCAGGGCTACCACCAGGAGCAAGCTGCCCAAGCGTGCCAATAAGCCTACCCACCGGACTCGTGCGCGGGGTAGCTCTGCTAATGACTGAGGGCCAGTTAGGGACAGGGCTTGCATTAAAGTGCCCCCCATGGCTAAGGGCCAAACCCAGTAGGGGGGAGAGACTGCGCCTAATAGAAGCCCTGCTAGTGCGTAAAACAGCACTGACGTTGCGATCGCAGGCCAGGGCATAACGGATGAATTTTGGTATCGCCTCCTGCGACGGGGCGCAGGGGAATTAGGTGGGGGCATGCCCATAAGCAATGCAAGTTGAACAAATTTGAATGTATAAGAGTATAGCGGGGAAAGGGGATCACGTTATCCCTCTTGAACCAGGCCAAACTCTGCCATGGCCGGTAAAAAATTACGGTTCTCATGGCCGGGCTGACTGAGTTTGATCAAAGCAAATCGTTTTAAGGCCGTCAGATGGGCCCACTGGGTTGGGGTGATGGTGAGTTGGTGTTGGGTTGCCTGGGCAGTTACCTGCTCAGGCAACTGGGTTGGGTCTTGCCAGGCAGGCAGGGGATCTATAGGCAAGATCGAGGCAGGGGTGCCTGCGTACTGCATGACCAGGGTTTGTAGATGTTCGCGATAGGCATTGGTGGTTTGGGCTGACTCACAAGGCATCTCTAGCAGGGCCTGGCGCTCCTCATAGCTGAACTGATTCCAATGGTTAAGCTTGAGCTTAACCCCACAGGTATCAAGCTTAAACCTCACTTTCATAGGGATACAGCGCAACCCTTCCACAAAGTCTTGTTCAAACTTAAAGCAGTTTTGATTAGCCATTGGCTCAACCATTAGTATTGCTGGAGAAAAACATTTGTTTCAAAATATTACTAACTAATGGACCCAAGCCGATTGCGTCGTGGCCTGACCTTGACTGCTCTATTAAGTTGCGCGAAACTAAATCACAGCCGTACTCGCGCTGATGTAGCGGCTCACTGGTTCAATGCTCTCTATTAAGTTTTTGAATGAAAGCATTGAAGGATGTCTCAAAGTTCTAAGTAAGATGAGACTCATTAGGGTAACGTGGGTCCTTTAAACAGGCCCGTTAAGGTCAAGGCAGTTAGGTCAGTTTTCAGAGGTTCGCCAGATTTATGGAAACGCTTGAGTTTATTATCTATTCTGACGGTCGGGTTAAAGAGCTGGTGACAGGCATTGTAGGTAAATCTTGTGCCGAGGTTACAGCCGCTATTGAGGCCGAGTTGGGACAGGTCTTATCTCATGAAAAAACATCTGAGTATTACGCTCAAGCAGCTCAGCAGGGCGTTTCACCTTCGGTCGAATCCCAGGTTTCTTACAGCGATTGGTAATCGATTTTTAGAAAAGCTCTGAAGCAGGTGTTTCGGAGTGAGGTTTCACTTGACGACTTTATTAACAGGATTAAAATGTCCCATTTTAGCCAGATTAAAACCAAAATCCGAAATTTGCCGGCCTTGCAGGCTGCCCTAACCGATTTGAGTGTTGATTGGAAAACTGGACCCAAGACCGTCAGAGGGTACCAGGGCACCACGGATATTGCCGAGGTGGTGATTGAGCAAGCCAATGGCTACGACTTGGGTTTTAAGCGCGATGGTGAGACCGGTGATTATGAGCTGGTTGCTGACCTGCAATACTGGCAACAGCCCCTATCGGTGGATGGTTTTTTGAATCGGGTGACCCAGCGTTACGCTTACCATACGGTTCTGACTGAAACTTCTCGCCAGGGCTTTCAAGTGTCTGAGCAGCAGTCTAATGAAGATGGTTCGATTCGTCTGGTGCTCCAGCGCTGGAGTGCCTAGGTGCTCGCATTAGGGGTTTAAGTCGTTAAATGCTACAGACATGATGCCGCTGGTGCGGTTGATGTTTAGAAACATCGACAATTAGATGCCCTGGTCAAGGCCCCAAGCTCCTGATTCTGGGGGCGTTGGTCCTGGGCATTCCTCAATAGCCTCAGGATTCTCAATCGAATTCAGTCAGCAGGGCAGTTGCTATGGATACCTCTGATCAACCTGAGCGTTCTGGTTTAGAACCGGAGCTGGGTGGTTATCTTCGAGACGCGGCTAATCGCTCTGGTTTAGAGCCAGAGCTGGGCGGTGTTTTGAGACAAAAAGGCGTTTACGTGGATGAGTTGAGATGCATTGGTTGCAAGCACTGTGCCCACGTGGCTCGCAATACGTTTTACATCGAGCCTGACTATGGTCGCGCTCGGGTAGTTCGTCAAGAGGGTGACTCAGAAGCATTGATTCAAGAGGCGATCGACACCTGCCCCGTGGATTGTATTGATTGGGTTGACTACACAGAGCTACGCCAGTTAGAGGAAGAGCGCAAGCATCAGGTAATTCCGGTGGTGGGCTTCCCAGTGTCTAAGGCCTTGATGAAGGAACGCTCTAGGCGTCGATCTAAACAACCTAGGAAACGCTCGAGGGATTAGGGCTTGATTGCTTCGGCGGAGGATGCTGAGTCCGCCATTAGTGGCTCAGACTTGTCGCTTTGGTCAGCGTCGGTAACCCCGTCTTTGGGCGGAGCTGGGCGCAAAGTCTTCCTGGGTTCAGACCAGAATGCGGCAAAGGGAATGTCCAACCTCGAATCATGAAATGGTTGCTTAACAGCTCCTAATCTTTTCACTGAGCCTGAGCAGGGGAAACAGTGACCTGATTATTGGCTGTGACTGCAATCCTCAGCATCACCGCGCTGTCCCGTTCAAAGGGGGCCACGATTGGAACTGCTGGCACCGCTAAAGGCTGTTCGGATGCAGCGGCGTTGAGCGGGGTCAGGCTGGTGACGGTGCCGTTGGGGTTAAGCACCATTTCATACAGACGCAGTTCGGCCTCGCGGCGTTCGCTCACTGAGGGGGTGGATGCAGCTTCACTGGGGGCTTCTGCGGATGACTCAGATAAGGCATCTGCCTGGGCCTGGCCCAGGCGCTCACGCTCTAGTAATTGACCTTCTAGATAGAGGGCGACGGCGTCCACGGTCGGTGCGAGGTCGTTTGGGGCAAGGGCTCCGGATGAAAAGGTACTGGATTGCGCGGGCCCGGCTGCTTCGGCGGAGGGGGCTGAGTCCGCCAGCAGTGGCTCAGACTCGGCGCTGGAGTCTGCGTCGGCAACCCCGCCTGTTGTAACTCCTTCTGTGGGCGGATCTGAGCGCAATGCCTCTGCTTGGGGCTGTGGGGCTTGACTCAGTTGCGGGCGAGAGGCGGGGACTCTGGTGCGCAGATCGGGGGCTGGAGCCGATGGGGTACGCCCTGTGGATGGATTTGGTGCTGGGGGAGCGGCAGCTTCCGCTAGCTCGGTGTCTAGGCGAGGTTCGACGGGGCTAGGGGCCTGACTGGGGACTTGACTGGGGGGCTGGGCCGCAGGGCTCGGCGCGGATGCCGCAGAGCGATTCGGGGTTGGCGTCGCGGCTGGGGGTAACCGCTGGGCCAGTGACGGGGTAGACGGTGATGGGGTAGAAAACGCCTGATTCGTTGGCGAGGTTAACTGTGCTTCACCAGACTCGCTAGCTTCGTCTGACTCCGCAGCTGCGGTTGGGGCTGTGTCCGTTGACGGTGGGGTGGCTTTCGCGATTTGGGTGTCTGCCGTATTGCCATTGGCGATATCGCTGTTGGCAAGATCGCTGTCCGCATTACTTTCAGCGGTTGCGCTGCCTGCCTCAGTGGTCTCAGCGGTTGTGGTTGCCACGTTAGCGGTGTTGCGCAGCGTCGCCGTGACCCCCACCGCCAGGAGCATGGCCGCTGCCACCGAACTGCCCCACAGCCAGTTCGAGCGGCGGCGAGCGGAGGAGGCTCGGCGGGGGGCGGCGTCGCTGAGGGCTGGAAGATGAGCGTTGCTTTGAGCATATTGTTGCAGGGCTTCGGCTACGTCAAACAGTTCTAGGGTGCTCAAGCTCAAAGGCAGGCTGCCAGCCAACTGATGCTTTTGTCCCAGAGGCCAGTGGGAAGCGGTTAGCGGATTGGGGCCAACCTCCCCTTGCCCCAGATGGGTTTGCACATAGCTCTGCAAGGTCTGGGCTAGGGTCTCTAGCTGGGGCTGGTTGCCTTGGGCAATTAGATTAGAGGATTCGGTTGTAGCAAAGGTATTGGGACTGGCTTCGGGGGGGTGCAACCACAATTTAAAGCGGATGTGCTTGAGTAGCGACCGATCGCTCCAGCGAGACAGGGGCGACTCGGTTGCCGTAATCTCTAACGTGCAGCCATTGGCGGTGTAGTGTTGAGTGGCAAGCCGAGGGGCCGAAGTCATAACGAGCGAGCACAGGCGTCTGCTACAACGATAGCGAGGAATAATGGCAAGCGGGTGCGGTTACCGATACCGAAACCAGATGATGGTCGACTGAGGAAGTGGGGGAGTCAGGCTTTGGATGAATCGTCGTCCTCATCATCCAAAGGCTTATAGGGGGGGATAATGACGCGATAGTCAGCTTCGTAAACACCGTCGGGGCCAACCTGGGCGGGTTCGAGATCATCGGTAACCTCCTTGAAAATATCTTCAGAGTCATCAAAGATGTCTTCGGAGATGACTTCATCAGTTTCGCGATCGAGATCATCGTAGAGTGAACCGCTTTCATAGACCCGAGTGGCAGGCCGATCATAGTCTTGAGGATAGTCTTGAGGATAGTCTTGAGGGACATAGTCTTGAGGGACATAGTCTTGAGGGCGCGGTGCGTCTGGGGAGGCATCCCAGCCAGCTGAAATATTATCCAAGCTATCGTCAACCGGGCTACCCCCGGTTTGCGGTGGCGACTCATAGTCGTCCCAACCCGACTCAAGATCATTTACCGAATCTGCGGCTGAGTAAGCCGGTTTCCGTTTAAACCCAAAGCCGTGCTTGGGCTGCTGGCGAGCTTGTTTGGCTTTGGTCTCGGCAATGCGCTGGGGATCAGGTTTTTCCCCCCAATTGTCCCAACGCTCCGGAGCTTTAAAGCTTTCCCAGTCTGTGTCATAGGCGTTTTTGCGATCGCTGGCTGAGGGGGTCGGGGGCTCAGAGACCAGCCGATTTACCTGGCTCGTGCTCCGGTTGCCAGGACTCCGGCTGCCACCCTGGCTGCCAGTCCGCGAGCTGTCTGACTCTGAGGGGCGAATCCGCTGACCGATGGGCTGATAGTCACGGCGGGCCGGGGTGGCGAGATCGGCAAAACCGTAAAGTAGCAGCGTGGTGACGGCACCGGCCGCGATCGCACCCAGCAACCACACCGACAGGGGCAGGGCCGCCGTGCGGCTGCCTAACACCACCAACGCAAGGGGGGTGGCCGTATTTTGTACCGCCAGCACCACCAGCAAACCGATGATGACAAATAACACTATCGAGCGTGCCATGATTTACTTTCCCTCCCAGCGACGTAGGGGTACACAGTCGATATCTAACTGATCGAGGACCCGAGCAATCACAAAATCAACTAAATCCTCAATCGTTTGAGGCTGATGATACCAAGCCGGAATCGCGGGCACAATCCTTGCCCCGGCTTCGGCCAGTGTGGTTAGATTGCGCAGATGGATCAGGCTAAACGGGGTTTCTCGGGGAACCACAATCAACGGTCGACCCTCTTTGAGTTGGACGTCGGCCGCCCGCTCAATTAAATCGGAGCTGAGCCCTGAGGCCAGTTTAGCAACTGTGCTCATGCTGCACGGCATGACAATCATCCCCCGGGCTTTATAGGAGCCGCTGGCAATGGTGGCAGCGACATTGCCCCAGGCGTGGCAGCGCAGCAGTCCTCCTTGGGGCACGTCGGCCTGCTTGCGCCAAAACTTGATCTGCTCATCGGGGTTGACCGGAATGCGATTATCCTGGGCCGAGGGCTGCTCTGATTGCCATACTAGATAAGCTGCCTTAGAGGCGACTACATCAACGGTGTAACCTGCCTGGAGCAGATATTTGAGGGCACGGACCGCATAAATTAGGCCGGAGGCCCCGCTGACACCTAAAATCAGTGGACGAGCAGACTCAGAACTAAAGGCCGTTTCCATGGACCTGCCAACGTAGGGGCGCGCTATTCATCGATATCTTCGTAGTCAGTGTCGTCGGTCTCTTCGAGGTCGGTCTCTTCGAGGTCGGTCTCTTCGAGGCCAGCATCCGCAATCGGGCCGGGGGTAGTTTCGTCCTCGTCCTCATCCAGAGCTTCGCTGCCGCCCCCGACGGCGACGAGATCAATTTGCTGACGATAGTAGTCGACGCTCTTCACCTGAACCTCTACGCGATCGCCCAGGCGATACTGCTGGCGATTTTTGCGGCCCACCAGTTTTTGCTGACGCGAGCGGTATTCGTACCAGTCATCCTTGAGGGAGCTAACGTGGACAAGCCCCTCGACGAGCAATTCCTCCAGCTCAACGAAGAACCCGTAGGACTGGACACCGGTGATCAAACCGTAGAAGACCTCGCCCGTATGGGCTTGCATAAAGGCCGCTTTTTTGAGGCCCTCAAGGTCAGATTCGGCATCCTGGGCGAGCCGTTCTCGCTCGGTCAGGTGGGTGGTGATGTGGTAAAACTGGTCTTCTAGCTCGGTATGAATGTCCGGGGGCAGCACGCTCCAGTTGATTTGACCATGGCAACTGCTGTGACGCAGATTAACTCGATCTTTGGACCGGGTCGATCTGCGATCGCGACCATCTTTAAAGACAGCATGCAACACCCGATGCACCAGCAGGTCAGGGTAGCGTCGTACCGGGGAGGCAAAATGGGTATACGCGTCTTCTAGGGCGAGACCAAAGTGGGCGTCAGGATGACTGGCATAGATAGCGGGTTTAAAGGTGGATAGCAGTAGATAGGTCAACACCTTCTCGGCTTTTGAGGCGGCAAACTGCTCTGTAAAGTTGCGATAGTCGCGGGGATGCACCTCTTCTTCGTCTTCGAGGTGTAAGTCCAGTTCCATATTGTTAGCCAGCTTCACCAACTCCTGCACATCGCTGGGGTCAGGCACCCGATGAATGCGATAGATGGCGGGTACCTCCAAGGCTTTGAGATGCTCTGCCACCAGCTGGTTAGCGAGTAACATAAACTCGGTGACAATCACCCGCGCAGGCAGCATTGAGGACACCACCATGGCCCCCAGCGCTCCTTCATCATCGTATTGAAACTTAGGGGACAGGTACTTAGCCAGGGCCTCACCAGCGTCTGGGGGGAAAACATGCTCGGGCAGGTTGAGCTCAAACGAGCCGCGCTCATAACGCTGCTGCTTGACCAGTTGGCTGACGGCGTATAACTGAGCGACCAGCTCATAAATCTCTTTAAACTTGTTCAGCTCTCTTTTTTTGACTCCTAATTCTGCCAGAGCCTCCTTATCATCCCGTGCCAGAATCGCCTGGGTTTGCTCATAGTCGAGCTGATAATCAGTTTTCACCACCGAAGGTTGAATCTCAAACTCAACCATCTGTCCGGCTTCGTCGAGAATCACCATCACTGAGATGGCCAATCGCTCTTTATCTGCCAGCAAAGCACACAGCGATGTAGAAAGCGGCGGCGGCAGCATTGGCACTACCTGATCGCCTAAGTAAACAGATGTGCCTCGCTTGCTAGCTTCTTGGTCGATGGGGCTACCGCTGGGCAAGTAATATGACACATCGGCAATGTGTACCCCTAACCGCCAGTGACCATTCTCTAACTGCTCTAGAGTAAGGGCGTCGTCGATTACCTGTGAGTCTGGACCGTCGATGGTGACCGTCAGCTGATCACGGAGATCAAGTCGATCCTTGGTGTCTGCTTTGCGGACCCGATTAGGCAGCGCTTTTGCCGCCATCAAGATCTCCTCAGCAAAGGACCGGGGCAAATCGTGTTTGCAATAAACAATCTCGATGTCATCGGCGGCCTCGGCGTCGCTGCCCAAGATCTGGGCAACCCGACCGCGGGGGGGATGCTTACCCAGGGGGTAGCGTAAAATCTCAACGTGGACCAGATGGTCTTCGGCTTCGGCCAGCTTAAGCCCGTTATCATCTGCGATGTCAAGTTCAAACAAGAGCCGATCGTCTAAAGGCACCGCCTGAAAACGGCCCGCTTCACCGGCTTTGATTTTGGCCAGTACCGAGGCGTTAGAGCGCTCTAAGATTAGCTTGACTTCCCCTTCGGGGCTGCGACGGCGATTGCCTTCTTTAGTGACCTTGACGAGCACCCGATCGCCATTCCAGGCACTGTTAAGCTGGCTTTCACGAACGTAGATGTCGTCGGCGTCTTCGTCATCTTGAATGGCAAAGCAAAATCCTTTGCTTGAACAGCGCAGCTTGCCCTCAATCACATCGTCTTCATAGATGCGGCGATATTTGCCCCGGTCCTTTTCTAAGACCCCAATCCGCTCAAGGGCATCCAGGGCAATGTGCAATGCTTTTGCCGATTGAGCACTGGTGCAGCTGAGCTTTTTTTCGAGGGCCTTAAGGGTGACTAGCTTATCGTCCGAAAAGTTGGCTAGCAGTGCTGATATCGAAAAGTTCATGTAGCGATGAATCCTTAGAGGTCATGGGCGTCTAGAGCGATTTTTCCAACCCTGTTTAAAAGACCAGTGTTTAAAAGACCAGTTATTATCTCGTAAACTGCGTGGACTACTCGGGCCGATATCGCTTGCGCTGAGGCAATCGATCGACCGGTCCTGTTCGTCTAATATAACGGCTGAGCCTGCTTTGAAGGGGAAGCCATCAATGGCGTAAACTTCGCTTGCAAGCAAACACAACAAACGCTCAGAAGCCAGTCTTAAACGAGTAACCAACCCTGTCTAGCCTGGAATTCCTAGTTCTCCCTAAGAACAAGGGGGAATTCCCTGATAAACATAATGGTCTATCTGGGTTTGAATGAGGTCAAGGTCTACCTATCTGCTTAAACCCAGGAAAAGTACGCGTTTGACCTTCTAAGTCTTCCTCAATAGCGCAACCCTGTCAAATATTTCTGTTAAGTTTTCTAAAGCTAGGGCGAACTGGGTTTAAAACCTTTCGCCAGTCACTACATATGTGACTCGCCGCCCCACGTTGGTAGCATGGTCGGCAATCCGCTCCAGATACCGAATCACCAGCACCAGGAGTACCGTGGGTTCTATGGTTGGTGCATTGGAGGGGGTCTGCACCAGCTCTTGGTAGATGCGGTCGTAGTCGTCATCTACCACGTCGTCTTTGTCCTTGATGGCATAGCCCGCTTCAGGGTCTAGTTCTGATAGGGATAGCAAGCAGAGTGCCACCATTGAACGACAGCGATCCAGCATGACCTGCACATCATCAATACAGCTGTGGGGGGGATACTGAAATAACTTGATAGCGACCTCGCCGATATCTTTGGCATAGTCGCCGATCCGCTCAAGATCTCGGATCATTTGCATAAAGGCGCTCACCTGGCGCAGGTCTCGGGTGACAGGGGCTTCTAAGTTCAGTAAATTGACGCAATCGACCTCAATCTGTCGATAGAGCTGATCAATTTGTTTGTCGTGGGGCTTGAGCTTTTTGGCCGCCTCTAGATTGCGATCGCACAGCGCTTCTCGCGCCAGCAGGCAAGAATTTTCGACCAGGGCTCCCATCCTCAGCATATCCCGCTGAACCCGAGTCAGCTTGCGGGCTAGCCCCGGTCGGCTGTGGGTCAGCTGAGCGATAAAATCATCTTGGGTTTGAGGGATGCCTTCGTTGATAGCAGTGTCCATATCTTTAGATCGCGAATCTTAACGGGGTTGTTTAATAGGGGAATATCCACCGGGATTGAAAGGGAAATTTATTAAGGTGCGATTTTGCCAGGGGGGATATGACATGCACTTACAGACAGTTTTGATGTGAACGCTGTCTAAATGCTGTCTTGGATATTACATTCTAATCAATCTATTCAATAGTGAACGACCTTTTACTGTCTCAGGGCTTGTTGGGTGAGGTATGGCTGGTTTTGCCAAGGTTCATTGGATGTCCAAGCCCTTTCTATTAAAGTCTGTAACAGTTATGGGCTGAGTTGCTTCAACTGGGGCAGTTTTGGTCAACAATCTTTATGAACTGGCTTTACGAACTGGCCCTTACTCGAATAGAAAAAGGAAATTACGAACCATGGCCCTCTCTGATACACAAATTATTGTGATTTTGCTAATCGCCCTGGTCCCTGGTGTTTTGGCCATGCGCCTCGGCACCGAACTCTATAAATAGACTCAAAAGTAAACTCAACCGAAGCCTTAGTCGAGCGATCGGATCGCGTAATCATCTAACTGACTCGACTGATTTAGGGTTGAGGGCTTTTTTCAAGGTTATTTCCGAAAAAATTAACCCTCCCTAGCCTGGCTAGGGAGGGTTTTGCAATCCAAATTGCTCAGAGTTAACTCCCAGAAGGCGATGGCTTTTGAATCAGTCATGAGTGAATTTTGGCGGGAGAATTACTTGCGTCCTGTGAGGGCAACGCTTACATTGAAAGGAAGGATTTGAGCTCAGTAGGTAAAAGTACTCTAAAGAAAAGTGCCTGCTTCCCTGTCCTTTCTATGCTATTTATCTCAATCAAAATCTATACTCAATCAAAATCTATCGCAATCAAAAACCTATCACAATCAAAAGTTCAATCCTGAAGCTGCCCTGGGCAACGCTTCCAAAGAAAGTTCGAAACTTTAGCCAAGTCCCTGTTAAAAAAATCAGGTTTGGCCCCATAATAGGGGCGACGGTTGTCGTCAGACCCTGTGTGAGCCTTTGTCTCAGCGACTTAAACCTTGTCCACATCCAGACCTGTCGTTTGCCCCATACGGAAAAACCTGAGTTGCACCATTGGATGTGGTTAATTGCAAATAGTTAAACCTAATTCTGGTGTTTTGCTCAATGAATGCCGCCCAGCAACCAACCTACGTCGATTTACCGCCCAGACCCACCCTGACCGTGACCCATGGATTACACCGATCTGAGGCGGCAGTTGCTGAGCCCCCTGAGCGCCCCAGGCGTTCTACTCCAAGGAGGTTCTCAGCGGTAGCTGTCCGTCAGTCGGCGGTGCTTGAGTCTAGCGTGAAGTTGACGGTGAATTTGTTGCTGGCGGTGGTGGCCGGTACGACGCTGGCTAAGCTGGTGCCTCACTATCACACCCAGCGGAGCGAGCTGCAGTCTCTTCAAGAAGCCGTTCACATTGCTGAGCAGTCAAAAATATCCCTGTGGGACGAATTTAGCCGCAACTTTGATCCGCAGCAGGCCCCCAGTGTCATGCAAGAGCACAGCGGTAAATCTTTATCGACTCGACGGGCGGTGGTGTTAATAGATCCGCTTCAAGATTGATATCTAATCTTGATATCCAACCTAGTGATATCCAAACCGGGGCAATCCCAGCATTTCGTTCCAGTTTTGAGCGAGATTAAGGCACTGTATGGCCTGACCCACCTGTCCTTTTAGGTGGGGGTCAAGGGCGGCAACGACGATGGTGCGTTGGGTGCGGGTGTCGACCGTCAGCCCAAGATGGCAATGGTTTGTGCCCAATGTTAGCTGCGCCGTCGGCAGCTGCCCCACGGGTAAAACCTTGATCCAAGGAGACTCGCGATAGAAGGTTCGATAGATGGTGACCAGGTCTTCTGAGACCAGCCCCGGATCCCTTAAATTGGCATAGAGGGTCAAGGTTAGCCCGCATGGGGTAGGAATCTCGTGGGGGGTAAACTGCACTAAAATTTCAGAGCCGATCAAATCGTTGGCAATGTGCTCGATTTCAGCGGTGGCGGCATAGTTCAAGGGATGGAGTGGGGTTAGCACCGTGCCCTCACTCCCTTGTTTCGCGTCAATCAAGATGCTATCAGGGGCAATCAACCCTCGTTTGAGCAGTGGGGCTAAGGCAAGCAGGCTGGCGGTGGGGGCGCTTTCTGGACAACCGATGAGCTGGGCGGGGCGAATGCGATCGCTAAATAGCTCCGGTAGACCGTAGACCGTATTGATGGCCACCGCAGTATCTCGTCGTTCAATCTGATAGCAGCGCTGATAGAGACTCAAATCGCTGAAGCGGTAGTCTGGCGAGAGGTCAAAGATACGCTGGGCACCTGAGCTATCAAAATCCTCTGGAATGATCAGCTTTGGGACCCACTGAGCAGCTTCCCCGGGGGGTAAGTTTAGAAAAATTGCCGCGCATTGGGTTAGGTCTGGGTTGACGGTGGAAGTTAGGGTTGGGTTGGGTAAGCCGAGGGTCTGGAGCAAGGCTTCCCACTGGGGAGAGAGTCGAGAGGACAGCTGGGGCGATGGGCGATGGGAGGTAGGCAGACTGAGGTGGGCAAGGGTGACCCGAGGGTGCTCGCTCAGCAGCTGTACGAGAAGGCGGGTGGTCTGATTGGGGGTGCCTACAATCCCCACTGGCAAGGGAGCAGTCGCTTGGTTGCCAGGGAGCTGTTTGCTAACGGAGGTTGTGCCAATGGAGGGTGAGGCGGCCATGGACCATTGCCATAATTAACGTTGCTGAAGTTTGTCTGAACCCATTGTCTTTTTAGGAAGCCACTTGTGGAGCGTCATGCCTTTGATGCACCATAGCGCATTTCTAGGAAAGCGCCGCACTACAATCAAACTATGTCTTTTAGGTAAGTACTTGTGGTCGCAAATTTTGACGCGGGTTTTTCGAGTGAGTCTCAGCATCCAGATCCCGCATTTCAGTTTGACACCATCGAATCAGCCCTGGCGGATTTGGCCGCGGGTCGTGCCATTGTGGTGGTGGATGATGAGAATCGTGAAAACGAAGGCGATGTGATTTGCGCTGCCCAATTTGCCACCCCAGACATGATCAACTTCATGGCGGTGGAGGCCCGTGGCTTGATTTGCCTAGCGATGACCGGGCAACGGCTAGACGAACTGGATTTGCCCCTGATGGTGAGCGGCAGCTCGTTTGAAGATGAGAACGAGCAAACGGCTTTTACTGTGAGCATTGACGCGGCTTTGACCTGGGGTGTCACCACTGGGATCTCGGCAGAGGACCGTGCTCGCACGATTCAGGTGGCGATTAATCCGCGGGCGGTGCCCCAAGATTTGCGGCGACCGGGGCATATTTTCCCGCTGCGGGCTAAAGAAGGCGGGGTGCTTAAGCGAGCCGGGCACACCGAAGCCGGGGTCGATTTGTCTCGGTTGGCCGGGCTTTACCCGGCCGGGGTAATTTGCGAAATTCAAAATCCAGATGGCTCTATGGCGCGGTTACCTGAGCTGATTGACTACGCCCAAGCCCATGGTCTTAAGCTGATTAGCATTGCCGATTTGATTCGCTATCGGCTTCGCCACGAGCGATTTATTCAGCGAGAGGCGATCGCCGACATTCCCAGCCAGTTTGGCAAGTTTAAAATCTATGCCTATCGAAATCTGCTCGACAATTCTGAGCATGTGGCCTTGGTCAAAGGCGATCCGGCCACGTTTCAAGACCAGCCAGTGATGGTGCGAGTGCATTCAGAATGTCTGACCGGCGATGCCTTTGGGTCACTGCGGTGCGACTGTCGGATGCAGCTGCAAGCCGCCCTCAAGATGATTGAAAATGCGGGCAAAGGGGTGGTGGTCTATCTGCGTCAGGAGGGACGTGGGATTGGCTTGGTGAATAAGCTCAAGGCTTATTCTTTGCAAGATATGGGGCTAGATACGGTGGAGGCGAATGAAAAATTGGGGCTACCGGTTGATCAGCGCAACTACGGCATCGGTGCCCAGATCCTTAACGACATCGGGGTGCAGCAGTTTTGCTTAATTACGAATAACCCTCGCAAAATAGCGGGTCTCAAAGGCTATGGCCTGGAAATGGTGGATCGGGTGCCGCTGCTGATTGAGGCCACCTCTTACAACTACAACTACCTGGCTACCAAGGCTAAGAAGCTCGGGCATCTGCTCTTGCAAGCTTACCTAGCCACCGTGGCGATGCACTGGCGTAGACCCCTGTCGGTTACCGAGCGATATGAACGCTTAGAACGGCTACGTCGGCTGGCTCAGCAGCACGGCCTGCTGCTTCAAGAAGAGGTGCGCTCTGTGGCGGTGGCGGTGTTTGAACGGGCGTCGCTGATTGCCAATATTGGGGTTTCCCAAGCCGAAGGGCTGGCCCCTGATTGGTATCAAGACGCGAGCCATCCCTACGTGGGTGCGATCGCACCGCTCCTTGATGAGCTGACCACCTGGGATGACCTTGCCCAGCTCGATTTCCTGGTGTCGACTGGGACTGATCCGTTTATCTCACTCCAGGTCAGGCTCGACCACCAAACCTTTGACTGGCGATCTGTCCCCCCCTCAAACGTGTGCCAAACCCTGGAAACCCAGCGGATCTATATATTTTCTGACCCTGACAGCAGAGACGCAAAAGCGTGAGGTAGTGGGGTGATGAGATAAGGCTCTTATTGTGAAAGTGAGTCTGGCAAGACCAAGCTTCTACCCAACTGTGAGGGACTGCCTGATTGCAGATTAGTCACTGCTGGAGTAGCCCGCTGCCGCCGGGCGAGGACGCTACCTTCTAGGGCAACCACCGCTTCTACGAATTGGGGATCGGCGCTGGTCCCAATCAGATTGGGGTTTTGAAGGAGTTCTTGCTGTTGGTTACGGGTTAACTCAATGTGGATATCGGGGGAAATGCCTTTGCTACTGATATCGGTGCCGTTAGGGGTGTAGTAATGGGCCACCGTCACTGCAATGCCAGAGCCATCGGAAAGCCCATGGAGCGACTGTACCAAGGCCTTGCCAAAGGTCGGGCTACCGACCACCACGGCCCGGTTATTATCCCGCAGGGCACCGGTCAAGATTTCGCTGGAGCTGGCCGACTGACCGTTGACCAACACCGCCAACGGCAAATCTGTCAGCGCAGTTCGGTTGGCATTGATTTCGTCATCATTGCCGTCGCGATCGACGGTGCGCACGATGGGCCCCCGGGGCAACCACATCCGGCTGATGTCGATGCTGGCGTTAAGTAGCCCACCTGGGTTGTTGCGCAGATCGAGGACGAAAGCTTCTACGTTGTCTTGCGTGTCTAGCTCCTCAATTGCCACTTGCATTTGCTCCGCTGCGTGGGCGCTAAACTCACTTAAGCGGATGTACCCGATCCGGATATTGCTCTGCTGTCGGACCTCATAGTCAACGGCAGCGACCTCTACGCGGGCACGGGTGAGAACGACGGTTTCTGATGCGCCGTCTCGCTCCAGGGTAATGGTCACCTGGCTTCCCTGCTCCCCTCGGATTAGCTGGGAAACGCTCTCAACGCTGAGCTGCTCGGTTGCGCGACCGTCCACCATAATTATGCGATCGCCACTGCGAATATCGGATTGGGCTGCTGGCGACCCTGCAATTGTGTCGACGACTACAATAGTGTTCCCCTCTTGGCGCAGCTGCATGCCCACCCCAGAGACCTCTCCTGAGGTTTGCTCAGTGAGCTCGGCATATTGATCAGGGTCTAAAAAGCGGGTGTAGGGATCGTTGAGCTGTTGCAGGGCACGTCTGAGCTCGCGGTAGGCTGCCTGCCGTGAGCTGTACTCTTGGGAGAGCAGGGTCTGTCGCACAGCTATCCAGTCGGTGCGGTTAAAGGAGCTATCTACGTACTCTCGGTAAACGATTTGCCAGGCTTCGTCGAGGACAGATTTAGGACTGTCTTGAAAGGCCTCAGCGGGATCAGTCACCACAGTAGTTATTGTGGGGAGCACTACCGTAGCTGCGATCGCAAGGCTGGAGACAAATAACCGGGATAAGTTTTCAGGATATTTCATTGAAGCGGCTATAGCGCAGTTGGAAAAAGTCAAATTTAGCAGGCCATAGGAGACAACCTGAGCTGCTGACCATTAAAAGAATCGGTAGATGTTATGCCTAAATAAAACCCGAGTAGACGATTCGGCAAGTTTCTCAAAATAGATACAGAGACAAAATAAGCAAAAACCGGACAATTTTGAAGAAGTCTTATAAAGGGCTTAATTATTGACTAAAGTAGCAAAGCCAGGGGTAACCTGCTGGGATCTGCACCAGATTTGTAAAAACTTTATGTGGCTCTATTGTAGTGCGTTTACCTCGTGGATGTGGACAATGGGAATCGTAATAACAACTCCGTATTTGAAACTGTGAAAATCAGACCTATCGCCAAGTAAAAGCTAAGGGCCTTCAGTTGCCTATAAAATACCCTAAATTGAGAAAAAACAACTTCTTGTGGGATTTGTAATGACCACACGTCACAAGGCTAGCCGCCGCTGGCTACGCTGGGGACTGATAGGCGTTGCCCTCGCCTTGTTAACCAGTGCCCTGGTCACCGGCTTTGCCCTAAAAGTGGCTGCTAGTCGACCAGCGGAGGCTTATGTGGTGCTTGGCGGCAGCATTCGTCGAGAGATGTATATGGCGGAGCAGGTGGCTGAACAACAAGCCCCTTTGCCCATTTTAATCTCGGCGGGTTCCCAAGACCCTTGTATTCGGCTGCTGTTTGAGCAATCCGAGGCCGACCTCGATCAGGTGTGGCTTGAAAAATGTGCTGGGTCTACCTTTGAAAATTTCGTCTACAGCCTGCCGATGCTTCAGAAATGGGGGGTGCACACGATTAAGCTGGTGACCTCCGGTAGCCATGGCCCACGAGCCCTCTGGCTGGGGCGGATCATGTTGGGTGCCCATCGGATTTGGGTGATTCCTGAGCTGGTCGAAGAAATTGGGGTGCCTGGCAATCAAGAAAGCTCACTTAAAACCGGCTTAGATATCGGTCGAGCCGTGGCATGGACTCTGATCAGCCAGGTCTATCGCCCCGGCTGTGAGCAGGTGTTGCCGTTAACCGCGGTTGATTTAGACCAGTGGCGACAGCGTGGATTTAAGTGCGAGCACCAGGCCGGGATTGAGGGAAGTTGAGGGGCTCAAAGCCTTCTCCATAGTGCAGATAATACGTCTTGATCGGCACCCCCCACCGCCGCACTGGCACGGTTGCCACCGGGCGCACTTGGTCAAACTGCTGATTCACTGCATCCGTCAGTGGATGCCAATCATCACTCAAAATCAGCGCCGAGCGCCCAGCTAAGGGGCGTCTTTTGGCCCAAACATCAAACTGGTCGATGCGGTCAGACACCGCCAGTACGCCAGGGTCATTCAGCGCAAAGGCCAGGGCTGACGCCGAGCGGTAGTCGGTGGTGAGTAGTAAGGGAGACATGCCAGCTGCAGCTGTCTGTTCTTGTCGCACAGCTTGAACCATTGGTCCCAAGGTGTCCCAGCCAAATAACATGCGCCCGTCGGGGTCCCCGTCAGGGCCAAACAAAGCCGAAATCGGCAACAGACAGTAATTTACCACCAACAGCGTCGCCACCAGACACCCAAAGCCCTGTAACCATTGCCATAGCCTCAGGTGCTGCCAAGACGTTGCATTGCCGCGTCTGGACCCAATGCCCAAAAAGTAAGTCGGCAACCAGGCCACCAATAACACATAGGCCAAAATATTCCAGTAATAGAGCGCCGTAGAGAAAAGGCCTACCGTTGATAGCACCCCTGTGGATAGGGCAAAGAGCCAAACGGTGAATGGCCAAAATGTGGACTGACGCTTTCGCAGCGGCTGAGAGCGCAACAGCTGTAAAAACGCCCAGCTCAGGACTGGAGACACGATTAAAATCGACAACCCCCAAAAACTAAGCACCTCCAATGGTTTAACCGCCGTGCCACCCCCATCGACGCTGCGGGTCAGGTAGTACTGAAACGAAAGCCAATCATTTTGATAATTCCAAATCAAAATGGGCAGGGCTGCTAAAGCCGCGATCGCACCTGCCCCATAGAGTCGCCATTCCCCCAGCAGGGGGCGCAGCTGACGATCGCTGAGCAGGGTTGCGATCGCAGCCAGCCCCACAAAAATCGCCGTATATTTGCATAAACATGCCAGCCCCAGCGCCAAACCTGCCCCATACAAGAGGGAGCTGTTGCCTTTGCCCTGGCGATAGTGATCGAAAAAACGAATCCCCCACTGGGCTGAGAGGAGTGAAAACGCCAGCAGCCACCGATCGTGCCAGGCCAGGGTCAAAAACATAAAGTAGAGCGGGCTGGCTAGCAAGCTGGCCACGATCACGCCCCAGGCCAACCCCGCCCGTTTGCCGTAGAGGTCACGGGCAATTTGGTAGTAGCTCCCCAAAAACAAGCCGTTGCTGAGCAGCATCGGCAGCCGCATCACCCCACGAGAGGTGCCCAGCAGCGCGGCAAACCCGCCCTGCACCCAGGCATGGAAAGGGGGATGATCGTAATAAGACCAGTCGATATGTTGACCCCAGAGCCAGTAGTAAGCCTCATCCGGATTGGGGAATGCAAAACAGCTGTAGATGACGTGGGCGCTGCCTAAAAAAATCAGCCCCCCCCATAGGGGTCGCCAACCGGTTGCCTCACTCATACCCTTCTGTACGTTTTTCCGGGCGATCGTCCAAGGGGTTGATGTCCAGGGTTTCCATCCCTAAATCCATCATCAAGTCGTCTAAAGCCTTTTCATCGCCATCTTTTAAGGCCTCCTCATCGCCTAGGAGTTGCTGCTTAGCGATCTCACCCGTTGCGGGTTCTTCTGTTCGGGCGGTGACAATCACAGGGAGTCCGGCCCCTTTGAGCCCGCGGATAATCCTTTCCGGGGTTTGAGGAAAGGCAACAAATAGCGGGTAGGGAGCATCGGTTCCCTCGGTGAGTAGGTACTGGTGCTGTCTGGGCATTATCCACTCGTAGCCGTTATTCAAAAGCTGCTGGGTGCGTCGCCAGCGGCTGAGAATCTCGGAAAAATCTTCGTCCGGTCGGTGAATAAAAATGAAAATTTCGATGCCGGTTTTGATTTTCCACTCCGGGTCGCACATTAGTAGGGCCAAATCACAGGGCAGGGCCACCACCTTGCGGGTGCGGTTAATCGGCCCCAGGGTAGGCGAGGGCTCCTGCCGAATACGGATATTGGGCAGGGGAATAGTTACTATACTTTCCTGGGGTCGGCGCATGCTGGGCAGGGTTTCTAAATAAGGGCGATATCGCTTGAGCAGTGCGATCGCACCTTTGTAATGGCTACATTGGGCCAAGAGTGCTTCGTAGTCGGCTGGCTGAACGGCCATGCTGTCTAATTTCCCCGCGCTGAAATAAATGGCTACCTGTATTCTAACCAACGCGTCTAACCAACGCGGTAGTCAGGTCTATCTGGCCGGTTTATCTGGCCGGTTTATCTGGTCGGTCTGTTTGAAGGGACACCCCTAACCCAGAGTTTCGCCAACTGCCAATCGGCTGCCGTTGGCAAAATCCCATCCAGACTGGGCCTTTTTACCGGCGGGCTGTACCGTGCACAGTAGCAAATACCCACTGCCGGTTGCCACAACGGGGCCGTGGTTTTTTAGTATGCCGATAATGGTACCGGGGGGGGGGACTCCAGCCCCAGAGCCAGGATCAGCATCAGTGTCTGATAGCTCTGAAAGGGCGTAGGCCGCTTTGAGCGAGGCCCAAGCCGGGGGCAGCTGTGCCCAAACTGAATCGATCAAAGGCAGGGTCGCTTGCACCTTTAAGGGCTGCTGACGGCACTGGGTAAAGCAGCTTGGGTAAAATCCCCGGACCTGATTGTGAATCTCCAGGGCAGATCGCTGCCAGTCAATCAAATAGTCCGCTTTTTGAATTAAAGGCGCATAGCTGGCCTGAGCCTCTTGCTGAGGTACCGGGCGGATCAGCTGAGCATCGAGTTTGAGCAACGTATCAACCAACAGATCAGCGCTGAGCTCTGAGAGTTGCTCAGCCAGGTCACTCGCATTATCAAGTATCCCGATTGGCAGGATTGCTTTGAGCAACATCGGTCCAGTATCCATCCCCACATCCATTTGCATGGTGGTTACCCCGGTTTCGGTCTCCCCATGGTAAAGGCTCCACTGGATAGGGGCTGCGCCGCGATAGCGGGGCAAGATCGACCCGTGGGCATTGACACAGCCCAGACGGGGCATGGCTAAGATCTCAGGCGACAAGATCTGACCGTAGGCAACCACCGCAAAGGCATCTGCCTGGAGTAGGTCAAGCTGTCGCAGGGTGTCTGGGTCATGCTTAATGCGCTCTGGCTGCCAAATCGGACAGCCGACGGTGAGCCCCGCTGCCTTAACGGGGGGCGGGGTGACCTTGCCGCCACGCCCCCGCCGCCGATCGGGCTGACTGACAATGGCGACTACCTCAAAGTCAGGGTGGGCCATTAGGCGCTCCAGGCTGGGGACCGCAAACTGAGGGGTTCCAAAGAAAGCCAATTTTATTTTTCTTGCCACTTTTTTTCTCCACCTAAACCTTGGCCACATCCAGACCTGTTGTTTGCCCTATCGGAAAACTCAGGTTTTCAAACTGACTGTGGTTTATCGCAGTGTGTTCTTTCACTTGTCGTCGCGTGTTTGCTATCTATCGCCGCGTGTCTACGGAAATTTCAATCCGACGGTTGCGCTGTCGGGCTTCGGGGGTTTGATTATCGGTGATTGGCTGGCTGAGCCCATAGCCCAGGGTGACCCAGCGAAAGGAAGGGCTGTTTTCAGAAGCCTGGTCAGAGGCCAGACCAGGGGATAATTGGTCAGACAAATAGGCTTGTAAGGTATTGGCCTGTTGCAAACTGAGGTCTCGGCTGACTTCGTTCTCTGATCGATCGTCGGTGTGGGCACCGATTAAAAAGGTGGCTCCACTGTACGGCGACAGATCAGCTAAAATCCGATCCAGGATAGTCGGGGCCGTGTCTAAAAGACGCGCTTCGCCTGGGATGAATAGGGCATCGCTCGGCAAGGTGATTTTGAGGTCGCTCACCTGAAAAAGAGGATCGATGCGAGGAGCGTTGGCTTGAGGGGCCTCGGGGTTGGTGGACGGGGCGGGTTGCACCGAGGTGACGGCGGATGGAGTGCCCTCTTCTGGATTCTCCTTAATGCTCGTCTCAAGGGCTTGCAAACGACTTTCAAAATCAGCCGTTGACTGGGCGCGCCCCAGGGTAGTTTCCAGGTCGCTAAGCCGTCTTTTGAGAGTGGCTAGCTCTTGTTTTAGGGCGGTTAGCTCCTCTTGGGCAATTTGTTTTTCTAAATTGTTAAGCACCGGTGGCGGTGTGAGGGGCTCAATTGGGGTGGTCGGAATGGGAACTGGCTCAACCCGGGTTTCTTGGGTAGGGTCCTGCTGCAAGCGCTGAGGCAAACGGCGCATGGTTTTCAGTACACGGTTGGTTTTACGCAGGGTGACCTCCTGCAAGGGCACGCGACGGGCAGGGCCCGGAAAAATATTGGCAACCCCAATGCCCATTAGCCAGGCGATCGGTAAGCCGACTCCCAGGAGCAGTAGCCCAAACACCCCGGTCAAACAGCCTATGGATCGCCCCCCTGATTGAGATGTCGGTTGGGGTTGATTGACCGTTGTAATCGTTGGCGATATAGGTTTGAACTGCGGCTTGTCTGTCACAAGGCCTCTCTATAGCTTCTGAGATAGGTTTCGGTGTATCACGTTCAGGTTCAATCGTCTAGTTCCAGCCAGACCAGGGACTGACTTGGACAATACCACCCTCGGTTATCACCATTAAAAAGTCAGTCTGGGGAAGGTTAGGATCTGCTGATTGGGTCAACTCCGGTAGAGGTGTCTCGTCCAAATAGGTCTCGGCGGCATCATTATGGGCTTCGTACCCAACGATGGTGCCATCCTCTGCCACCCGCACGCGGTATTCCAGGGTTTCACCAAATTCGCGACGATCTCGATTTTCAATGATGTCTCGACGCAGTTGCGTATTGAGGGTGGCAATTTGGTCAGCGCTTTCAATTCGGTTTTCGATGCGGCGAGATAACTGCCCTATTGGGGGTTGGCGAGTGCTGGGTTCAGCTGCTGACCCAATATCAGCTGCTTCAGGTTCCGCTGGCTGGGTTTCGGGGGCTTCAATCTCATTTACCTCAGCCTCGTCTACCTCAGCCTCGTCTACCTCAGCCTCGCTGCGGGTCTCCAGGGTTGGGATTGGGGCCTCGTCCGTGGGACTCAGCACAGCAGCGCTGCCGTCGGGATTAAACACAACCTGAAACTGAGCCACAGGCTCATTCGGCTGATCGGTGTCTGGCTCTAAGGGGAGATAGGTGAGATTGGGTAGCGGGGTTTGGTCAATATTGGCCAGGGCAAGATCATTTTCAGGTTTGTAGCCGATGATGTCGCCATTTTCGGCAACACTAACTTGATAAGGAAGGGCTTCCTCTAGCTCGGGGGGCTCTATCAGTAGGGCTTTGTCTAACTCGCTTTGCAGTTGGCTTTGCAGCGCTGCTATTTGCTCGGGGTCAGTAATGGCAGGGCGGGCGCTATCGGCAGAGCTACTGTCACTGAGGGATGATTCTGGGGTGGTCGGATCTGCTGGGGTTGAAGTTTCTGGCGGTGTTGACGGGGGTTCGGAGGTTTCTGTCGAAAGTCCACTTTGCTCGGTTTCTAGGCGGGTTTCGGGAACCTCGGGGATCGGTAGCCAGAATAGACCAGCGGCTGCGATCGCAAGTGCTCCCAAGCCCAACAATGGTGGTGTGGCTCGCTGGGCAAGGGGCTCACTGGGGCGGACATAGCGCCGGGATAGGGGCGCTAGCTGTAGTTTTAGATCTGGTAGGGTCTGGGTGTCGGCAAAAAACTGATCGATGGCTTCGGCTAGATCAAACAGCTGTACCGTTGAGAGCTTAATGTTGTCAGCCGCCGCTTCTGCCCCTGGTTGAGGCTCGGCATTGGGTAAAACCTCAGGCTGCACAATCAGATGGTGGTAAGGCCCTTCGCCGGGCTTGAGTTGCACAATTGGGATTTCAGCTTTAGCGGGGGGATGGGGCAACCCGCTCAACAGGGCCTGGGTGTACTGGCTAATGGTTTCAACCAGGGACTGAAAAAAGGCCAAGCCGCCACTAATCGGCCGCTCGATGCCGACAAACTTGCACTCAGCACTGGCGAGTAAAGACAGCACATCGGAGGTGCCATTGTTGCTGAGACCTTCGAGAATTAGGCTGCAGTTGGGTAAAACGTACTGGCGTTGAATTGTCATGAGACCTCTCCATCAAAGAGGCTAGTCCAGAGTCGTTGTTCGCCGTGGGTGCCCGTACAAAAGAGGAGCTGGCCCAGCAAGGAGAGGGCCAACTCATTTAGCTTTTCGTCATCGGCGTAGTTGATCACAGTGGTACGCTTGGGATTCATGCGGGCGCGAAAGTGGGAGCGAAACCGGCTCAGATAGTCAGCCAATCGAAAGTGGTGTTCTAAAGATAGCGATTTGTCTTGTAGCTGCTGATAACCGAGCAACAGCTGCCGAATTAAGACTGTCAGTTTGCGGGACAGATGACAGGCAATTAACACCAAAGCTTTGGTTTCCTCAAGGCTGAGGGGGCGACGCTGATTAAACTTACGGAGGGGGTTCGTGCTTCTGATCATCCACAGGTTGACCCGACCCTTGACCAAATCTTGCAGACCCAGGTCTTTGGCGGCGATTAACATCGCCTCTGAGGCTGATAAATCTAACGCCTCTAAGGCCAGCAAGATCAGATCAATCTGAACCTTGGCACGACGGGGGCACTCATCCTGCACTAAATCAGGATCGGCAAGTTTTTCGAGTAGCAATGGTTTAGACAATTCGACGGGAGGACTCTGTACTGGCATACCCTAGCAGCTATTAAAGCAGAATTTTATGAAACCACATTTAGGCACGTTTATACCTGCTAGCGATTTGACCTTAGCTAAGCCAATGCTAGCAGTTCGTTTACCACGGCGGATCCTATTGCACCTGTCAGGATAGTTAGGATAATAGATATTCCTAAAAGCCTTAACTTTCAACGGCTAACCTGACTCGCAAGTGTCCTAATGCATCAGGACACTTGCAACAGAATCAATGGCGTGCCACTTTACAAAAGTTGCCCTAAAAGTGTGGCTCAGACAACAAAAAAAATTGTTAGGGGCAAGCGCCCCGTTATCCATATTCAGCTTGAAATCTGATTTTCCTGGCCCAGTCGTGAGGATATCCCTCAAAACGACTGCTCAACCTGAGGGTAAACTCAAAACTGGCTAGATCTAGGGACTAATCTACCTGGCGAAAGCCTTTGACCAACCAGCTATCGCCCTCACGAATGAGCGTGTATTCCATCCCCAGAACTTCGTCGTAGGAGGCATCACCGTTGGGGGTGCCAAACAGGTAAAAGTCAGCCTTTTCATTAACCCTGGCCTGCACCTTCAGCTCAGTGGCATCGGCATCTTCGGGGTCAATCTCGAGGATTTCAAAGGAATGAACATATTCTGCATGCCAGCCTTCGTCTTCAGCGTCTTGGGTTTGTTTTTGCCACTTGGTCAGGAGCGGTCCGGCCAGAATGGTGTCCAAGGCCCCGGCGTCGTGATCTTCGCCCAGGGCACTGGCCTTCGCCTCAAACCAAGTGTCTAGGGTGCGCTGGGCAATGCCCTCTACCCCAACTGGGCTAGCCTCGCCCGCTGGGGACAGCTCAATCGCTGGTTCGATCAGCTCAATCGAGAGCGGTTCGCCCTCCAAACGGGGCCCTGAAAACAGGCCGCCTAACCAGCCAAACAGGCGCATGGCGACAAACCCAACCGCCCCAAGGCAAAGCAGCCCCAGCAGCAAAACCAGCCACAATCGTCCCCATTTGGGCATTCGTCGGTTGCGGCGCTGGCGCTGGGTCACCCCGTCATCGTCGGCGACCGTAAATTCCGAGGGTGGGACCGTACTCCCCAGTCCATTTGCATCTGAGGTTTCTGGGCGAGCCCCCAGTTTGCCGGGGGGCGATAGCTGAGACACCTGTCCGGCAACCCCTACAGAGCCCCCCAGCCATGCGAGTTCGTCTTCTGCACTGCTGCGGGTTGCGGCTGCGGGCGAAAAGGGTGAAGGGGTAGTGGGGTCCAGGCGGCTAGCCTCGACATAGGCATCGTTGGGGCGGTAGGTAGAGGGCGGGGTGGCGTCCCAGGGCGTGCTGCTCTGCCAGCTGTCTGAACCTTCGTCGGTCAGGGGCAAGTTTTCAAGGTACGACTGGACCTGTTCATTGGCAAAGTAATCTTTGAGGGTGCCCTTGTGGTTGTCCAGGTCTCGAAATAGAGGAAAAACCTCTTGCTGAAGCCAACGCTCAGAGTAAAGGCACAGTCCGGGTAGCAAATCGGGAGATCCCTGGGAGTGGCCTCGAATGAAGTCTAGGGGAGCCTGCTCTCGGCTGAGTTCTAAAGCTCGACTGGCTTCTTCAGGTTGCCCCAACAGCACGGCACACACTGACTGCTCGAGGTGGATATCCTGACGGCTGCTAAGGCGCATCAGCAGCTGTTTAGCCCGCCGCACCAATACCGGCTGATGCTGGGCAAAACCTCGCCCGAGTAAGGCATAGACCGCTAAATAGGTCCCCACCGCCGAGGGGCGCTGGGCCTCGGTTTCAAAAATATCTTGCTGTTCAGCAGCCGTTAAATAGCTTCGCAACTGCTGAATAAACCTTAAAAAATCTTCGACGCTTAGCCCAGACAGGTCGTCCTTTGCGCCGTCGATGCCACCGCGATCTTCTAGCATTGCTTTGAGGAGCAAAATGCCTTTTTGACGCTCGGCCCTATTTTCCAGAGGCTGGGCCACTAATTCTAAAATGCGATAGGGTCTGAGCTTGTAAAGATCGGACTGAACTTCGGTGCGCAGCGGCGGGAATAAATCTTCGCCGGTTAGCAGCTCTCGGCCCGTCTCGAGAGACTCAGCCGCGTTTTCGTAGTGATGTTGCTGCCACTGCTCGCGACCTAGCTCCAAGCAGGCCATGGCTAAGGTCAGCACCACGTCTGGCAAAACCACTGCTGGATCCCCAAACTGACCACTATTGAGGCTGGCTTGACCACTGCTCAGGTAAGGTCGCCCGATTTTGATGACCAGTTCATACTCCCCTAACTCCAATAAAATCAGTAGGGCACCAGCCAGGAGCTCAGGCTCAATCTCAATGGTCGGACTGTAGCTATCACCGCGGCCCGCGACCTCGGACGACGCGGCATAGGATTTGGCTAAAAACTGATCGTCATAGGCCTTACGCTTAATGGGATCAGACAGGAGATTAAAGGCTTCATCAATCAGCTGTTTTCTGGTTTGAATCGCATATTCGGAATATTCACGACGAGGCAGCTGCAGCGTGCGATCGCGATATGCCTGCTCAAGCTGTTCTGCCGTCGCTTGAATCGGCAACCCAAGAATTCGATAGTAATCTAGCGGAATTCGCACAGCTATATCCCTAGCCCTCAAGCCAACGTTTTGATGTGTTTAATCTCTGTCCCAATGTTTATACGCCTAATATCCATAACATCTAAACATTAGCCCTAGATAGTAACCCATCGCGTGTTAAAACTCACCAATCATAGCCATGAAATACTGATAATTGAAAGCCTACAGCATATGTAGAGCATTTCGGACAGTCTCTCGATGAAGCGTAACTGACGTTTTCAAGTTCTTATCCTAACCCCCTGTAGCGGGCTGAAAAGCGTCAAAATTCTTTCGTAACATATAAAGATTAAATGTTTATTCTCCTGGCCGGTAGACGTCTGGTTAGAACTGCCCATAGATTGCAAGCAAAGTCCCAGTCAGCCCATTGGACTGCTAGCTGGCCACCCCAATCAAATGGATAATTAACTGGCATCAATGCAAACAGCCTTCTAGAATTGAACGGATTCTCTTTAAACAATATCTTTAGAAAAGGGGGATACGCTTTCGCGAGTTGATCCTTTTTTTGGAATAATCAAAGTTTGTACTGCAGCGAGGACACGGCGAACCAATGGTTCAGGAAAGGACATTACCAGTATTTCAATCCGCTGCGGCCCAAATCAATCAGGATGAGGGGCTCAGGCTTTACGAGGATATGGTGCTTGGTCGGTACTTTGAGGACAAGTGTGCCGAGATGTACTATCGAGGCAAAATGTTTGGGTTTGTCCATCTGTACAACGGACAAGAGGCGGTCTCGACCGGTGTGATCAAGTCGATGCGCTCAGATGACTATGTTTGTAGTACCTATCGAGATCATGTCCATGCACTAAGTGCGGGGGTCCCGGCCCGTAACGTCATGGCTGAGCTGTTTGGTAAAGAGACCGGCTGCAGCAAGGGTCGGGGCGGCTCGATGCATATGTTTTCTAAGGAGCACAATTTGCTGGGGGGCTTTGCCTTTATTGGCGAAGGCATTCCGGTGGCCCTGGGGGCAGCCTTTCAATCTCGCTACCGTCGGGATGCCCTGGGGGATGCCAGTGCTGACCAGGTGACCGCTGCTTTCTTTGGCGATGGCACCACCAATAATGGCCAGTTTTTTGAATGTCTGAACATGGCCGCCCTCTGGAAGCTACCTATCTTATTTGTAGTGGAAAATAACAAGTGGGCAATTGGCATGGCCCACGAACGCGCCACCTCCCAGCCTGAGATCTACCGCAAGGCCAGTGTCTTTGGCATGCCGGGCTACGAAGTAGATGGCATGGATGTATTAGCCGTTCGCGATGTGGCCCAGGCAGCCGTTGCTCGAGCCCGCGCTGGCGAAGGACCGACCCTAATTGAGTGTTTGACCTACCGGTTTCGAGGGCACTCCCTGGCTGACCCGGACGAGCTGCGATCGCAGGCTGAAAAAGACGCCTGGCAGGCCCGCGATCCCCTGAGTCGGTTTGAGGCCTACGTGCTGGAGCAAAATCTAGCTGACGAAGCTGCTCTCAAAGCCGTCCGAGATAAAATTACGGCCCTGGTGGAAGATGCCGTCGAGTTTGCCGAAAGCAGCCCCGAGCCGGACCCCAGTGAGCTGTATCGATACATTTTTGCGGAAGAGTAAAGGTAGTGAGTGGTGAGTGGTGAGTGGTGAGTGGTGAGTAGTCAGCTGTTAGGCGTTAGTCGTGGGTAGCGAGTTTTCTACCTCTGCCTCCTCTGCTCCCCTTCCTTACCTTTTTCCCATATCTACCTAAATACCTCCTGACTCCTACCTCCTGACTCCTATCTCCTAATTCAACATGGCAGAAACACTCCTATTCAATGCGCTCCGAGAGGCCACCGACGAAGAAATGGCCCGAGATAATACCGTCTTAGTGATTGGTGAAGACGTGGGCCACTACGGCGGTTCCTATAAAGTGACGAAAGACCTGTGCAAAAAGTACGGCGACCTGCGGGTGCTCGATACGCCCATTGCTGAAAATAGCTTTATGGGCATGGCGGTGGGGGCCGCGATGACGGGCCTGAAGCCCATCGTTGAGGGTATGAACATGGGCTTTTTGCTACTGGCCTTTAACCAGATTGCTAACAATGCGGGCATGCTGCGCTACACCTCCGGTGGTAACTATGAGATTCCGATGGTGATCCGCGGTCCGGGTGGGGTGGGCCGTCAGCTGGGGGCAGAGCATTCCCAGCGGCTAGAGGCTTACTTCCAGGCGGTGCCGGGGCTCAAAATTGTGGCCTGCTCTACCCCCTACAACGCCAAGGGGTTGTTGAAATCGGCGATTCGCGATCGCAACCCGGTGCTATTTTTTGAGCATGTGCTGCTGTACAACCTCAAAGAAGATCTGCCCGAGGATGAGTACCTGCTGCCCCTGGACAAGGCCGAGGTGGTGCGCCCCGGCAAAGACGTGACGATTTTGACCTATTCGCGCATGCGTCACCATGTGGTGCAGGCCAGTAAAGCGCTAGAGCAAAAGGGCTTTGACCCTGAGATAATCGACTTGATTTCCCTCAAGCCGATCGATTATCAGACCATCGGCGAGTCGATTCGCAAGACCCATCGGGTGATCATTGTCGAAGAATGTATGCGCACCGGGGGCATTGCCGCTGAAATCATTGCCTCCATCAATGACCGGTTCTTCGATGAGCTAGATGCGCCGGTACTGCGGCTGTCTTCCCAAGATATTCCCACCCCTTACAACGGTCGATTAGAGAGTCTGACCATTGTGCAGCCCAAACAAATTGAGGAAGCGGTCGCAAAAATGATGGCCCTGCGGATTTAACCGTCTGTAAGCTTAGCCGTCATCTGGGTTTAGCTGCCATTAGCGAATCGCTGACCGCTATAATGAGGTGTTCTTATCTCAGCTATTCATGGGAAAACAGCGATTAATCCTGGCGTCGATTTTGGCCCTGGCCATTGCGGCGGTGGTCGTGATTCTTCGGGTTGAGACCCAGCTGGGCTTAGACCTGCGGGGTGGCTCCCAGCTAACCATTCAGGTGCAGCCCACCGAGGAGATTACCCAGATCACAGAGCGTGAGCTAGAAGCCGTGCAGCGAGTCGTCGAAGGGCGGGTCAACGGCCTCGGCGTTTCTGAAGCTGTGGTGCAAAGTGCGGGTAAGGATCAGCTAATCGTACAGCTGCCGGGGGTGAGCGATCCTGAGCAAGCGGAGCGGGTGCTGGGGGGCACGGCCCAGCTTGAGTTTCGCAAGCAAAAGCCTAATACCGAGGGCGAATTTCAGGCCATCAGTCAGGTCCTCCAGCAGCAGCGGATCCAGCAAGAGGTGCTGACCCTGAGCGGGGATGAGACAGCCCTAGCGCAAAACCGCGAAGACCTGGTGGCGAGCCGCGAGACCATGCTCGAGCTATTTGAAAAAACCGAGCTAAGTGGCGATAAATTGAATGACGCCAACGCCCAGCCCATGGGGATTAGCGGCGATGCCTGGGAAGTGGCCCTTGAGTTTGACAATGAGGGGGGGATTTTATTCGCTGAGCTAACCCGCGATATCGCCGGGACCGGTCGCAGCATCGGCATCTTTTTAGATGATGATTTGATTAGTGCCCCCACTGTGGATGTGCAGTATGCCCAAACCGGGATTGCCGGGGGCAGAGCCGTTATTTCCGGTAACTTCAATGCCGAAACATCGCGAGATTTAAGTATTCAGCTGCGGGGTGGGGCACTGCCTCTGCCGGTGGCGGTGGTCGAGAACCGCACAGTGGGGGCCACCCTGGGCCGAGACAGCATTCAACGTAGCCTTTACGCTGGCATCGCTGGACTCTCTCTGGTACTGGTGTTTATGGCTGTCTACTATCGGTTGCCGGGCCTGCTGGCGGATGTCGCCCTGGTGGTATACGCCGTCTTGACCTGGGCCGCCTACACGTTGCTGGGGGTGACGCTGACGCTGCCAGGGATTGCGGGCTTCATCTTGAGTATTGGCATGGCGGTGGATGCCAATGTGCTGATTTTTGAGCGCACCCGAGAAGAATTGCGTTCGGGCAAGACCTTGTATCGTTCCGTTGAATCAGGTTTTTATCGCGCTTTCTCGAGTATTTTGGACAGCAACGTAACTACCCTGATTGCCTGTGCCGCCCTGTTTTGGTTTGGGGCCGGTCTGGTCAGAGGCTTTGCTCTGACCCTGGCAATTGGGGTGCTGATTAGTATGTTCACCGCCCTCACCTGCACTCGCACGCTGTTGTTTTTTATCATCGGATTTCCCCAGTTTCGCAAATCCGGCTACTTTTGCCCCAATATTTCCCCTGCTAACCCTCCCCAAGCATCCCAGGTATGAAGTTAAACGTCATCAAACAGCGGTCGCTGTGGTGGTCTCTCTCCGGCATTTTGATCTTGGTTGCGATCGCAGCCTCTGCCTTTTCTTGGACTCAATTTAACGCGCCCATTCGCCCCAGCCTCGACTTTATCGGCGGCACCCGCCTCCAGCTAGAGCGGGTTTGTGCGGCCACTGCTGCCTGCGACGGCCCGATTGAACTGGCTACCGTGCGTGAGGTGTTAGCCGATCAGGGCTTAGAAAACAGCAACGTACAGCTGCTCGGCGATGACAAACAGACCCTTTCGATCAAAAGCCGCGATCTAAATGTAGACGAGCGCACCCAGTTAGAGGCTGCCCTTGAAGCGGCCCTGGGTGAATTTGATCCGGATACGGCCCAGATTGATACCGTTGGCCCCACCATCGGTGAGCAACTGCTCTCCGCGGGCCTGCTTGCCTTACTGGTGGCCTTTGCTGGCATTACTGTCTACCTGAGTTTGCGATTCAAACTCGACTATGCGGTGTTAGCGCTGGTGGCCCTGTTCCACGATGTGGTGATCACCTTTGGGCTCTTCTCACTGTTGGGCCTGACCATCGGCTACGAGGCCGATAGTCTGTTCATTGTGGCCCTGCTCACCATTGTCGGTTTCTCTGTCAATGACACCGTTGTCATCTACGATCGCATCCGCGAAAATCTCAAACTCAGGCCCCAGGATTCTGTTGATGACGTCGTCGAAGACTCCGTCAATCAAACCCTGACGCGCTCCGTCAATACGACCCTGACCACCACGCTCCCCCTATTGGCGATTGTCTTATTTGGCGGTGCAACCCTAAAATTCTTTGCCCTGGCCCTGATCATTGGTTTCCTGGCGGGTGCCTATTCCAGTATCTTTATTGCTAGCACGCTGCTGGCCTGGTGGCGATCGCGATCGCCGGTTTCGACCGATACGCCGGAGCCGCAGGCGGAGTAGGCAGGATGTCTGCGCCTAATTCAGAATCGGACCTCGAGATTCTTCGCCAGCATGCCCTACGTAACTGGTGGAAGATAACGGGTGGTCTCTGGCTAACCGTAGGTCTCTGGAGCCTATGGCAGCTACGGGGTGATTTTCAACTATGGGCCGAGTACTTTACCTGGTCGGCGGTGCGCTATGCCCTGGCCTATAATCGCCTGGCGGCAATCGGCTTGGGCCTTTGTGTGGGGTTAACCGTGGCGCTGCTATATAGCGAGAGCCGTCATATTCTCTGGGGTCTTTCTCCCAGCGAACGCAGTCGCCTTGAGCATCAGCTCTCTCAGATTGAAAGGCAGGGACCATCTCATCCGCTGTGGCGGATGATTCATCGGGGGTAGAGGGAGAGGGTAGTGGGAGCAGGGGAGCAGGGGGAGCAGGGGGAGCATCGTAGGATGAGCTAAGCTTCCGACCCATACAAACGTAAGCCGACCTGCTTAAATTTCGAGCCCATCTTTGCCGATCAATCTAGGCAAGAATTAAAGCTTGCTGGCCGCTGCCGCGTCGAGAAAAAGCGTTGTCTGAGGGTGCTTTCGCAAAATAGAGGCAGGGCACTCAGGCGTAATCGGACCTTGCAATAACCGTTTAACAATATGGGCCTTGTTTTCGCCAAAGGCGACACACACCAGCGACTGGACTGCTAAAATTGCGCTCAGGGTGAGGGTGTAAGCATACTGGGGAACCTCGTCTAGAGCTGTAAAGGCCCCCCCCTCCACCTGCTGCTGACGGTTTTGCCCATCCAGCTTGACCAGCTTGACCCAGCGCGACTCTTGAAACCTCGCCACCGCCGGGTCATTGAAGGCCAGATGCCCATTTTGACCGATCCCCAATAGGGCGACTGCTAAGGGTTGAGATCTCAACAACTCCTCATAGCGTGCACATTCTGCCATCGGCTCGAGGGCATCGCCCTGAAGGTAGTGAAACCGACGGAAGGGCAGGTGTTGGGCAATTAGCTGATCTAGATAGGTTTGGAAACTGGCGGGATGACTGGCCCCCAGACCCAAGTATTCATCTAAATGAAAGCCAGTGATCTTAGACCAGTCGAGGGCCTGGGGGTGGGCTCGGAGGTAAGCGAGCAATTCTAACTGGGAATTGCCAGTGGCAAAAATAGCAGCGGCTTGAGCTTGGGCTGTCTGACCCAGCTGTTGGATGACTCGGGTCGCGGCGGCTTGGGCCAGGGCGGTTTCGGTGTCGTAAACTTCGACCGTCAGGGCATCGGTGTCAAAGACTTGAAGAAGTGTCATAACTCGGGGTAAGACTGCGACCGTGCGCTAAGCTTTCTCTATCATTCCCAACCCGCCTACCGCAAATTTGCCCTGCCCATGTCCAAGGTCAGCTTTCGTCCGCGCCTACTCTGGTTAATTGGTCTCCTGCTGGTGGGGCTAATCGTATCAGAAACCCTCGTCCATCTGGTGACGGAGTCCTGGTGGTTTGAAACCGTCGGCTTTGCCGAAGTTTTTTGGACTCGACTGCGCTGGCAAGCTGCGATCGCGGCCATTACCTTTTGTCTCTACGGGAGCATTTTATTGATTAGCTATGGGGTGGCCCAGCGGGTTACCCGCGATCGTCAACTCGTGGTTCGCGAAAACCGAGATTGGGACCCCTACATTCCCCTGCTGATTCGCTATGCCTGTTTGACGGTGATTACGCTGCTGGCCTTGAGTGCAGCGATCAAAGTGGCCGGTGATTGGGAGATGGTGCCGAAGTTTTTTGCGCCGGTTGAGTTTGGCGGTCAAGATCCGATTTACGGACGCGAGATTAGCTTCTATATTTTCCGGTTGCCGCTATACGAGCAGCTGCATCGGGGGGTGCTCGAGCTGTTGATTTGGAGCACTTTGATCGCCCTTGGGATTTACGGCATCAAAGGCGAAATCCGCCCCGAACGCGGCTGGAAATATTTTTTGACGGGGGATGCCAAAAGTCACCTGTGTGTTTTGCTCGCAGGGCTAGCCCTGGTTACGACCCTAGGGTTTTGGCTGGCTCGATTTCAACTGCTTTACTCCACCAGTGGGGTGGTTTTTGGAGCCGGGTACATTGATGTCAATGCCCGGCTGCAATCGTTTACGGTGCTGGGGATCCTGGCGTTGGTGGTGGCAGGGCTGTTTTTAGCCTCTATCTGGCGCAGTGGCTTTTTACTGCCCATGACCGCCATTGGTTTTTTCTTGGCGGCTTTGGTGTTGCTTGGGGGGGCTTATCCGAGTGCTCAGCAAAAACTGGTTGTCGAACCCAACGAACTGGTTAAAGAAACCCCCTTCATCGAGAATAATATCGCCCTCACCCGTCAAGCCTACGGCCTTGATCAGGTCCGCACAGAAAGCTTTGAGGTTCAAAATCAGCTAGCCGCCGCCGACATTCAAAAGAATCCGGCCACGCTGGAAAATATTCGGCTGTGGGACTATCGCCCCTTACTCGATACTTATAGCGGTTTGCAAACGCTGCGTCCGTACTACCGCTTTAAAGATGTCGATATTGATCGTTACACCCTTAACGGAGATTATCGGCAGGTGATGCTGTCACCCCGAGAACTCCAGGATGATGCCCTGCCAGAGCAGGCCAAAACCTGGATCAACCAGCGACTCGTTTATACCCACGGCTATGGCTTAGCCATGAGCCCTGTGAACCAGGTGACTACGGAGGGATTGCCGGAGCTATTTATTAAAGATTTGCCCCCTAAAAGCTCGGTCGATCTTGAGATTGACGAACCCCGAATTTACTATGGTGAACTGACGGATAACTATGTCTTAACCGGGACAGGGCAAGCAGAATTTGACTACCCGGTTGGCGGGGATAACGCCACCCATGAATACGTTGGGCAGGGCGGGGTTTCGGTGGGGACGCTGGGGCGACGGTTGGCCTATGCTTATGATCTGGGCAGTTTGCAGCTGCTCCTGTCCAACTACCTGACCGCTGACTCCCGGCTACACTACCATCGCTTGATTCGCGATCGCATTCACCAGCTAGCCCCGTTTTTGCTGTTAGATAACGATCCCTATATGGCCGTGATTGACGGTCGTCAGCAGTGGATTGTCGATGCGTATACCCTCAGTAATCGCTACCCTTATGCCGAGCCCATCCAGCTTAGTCGCAATGCCAATGAGCTCCTGCAAGATCGCAGCGTGGCCCAAATCGCAACGCTGGGGACTAACTACATTCGTAACTCGGTCAAGGCGGTGGTCGATGCCTATGACGGCACCGTTCAACTTTATGCTGTAGATCAGACCGACCCGATTTTGGCAGCCTATGAGCGGATTTTTCCGACCCTGTTTGAGACCTCGGTGCCCCCTAATTTGAGGGCCCATTTTCGCTATCCCCACGATCTATTCAAAATCCAGGCGCACATGTATAGGGCTTACCACATGCAGCGTCCCAGCACTTTCTACAACCAAGAAGATCTTTGGGATTTTCCCACCCAGGTTTCTCGGGAAGAAAATGAAGAACTGGTGGAACCTTACTACGCCATTATGCGGCTGCCCGAAGCCGAGTCCGAAGAATTCATGCTGATCCTGCCGTTTACGCCAGTGTCCAAAAACAACATGGTGGCCTGGATGACCGCCCTGTGTGATGGCGATAATTACGGCCAGTTGCTGGTGTATGAATTTTCAAAGCAGTCGCTGATTTACGGCCCCCGGCAAATTGAAACCCGCATCGACCAAAATCCTGAGATTTCTGAACAACTGACCCTTTGGAACCAGGAGGGCTCATCGGTGTTTCGGGGGGATTTGCTGGTGATTCCAATTGACCAGTCGCTGCTGTATGTCGAACCCGTTTACCTGCAGGCCACGGGGCAACGAAATGCCATTCCTGAGCTGAAGCGAGTGATTATGGCCTATCGCGACACCATCGTGATGACTAACACCCTCGACGAAGCCATCGTCTCTATCTTTGGCGAATCGGCGGTGGCCCAACCCACAGATTCCCTTTTCTCTAACGAGTCCTCAAGCGCGCCCTCAATCAATGAACCCTCAACCGGTGCGGCTGACGCTTCGCCGCTTACTGCCACTCAACGCCAGCGGCTGGAAGCTGCCCTAGAAGCTTATGAACAAGGACAAACCGCGCTCCAAGAAGGTGATTGGGGGCGCTATGGTACCGCTCAAAAGCGCCTCGGTGAGCTGCTGGAACAGCTGAATCAAAGCGATCAGCAGAGCAATGCTGAGTAAGTGATGGAGCGGGTCATTTTGTAACCTTACACTTTTAGCCCACATAGAAAACCTCACTTCCTTTGACCCACTACTTGTTAACAGGACCGGCGGCTAGGGCAATTTCTTGGACCGAGCTTTTGAAGGCCATGTGGCTTAAAAGCGACTCGTAGGCGTCGAGGGCTTGCTCAAATGAATAGTTTGCGATCGCATATTGCCGCCCTTTTTCACCAAAAGTTTTGGCTCTTTCAGGATCTTCGTAAAGTTCCATAATGGCTTTAGCCAGCGCCGAGGGGTTCTCTGGGGCCACAGCTATGCCACCACCACTTTTCTCAACGGCTCTAGCCGTAGCGCCATCAGTCGGTACCGAGGCAATCACAGCCCGGCCACTGGCTAGCAACACCATTGTTTTTGACGGCATATTAAAGCCCACGACGTTAGCCTTTTGCATAATGAGTGAGACGTCTGCTGCGGCTAGCATTTCAGGTAGCTTTTCTCGGGGGGTAAAGGGTAGGAGTTTGAGGTTATTGACACCTAGCTCTTGCCGTAGATTCTCCAGATCCTTAAGTTGGCGTTGCTCACCGACGATCACGAACTGAATCTCTGGAACATGCTGAAGCTGCTCAGCCGCCCGCACAATCGTGCGCACACCCTGAGTACGAGCAATATTGCCAGAATAAAGTACTACGAACTTATCCTGTAGCTGATGCTCAGTGCGAAACGCATTTTCAACTTTGGGGAGCGGACGAATAAAGTTTGTATCAACCCAGTTAGAGATGCGGGTAATCTTCTTTGCAGATACGCCTTTTTCCACCAGATTGTCCGTAAAGCAGTCGGTAATTACGCTAATGTGGCTAGCGCTAGCGTAGGCAAACTTTTCTAGCAGTTCAAATGCACGAATAGCCAGCTTATTGCTAATCAGCCCTGTCTGCACAGCAGCTTCCGGCAAAATGTCTTGCAGGCTTAAAACAGTCGGGCAGCCGTAAACCGTCCTGAGCAAGGCCACAGGCACGCAGGCTGGCAGAGATGGACTGGTAGAAAGAATGATATCGGGTCGCCAGCCACGCAGTGCCTGAGTAAAACTCAATACAGCGAAACTGCCGTCTAGCAAGATCCGAGTTGCAACTCCTGGATTGGGTCGGATGGCTACGTAGCAGCGCTGAATATCAACCCCATTCCGAGTTTCATTGCAATATAACTGGCCGCGATAGGGGGGATATATGCTGCGTTCAGGGTAGTTAGGCATCGCAGTGATAACCCTGACCTCATGTCCCCGCTGCACCAACCCTTCTGCCAATTCCGTCATCAATGGGGCAATGCCGATGGGCTCAGGATGGTAGTTGTAAGAATATATTAAGATACGCATTGAACAGCCGTTCTGGGGATTGACAAGATTAACAGGTGATTGGCCGAGTTGCTGCTACAGGATATTCAAAGCTTTATGAGAGGCTTAGCGATTATCTAATTGAGGGCAAGTGTCATCTACATCAAGTTAAGGTTATCGATCCCATCAAATTGTGGACTTTTTTATCCCAAAGCTTCAGGGAATCTTGCTAATTTTTTGAAGATACAAATAAGAAACGGGAGCTGAGATTCTTTAACTTAATGGGACGCGCCGTCAATGATTGTAATAACTAAACCCTGTCTACACTACGAACTTACTGGGTTGCACTAACTTGGCAAGTGCTTTGCATCATATGCATGGTGATTCAAAATCACCATGCATATGGTGACCTGTAGAAGTCTCTTCATATACAAATTTAATTTGCTCCTCTGCCAGTGACTTGAGGGAATCTGCGGATGTTCTACATCCGTAATTTTGCGGTTTCCAGACGAAAGTCCCAAAATCAGCCTGAAGATTACTGAGAAATTAAGTTCTTTACCTGTGTAATTTATCTCCTATGTAGAGGGCGAAGCATCGGTAGTCATGCGGGCTATCAACTTAAAGCGGGACATTTTCCCAGGGACAGAATTCAGGAGCCAGGAGTCAGAATCCAGTCCCCCACTGACTCCTGAATTCTGACTCCTGGATGCTTACACCACCTGGGTTTCCCGGCTTAAATTGAACGCCACGTAGGTAATGCAACCATACGCGGAGAAGCAGCGCGTTTTTCTTGCTCCAGCAATGCAACCAATGCATCTTGAATAAGCTGCGTCAGCGTTCTTTTCGTTGCTAACGCATGTTGCTTCGCTGTCTGTAGTAGCTCGTTATTTAATTGAATGATTGTTCTCATGGAGAAACGCTAGCATCAATGGTTTGAGTTATCGAATGCCCTCACCCCAGCTCTCTCCTAATTTTGGGAGAGGGAGCCGGAGCTTGACCCCCCAATTCTGGGAGAAGGGATGAGTGGATGAGGGCGATAGTTTGTGGATATTAATAAATCCTTATTCCTAAGACAACTGACTGTGAAGCTGTTCCTTTGCAGCCACTAACGCCTCGGGCAGTTTCGAGGCATCGCGGCCCCCTGCCTGGGCAAAGTTGGGGCGACCGCCGCCGCCGCCGCCGGTGAGTTTGGCAATGCCGCCGATGAATTGTCCGGCTTTGAGTCCTTGGTCGATAACGTCTTTACTAAAGGCAGCGACCAGACTGACTTTGCCTGCTTCGGGTACTGAGCCCAGTACAACTGCGCCTTCGCCAATTTTCTGTAGCAGACGTTCTGCCACGGTCTTGAGGGCATCGGCGTCTACCGCTTCGAGGTTAGCGACGAGCACTTTGACAGTGCCAATAGGCTCGGCCTGACTGAGTAGCTGATCAGACTTAGCCAGGGCCAGTTCTGACTTTAGCGAGGCCAGTTCTTTTTGGGTGGTCTTGAGCTCGGTTTGCAGGTTGGTGACGCGCTCGGTGAGTTCTTCGGGTTTGGCTTTAAAGCGATCGCTGAGTTCACGCACGACGCGATCGCGAATATTCAAATATTCCAGCACCGCCGGACCTGCCACTGCTTCAATCCGACGAATACCAGCGGCTACACCGGATTCAGAGATGATCTTAAACAGGCCAATCTCAGCCGTGTTGCGAACGTGGGTGCCGCCGCACAGCTCCATGGATACGCCGGGGAAGTCGATTACCCGCACCTCGTCGCCATATTTTTCGCCAAACATTGCGATCGCACCCTTCGCCTTCGCCTCTGCAATCGGCATCACGGCGACATCCGCCTCGTGGGCTTCCGCAATCCAGGTATTCACCTGGGCTTCGACCTGCTGCACCTCCTCAGGGGTCAGTGCTCGGGGGCAGTTAAAGTCAAACCTCAGGCGGTCAAAGGCCACCAGGGAGCCAGCCTGGGAAATGCTATCGTCTACCAGATTTTTTAGCGCCGCCTGAAGCAGGTGGGTAGCAGTGTGGTTAGCCTGGGCACGGCGACGGCAGGCCCGGTCGATTTTGGCGCTAACCTGGTCGCCTGTGTTGAGCGTGCCCCGCTCAATCCAGCCAAAGTGAACAAAAAAGTCGCTCTCTTTTTTGACATCCTCAATGCGCACCACCACGGCGTCCCCTGACAGATAGCCGCGATCGCCGATTTGGCCCCCGGATTCGGCGTAGAAAGGGGTCTGGTTGAGCACCACCTGCACCTCGGTGCCCGCCGCCGCTGACGCCACCGTTTCACCCTCGACCAGCAGGGCCTCGACCTGACTTTGGCTGCTCATGTCGGTGTAGCCGAGAAATGTGGTGGAGTGGAGATGCTCGGCCAGCTTATCGAGGCTGCCCTGCACGGTCAGATCAATGGTCTCGTGGGCGTCTTTTGAGCGCTGGCGTTGCTTTGCCATTGCAGCCTCAAAGCCTTTCACATCGACGCTGAGGCCGCTTTCTTCGGCAATCTCCTGGGTTAGCTCCAGTGGGAACCCGTAGGTGTCGTAAAGCTCAAAGGCATCTGGGCCAGAAATTTGAGTTTTTTCACGTTCTAGGATGTCGGCCAGCAGCTTTTCACCCCGCTCGAGGGTTTTGAGGAATTGGGCTTCTTCGCGGGCCAGGTCGCGCTTGATCACCTGTTCTTGCTGACGCAGGTTGGGGTAGGCCGATGCCGAGAGTGCGATCGCACTCTCGGCAACTTGATTAATAAACGCCCCCTCAATCCCCAGCAGCCGACCGTGGCGCACCACCCGACGGATGAGTCGGCGCAGGATGTAACCGCGACCTACGTTTGAGGCCGTAATCCCATCGGCAATCATATGGACAACTGCCCGTACATGGTCACCAATCACCTTGAGTGAGACCTTCGTTTTCTCGTCGGCTTTGGGGTAATTAATCCCAGCGATTTTGCCCGCCGTTTCAATAATCGGAAAAATCAAATCGGTTTCATAGTTATTAGGCACCTGCTGGAGGATTTGCGCCATGCGCTCCAGGCCCAACCCCGTGTCAATGTTTTGGGCGGCCAGCGGCGTTAAATTGCCCTCGGCATCCTGGTTATATTGCATAAACACCAGGTTATAAAACTCGATAAACCGGGTGTCGTCCTCTAAATCGATACTGTCGTCCCCCCGCTCTGGATGAAAGTCATAGTAGATTTCAGAGCACGGTCCACACGGGCCTGTCGGTCCCGAAGTCCAAAAGTTATCTTCCTCATCCATGCGGATGATTCGCTTTTTGGGGACGCCTATGTGATCACGCCAGATGTCAAAGGCTTCGTCATCTTCACGAAAGACACTGACCACCAGCTGATTAGCCGGGAGTTTAAACACCTCAGTCGAAAGCTCCCAGGCCCAGGCGATGGCCTGCTCCTTAAAATAGTCGCCAAAGCTAAAGTTGCCCAGCATCTCAAAGAAGGTATGGTGTCGCGCCGTGCGTCCCACGTTTTCAATATCGTTGGTGCGAATACACTTCTGGGAGGTGGTGGCCCGAGGGACCTCAGCCGCCCGTTGTCCCAAAAAGATCGGCTTAAACGGTAGCATCCCGGCAATCGTCAGCAAAACGGTAGGATCCTCTGGCACTAGAGAGGCGCTCGGCAAAATCCGATGCCCCTTCGCTTCATAAAAGTGCAGAAAGGTTTCCCGAATTTGTTCACCAGTGGCTGACATGGGCTTTGAAATGGACATGCTAAAGCGACAGTGTGTGACGGTAGTGACTAACTTTCATATTCTGACCGATATTCAGGCGATCTTGATGAAACTTACCTGGGCAAGCCCAAGGGATAGACCGCGAGGATGTATGTTTTTACAGACAATTGTGAGCAAACCTTCTCATTTCGCCTCGTTAAAAGTACCCCACAGCTCAAGTTGGTGAGTGAAAAACTTTACAGTTTACAGCCATATTGACAAAGTATTCATCATATCTAGGTGGGTAATCATTGTGTTAGGGAGCATACGCCAGCCTACCGTATCAAAAATTAGCTTGAAGAGGTATGGTAATAATTTTTAGAGAAAAATTAATGACAGCGTACGCCAGTTCATGTGCTTTAATTGCAATTTTTCTGATCACAAATTTAGGTCGATGCCCTTTTAATTGCCCGGCTAGGAAAGGATCGTTGAAGATGTTGGTACGGTCTGGT
>JBCBQD010000012.1:0-45499 GCA_039820425.1 Cyanobacteria bacterium J06635_1
CTGATCACCGACGTCCAGTTGGCGTATAAAAACGACAACGGACAATGTTGTGAGCGACGCAATTTGTGGATTTCATTTTTTGATTGCTAAAAGCCTTACTTCAGGGTCATTGTGACCGAACTTGGCGCTCTTGTTATGGCTGGGGAAAATTCTGCAAGACCTGCCATAGCAGGCAACTCGCAGGGTCACAAATCCATGGTTTGCTTAATTATTTATTAATGTTTGGGTTAAGTAGCGTAACGAGGCTGATCCCAGCTTGGTAACGACTTCATTTTTATTCAAAACCAATGGGGATCAATCGAAGGTCATCAAGTCTTTAGGGATTATTTCCACTTTTTAGCAGCGCACAGAGCGCAAAGCTGCCAGCGTTTTAGTTCACCTGGGGGGCAGTGACACTGACACTTAGGGCAAGTAGATTGTTGCTTTTGCTGCACCTGTATCAAATTGGCCCATTTTTGAAAAGCTTCGTCCGCAGTTTGCACTGGCTCTGCTGAGCCAGTTTTTAGCCCCTGTACCTGCTGGCTACTAGCAAGGTGTCCCCCACTCACAGCGCGCAAACCATTATCTGCATCTAAGCGTTCTCGATTGATTGGCTCCAGGTAGCTAGGATGATTTTTGAGTTCATCACTAATGGGGCCTCGGGGTTTAGTTGTTTTTTGAGTCCACTGCGCCGTCGAAAACCGAATGTCTTGGAGTGTTGGGCTCAAATGCTTGTTGAGCTTGCGCAAAATCCGGGTGCGCTCAAATCCCAGGGTTTGGGCCCAAGCTGCCGAGGCCACGGTGACATAGAGGACATTGCGTTTGATACTAACCGGTCTGGTTTGGCAAGCCACTGCATATCCCACTGCTTTGGGCCAGTGAGTCACCACCTGCCTAAACTGGCGACGGGCTTGCCAGCCAGGCTGTGTCTCCAAGCCTTTGATGAGTGAGTTGAGTCCTTCGAGGGGCATACCGTTGATGGTTTTAGCGGGTTTTAGCGGGTTTTCAATGGGGGACTGAGTCGGTATCGCCCATAGATGTGCTAATTTTGACGTGCAATTGCCGATCTTTGCAACGACTGCCATGGCCCCCCACGATCAAACTGACGCCCAAAGTGCTGCAAAACCACTGGCGGAAACATCCCTAAAGCCTCCGCTGCAGCAGGCACTTAATAATTTGAATGTACACCTTGAAGATGAACTGACTTACTATCGTCGTCAGACACATGGGCAATCGCCGCTGCCAGCCCCCAAGCTGAAAATAGGGAAAGGGCCAAAGCAGTCTATTGATTTAATTTCAGTTCAAGCCAGTAAAGTGCCTCCGGGGGGGGCTCAGTCAGCGTCTAGTCCTACTGTGTCTGAGCCGGCTGTGTCTGAGCCGGCTGTAGTCCTACCGCCCCCGCCGCCCAATCCTTTTTTGAAAGATCGGTCGACGGTTGACGACGATGGGGGGATGCCTGAGCAAGGGGGTGCGGTTGATGGAGTCGCGGATAGCACCGCTGTGGATGCGTTGGCTGAGGCAGCTGATGAGCCATCCGTTGTGAGCGATCTGGTCAATGAAGCAGATGCCACAAGCGATTTGGCGGTGCGCCAGGCGACTGAGCCGGAGGGTTATTTGGAGTCATCTGAAGAACTCTTGAAAAGTCTGGCGGACGATCCTGTGGGCGATGGGGTTGCCCATGCCCCAACTAAGCCCTATCGCCCTGGCGGGCTAAGCCGTTTGACGACACCCTTGGGGATGGGGCTCCTGATGCTGTTAATGGTGGGTAGTTTAGGGATTGGCTACCTCATGCTCAATCCGTCTGCTTTAGATGCAGTGCGGGCCTGGTTTCAGGCTCCGTCGGAGACTGCAGATGCGGAGGGCTCGTCTGAGGAGGCGGTCTCTGAGGAGGCGGTCTCTGAGGAGGCGGTCTCTGAGGAGGGCGGGTTTAGCCCACCGGGCCCGGATTTATCAAAGCGCGAATTTGTTGAACTCGATTTAGAGAGTCTGAGCACCCTAGATGTGGAGGGTGCCGCCCCAGCACCGGCTGCACCCTTGCCTCCCAATCCTCCGGCTACCACGACGGCACCTGCCCCCTTACCTGCCAATAACACTGCCCAGCTCCCGGCTCCGGGGACGACGACGGCACCTGCCCCTGCTGCTGCGCCTGCCCCTGCTGCTGCGCCTGCCCCTGCTGCTGCGCCTGCCCCTGCTGCTGCGCCTGCCCCCGCTGCCGTGCCCGCGCCTGCCGCTGCCCCTGTGGCTGGTCGTAACTACTATGTGATTACAAATTACACAGGCGATTCGTCTCTCAATAAGGTGCGCGAAGTCGTCACCGATGCCTTTGTTCGAAACTTTAAAGACGGGGCGAGAATTCAACTGGGAGCATTTGATAATGCTGAAACCGCCCAACAATACGTGCAAGAGCTACAGCAGCAAGGGGTGACGTCTCAACTCTACGGCCCAACTGATGAGTAGCGCTATGGCAGGGAGCCAGGCGTGGCTGCTATGCTTCTAGGCAGGGAATTTAGTCAGTATTAAGAGGCAACATGGGTCTGCTAGATCGAGTCTCCCGCGTCATTCGCGCCAGTTTAAATAGTTTTGTCAGCAATGCCGAAGATCCAGAGCAGGTGTTGGAGCAAACGGTGAGTGATATGCAGGCAGATTTGATCCAGCTGCGGCAGAGTGTGGCCCAGGCGATCGCAACGCAAAAGCGCACCGAGCGACAGTATGAACAGGCCTGCTCGACGGCCCATGAGTCTTATCAGCGAGCGGAGTTAGCCCTGCGTAAAGGGCAAGATGCCCTGGCTAAAGAGGCCCTCACCCGCCGCCAGGCTTATCAAGAGACGGCCAACACTATGGAGGCCCAGCTAGTGCAACAGCGGGCCGTGGTGACCAAGCTCAAAGAGAATATGCGCAAACTGGAGGGCAAAATTGCCGAGGCGCGCACCAAAAAAGATATGTATATCGCGCGGGCGCGCTCTGCCAAAGCCAGTCAGCGCCTCAATGAAATGATCGGCCAGGTAGGTACCGGCAGCTCCGTCAATGCGTTCGAAAAGATGGAGGAAAAAATCCTGGAGTTAGAGGCTCAATCAGATGCGATCGCAGAACTCAACGCCAACCTCGAAGCCAGTAGCCTGGAGAAAAAGTTTGCTGCCCTTGAGGGTGGTCAGCCTGACGACATTGACGCCCAACTCGCTGCCATGAAAGCCCAGATGCTGTCTGGGGCTGAATCAGCAAATTTGCCACCGGCTGAAAGCTGAATCAATCATCTGGGATGCCATAGGCCCTATACACTGGCAAAGTGAAATGAAAAGTACTGCCCTCACCCAGGATCGAATCTACCCAAATCTGGCCATAATGGGCTCGAACAATCCGGAGGCAAAGCGATAGGCCCAGGCCATAGCCGTCTTTAGCGCGATCTCGCTTCAACCTAAAGCTTTCTTCAAAGATGCGGGTCTGGTTCTCTTCGGGGATCCCTGGGCCAGTATCCTGAATGCTGATTTGGACTTTTTGATTGGTGCGGTGCAATGCAGTGATATCGATTTGGCCCCCTGAGGGCGTATATTTCACCGCGTTATCCAACAAATTAGTGATCACCTGCCGAATTTGGCCGATATCTGCATAAACATGAGGCAAATCCTTAGGAATATCAATCTTAATCAACTGCTCTTTAGCCGTAGCTTTTGGCCCAATCGCTTCTAAAACCTCTCGGCAAAGCACTAGCAAGTCAACTTCCTGCGGGGCGATTTTGAGCTCAGCACAGGGGCCTCGAGCCGCCTGCAAAATATCGGTAATCATCCGATTGATATTGCGGATTTGGATCTTGGCATGTTTGAGCAGCTGTATCGTCAAAGCAGGTGTCAGCTTGTCTGAACGACGACCGTCAGGGGTATAGCCCATCTCTAGGGTTTCAACCGCGATCGAAGCTGCTGTCAGAGGGTTACGTAAATCATGGGCCAGCATTGCAATGATGCGATTTTTAAATTTGAGCTGGGCTTCCATCTCTGCATTGAGCTGCTTAAGACGAAAAATGTCATCAGAAAGACGAATAATTTCGGTGGAGTGGGTAACAGAGTTGGCAGAGGACTCAGTTTGCTTACCATTCCCATTGATATTGGGGGTAAGTGCTGCTGCTGCTTCGGCCTCCATTTGCCAGCGAGGCCACCAATGATCCAGCTGAGAGATAATATCACTCCCGGCCAGGGTCTGATTAGCGTCCTTAGACACCCTGATCAGAGCAGGGGTCGCCACCAACTTAAAATGCTCGGCTAAATAGGGCTGCTCACTGACATCAATAATCTCAAGTCTGACCGGGACTTCGCCTTGGAGCTGCTCCAGGTGTTGCCGTATCTGCTGAACTTGCTCAGTCAGGCTTGGACGTTTGTCAATAAAGAGCAGAAGTTTGAGGGCTACTTCATTCTGCTGCATAGGTTGCTGCATTCGTTAAAGCTGCGTCTCCTACCTCGAGCCAAGAAATCTCAAGCTTAGGTTTAAGAATTGTGTGTACTTTCAGAGTATCTCGTTCTGGAGGAGGATGAAAAGTTTCAGCGAAAGAAATTAAATAAATCTAATGATGCTGATAGAAAAGCGAATGTGACAATCTTAGAACTCGCCCATCCGGAATGATTTCTTTTTCACTGTAGTCAACCATAGAGGAAAGCTGCTCTTTCCTGAGATATCTTGGGCTCCAGCGGTTGAGCAAAGCTTCGTTTTTGCTGATGTCAGCCTCCTTTCGAATTTTCTCTCCGGGGTAGGTTAATGGCTTTATGAAGTGATTAAGAAGAGATATTACGGGATGCTTGAGACAGGCTGGATCAGTGATTTATCTGGCCTACAGTGAAACAAGAGGCAATTAACGACTCCTTATCAGGAAAGATTAAGGGCTTTTTAGCGTTAGGGCGATTATTCAAGGGCGTGAAGGGGATATATAAGCTTATGTTGACAACTATAAAATCTGGTATCAAGGCTCACGCTCAGTTATTAGGGTCGCCTTCCCTGGGCCGAATGATGGGTTTATCCCTCGGTGTTGTTGCTGGGGCGACCCTGCTTGGTTTGGGGAGCTTACGGCCCGCTCACGCTGAAGGGTTGCACGGACAATCTGCTGTGGTACCTCAAGCTCGGCAGCTCAACCGTCTAACCAAGCAAAAGACTAAGCAAAAGACCAAGTCCTCAACGATGTTTGCAAAAGCGTCGAGTCATCGGTTGAGTCTGGCAGCGGTCACATCCCTCGATCGCAGTCATTCCCATCAATCAATACAACCGTTACTGGCCCAGAGATCAGCGGCTCAAGAGGTCGTTTCCACCGATCAGGCACTGCCCAATGATGGGGTTTATCTGTATGGTCAGCAGCCTTTACCCAATCAGTTGGCCACTGCATATTTGGTCTTTGAAGCTCGCGCAGGTATCATTCTAGGCGCGTTTTATATGCCCCAATCCTCCTTTGATTGTGTTCAGGGTCAGTTCCAAGATACGCAGTTGGCCTTGACCGTGACTGACAGCTACTCACAAGACAACTTTGAATATGCTCTGGGCATTGAGCGTGATACCCAAGTGGCCAGCACCGAAGGGGCTGTGGCCATGGCTATCGAAGGCTACCATCGGATTCAGCAGGTGAGTGAAAACGATTTGCGAATTTTAGACACTTGCAAAGCCTTTTATAGCGAAGAAATCTAGGCTGTTACAGCGATCACTAAACCTTAATTTAAGTTAACTTACCCTAGAGAGACTCGCGTTGGGTTCTATAGGTGTCGTGTGAATGCAGCCGAAAAAGCTTCTAGTATTGAGTTTGCCAGTAAAATTGCAGCCATTGTGGGACTGTTTAAGGCCCAGCTGCCTGACTTAAGGGCCGATTTGAAGCCGTGGATTAACGACCCAGATGTCCAGGATCTGGTTGATCCTGACTCGATTGATATTGGTTTTCATTTTCCGGGGGTCAGCCGTTCCTTTCAATGCCGTAGTTTGCTAGTCCAAATTCGGTTTCATCTTGATGGCACGGGCCCTGTCGCTCACAACGTACGCCGTGCCATTGGTGTCGAAGTGGCTGGTTTCGACCATCGGGGGCAGCAGTGGCGATTGTCGACGATTCACAACTGGCAGTTTGAAGGGGAGATTGTCCCTGAGCCTGAAGCAGGTGAGCAGGTTAAGGTTTGCTGTCGTCAGATATTTGACGTGTTTAATGCCGAGTGATTCGAAAGCCTAGAATCCAGCTGCTTTGAGCTAAGATGGAGAACTGCACTGGTATTGGGTTGACCGCACGGCTATGAGCAAAGGCACATTATTCGATAAGGTTTGGGATTTGCATACGGTGGCAATGCTGCCCTCGGGACAAACGCAGCTCTTTATTGGGCTGCATTTGATCCACGAGGTTACGAGTCCTCAGGCCTTTGCGATGTTGCGCGAACGAGGTCTTAAGGTGATGTATCCAGAGCGGACAGTGGCCACGGTAGACCATATTGTGCCGACCCAGAGTCAGGCTCGCCCCTTTGCCGATGCCCTAGCCGAAGACATGATTGTTGCCCTCGAGCACAATACCGCTGACAACGGGATCTCGTTTTATAACGTGGGCTCAGGTCGGCAAGGGATTGTGCATGTGATTGCCCCAGAGCAGGGATTGACCCAGCCTGGCATGACGATTGCCTGTGGCGATAGTCACACCTCGACCCATGGGGCGTTTGGTGCGATCGCATTTGGCATTGGCACCAGCCAAGTCCGCGATGTGCTGGCGTCCCAAACCCTAGCCCTGGCTAAACTCAAGGTGCGCCGGATCGAAGTTAATGGTCCATTACCCGCTGGGGTCTATGCCAAAGATGTGGTCTTACACATCATCCGTAAGTTGGGCGTCAAAGGCGGTGTGGGATATGCCTATGAATATGCCGGTAGCACCATCGAAGCCATGTCCATGGAAGAGCGCATGACCCTGTGCAACATGTCAATTGAAGGCGGTGCGCGCTGCGGTTACGTTAACCCTGATCAAATTACCTACGATTATTTGCAAGGTCGTGATGGAGCCCCCAAGGGTGACGATTGGGCTCAGGCTATTGCCTGGTGGTCCAGTCTTCGGAGCGATGCAGATGCAGAGTATGACGATGTTGTCATCTTTGCAGCTGCCGACATTGCCCCCACCGTCACCTGGGGCATTACCCCTGGCCAGGGCATCGGCGTAGACGAAACAATTCCGACCCTGGATGAGATTCCTGAGGAAGATCGCCCTACGGTGCAAGAAGCCTATGACTATATGGACCTGGTCCCTGGCAATCCAATTTTGGGCACCAAGGTGGATGTGTGCTTTATCGGCAGCTGCACCAATGGCCGGATCAGCGATCTGCGCGAAGCCGCTAAAGTTGCCCAGGGGAGGCAGGTGTCATCGGGGATTAAAGCCTTTGTCGTGCCTGGCTCTGAGCGTGTCAAACAGCAGGCTGAGGCCGAGGGCTTGGACAAAATCTTCGTTGAAGCTGGGTTTGAATGGCGGGAGCCGGGCTGCTCCATGTGTCTTGCCATGAATCCAGACAAACTAGAAGGTCGGCAAATGAGCGCCTCGTCTTCCAACCGCAACTTCAAAGGACGTCAGGGCTCTGCCTCTGGACGAACGCTATTGATGAGTCCAGCCATGGTGGTTTCGGCAGCGGTCACTGGTCAAGTCACGGATGTCAGAGCGCTTTGAAACGCTAACGGCTCAGACTCAGTTACTGGTGACACCCTGATTGACTGACAAAAGTTCTACAACCATTGACAATTCCTAGTAGCCCTTCAATGTTCAATATTCGGGTTTGATGGGTGAGTGCGCTGCGCTGGTGAGTAGTGAAGACCTTATCACCTACTCACCACTCACCTTGCCTAACCGAAATTTTAAGCTTGACGCAGTACTAGGTTAAGGCCAGCTTTTCTAGCGGTCGCAGCCGTGTAGCTTGGTAAGACTCTGCTTAAATCCCGCTTCGATTAAGCAGAAATTTCCATCTCCTTAACCTTTTCAATACTTTCTCTTAAGAAATAGCCACCAAGATAACCCCATGGCAACCAAGACGGTCGAGTCCTAGTTATTGCTTTGGTTAGCTTTTTATATCAATTTTCACCGTGGATGGCCGTTATCTAAAACACATCTTCCCCAGTGATGAGTCTCTGCGGGGATGTCTTGGTTTGCTAGCAACTTGATGTAAGTTAGGGCAAATTGTGTGTCTGTGATTTCTTCTAAGCTGATTAATGGTTCCGTTGCAGCTATCCAAAACCCCTCTCAAAAAGGCTTTGTGGAGCTGCTTGAGCAGCTTTACCACGAGCGAACTTTAACCTCCCACCCTACAGGTCGGAGTTTGCCCCTACGGCGGCGACAGCTTTATGTGGTCTGTCGAGGCATTATTCAGCTTCATACGATTCATCCAGACGGCAGCGAAACGCTCCTGGGGTTAGTGGGCCCCTCAATGCCCTTTGGCTTGCCCCTGACGACGGTTGATCCTTATTGGGCAACCGCATTGACCGATGTCGATTTGCTGCCACTGGCAATGACCGAGGTCGAGTCTTCGCCGCCATTGATGGCAGGAATGTTTTCGCATCTGACTCGGCGTTTGCAGCAGACAGAAGCCTGGCTAGCATTATCGGGTAAGCGACTGGTGGCCGATCGGCTCAGCCATCTGTTGATTTTGCTGGCCCAAGAATTTGGTCAGGTCGAAACCCAGGGGGTGCGCTTGACAGTGCGCCTCACCCATCATCAGCTTGCCACGATCATTGGGACAACACGAGTGACGGTAACCCGATTGTTGCGCGATTTTCGAAATGAGGGGTGGCTGACAATTCATCAGCGACAGCTGATCATCAGCCCCAGTGTGCTGAATTTGGGTTGATGAACCCCACCCTAAATTCCTTTCCTTGAGGCACGGGCTTCCGGGGGTGGGTTCCCTTCTACTCAACAAGAAGGGGCTCAGGCATGGGTTTTTTGACTACTTTCCCGATTCAATTCCAATCGGAGTTAATAGTCCGTCAATGCTCTGGCTGCCCTTTTCTTGTTGATACTGAGCTAGGCCAGTATCGCCTTTATGCTCAGCCCAGTCGAGCAGATCTTGTCGCTGGCCTTGATAGGCTAGCAGAGGCACCCCCATCCCGCATGAGATCTGCACTCGATCGATATTAGCTATGATGATTTGTCGCACGCCGGGTAGGGTTGAAAACTTCTCTGATAGGCCAACCCAGCCAGGTTGGCCAGGTAGAACTGTGTGCCCTTGACCATAGAGTCGCAAAATCATGGGCTTACCCACAAAGGCGCAAAACATAAAGGTGATCCGGCCATTTTCTTGCAGGTGGGCTGAGGTTTCATTGCCGCTGCCGGTCAGATCCAGATAGGCAACCTGTGTGGGTGACAGGATTTGAAATGAATCTAACCCCTTGGGTGAAAGGTTGATGTGGCCGGTCGCCGTTAGCGGGGCTGTGGCCACGAAAAAAAGCGGTTGGTGTTGAATAAAGGTCTGCAGTTCCGGCGTAATCTGCTCATATACTTTCGCCATCTCGAGCTACCATAACAACTGGACTTTAATACACTATGGCATGGCAAACCTATGGCATAGCAGCGCAGATGGCTCAGATTCAATCCGTCTCTGGACGAGGCATTCCCCTCAGGGGTAACGACATTGATACCGATCGGATTATCCCGGCCCGTTTTTTGCGCTGTGTTACGTTTGACGGTCTCGGTAAGCAAGTCTTTGCTGACGACCGTGCCCAGAATAGGGGCAGCCACCCCTTTGACCAGACCCAGTACCAAGGGGCTGAGGTGTTGGTGGTGAACCGCAATTTTGGCTGCGGTTCATCCCGTGAACACGCGCCTCAGTCGATCAACCGCTGGGGTATTAAGTTAATCGTGGGCGAGAGCTTCGCCGAGATCTTTTTCGGAAACTGTGTGGCCATCGGGGTCCCCTGTGTGACGGCGGATGCAGAGGCGGTTAGTCAGCTTCAATCTTTAATTGAGCAAAACCCCACCCAGCCTATCAAGATTGATTTAGAGGCCCTCCAGGTGACCTGCGGTGATTTCACCGCCTCCGTGTCCATGGGCGCGGGCCCACGACAGATGTTTCTTGGCGGCACCTGGGATGCGTGTGCTCAACTGGTCAAGCAAGCCGATAAGATTCGGCAGACGGCTGAAAAGCTGCCTTATTTGCAGTGGAGCTAGCCCCTGACTGCTGACTAAAATTTGCTTGCTGATCGGACTTTTGTGAGCACTAATTGAGGATGAGGCAGGTCACCTAACTCGATTTCCAGAGCTTATCCGCTTGTTCGTATGAGCCTGTTCGTATGAGGGGCACAAACCGATTACGATAATGTCTAAACCATATCCAGTTTGAAAACTTGAGTTTTTCCCGTAGAGCAAACTACAGATCTGGATATGGCCAAGGTTCAGCACGTTATTGTCCATTTCTGATGTCCATTTCTTGACATTCTTTTCACAGCCATGCCACTGATTAAAGTCCAGACCTCTGTTGAGGCCCCTGCAAAAAATACCATTGAAGCCCTACTGAAGGATTTGTCTGCTAGCTTGTCCAAGCACTTGGGGAAGCCAGAGACCTATGTGATGACAGCTTTTGAGCCAGCGGTGCCGATGACGTTTGCAGGGACGACTGATCCCACCTGCTTTATCGAAATCAAGAGCGTTGGCACGATGGGTGGGGCTAAAACCCAGGCCATGAGTCAAGACTTTTGCGCTAAGGTGCAGGCGGCGCTGGGGGTGCCGAGCAATCGCACCTATATCGAGTTTGCCGATGCTCAAGGCGCTATGTGGGGCTGGAATGGTACAACCTTTGGTTAGTCTTTTGGGTTGCTAAAGAGATCGCATCCTATCTTTAAGCTATCTTTATCACCATTCACAGGTTTTTTACTGCTTGGAATGAGATGCACCGTTACATTAAAGTTAATTCCTGAACAAAACCTGTATTGAAAGCTCTATGGGTTTACGCCCCGACGAAATCGTCGGGGCAATTTTATTTGGGCACGTATTTGGGGCCAAAAAGTCGATTGAGTCAAATCACCCAACCGAGCAGGATGCCTGACTCAGTGAGGTTACGTAGTTTTCTCACATCTATGGGTGATTTAGATAACCTTGTACTTTAGATAGTCTTTATTGAAATTCACCGCGTTTTTACGGCAGTAGTTTTGGGTATGCTCTAGATTAAGGATGGCTTCTAAAGAAACCGCCTATTGCCGATTCTATACAGAAACCCACTTTTTATACGAACCTCCTTTATGACTAAGCAACCCCAGCAGGTTTCCTGCTGGGGTTATTCATTGCTAGCAAGGTCTGAATTCTAAGGTCTGAATTCTAATGACTAACCTATAGCGGTTCTCCGTCGAGCAGCTCAATGCGTCCTGATTCACGAGCGCATTCAAGTCGCCAGCGCTGGCCATTGACCTTGCCGGGCAAAAATCCAGTGATGGTTAGATATGACTCTTGATCATCGTAGTTGACTTTAACGAGCAACTCTCCGCGGCTTTGGCTAACAACAAGCGCTGCCACTTCAAATTCACCTTCCTGTTCCCAAGGTCGTCGGGGTGCTGAAGGGTCTTGGCTGATCTCGCGGGCGACGGCGGAGAGATTATCAGAGTTTTGATTAGAAGTAGCCATAATGTTAACGGGAGTGGGTTTACAGACGAGGCCCTCACTTTTTAGCGGAGAATACTTGTGAGGCTACCATCTTTTTTATAAGAAAACTGTTCTTTAGATGCCTACGGCATTTCTGAGGTATTGTCATATTCTTTACAGTTTAAGCGTTTTGATACCCGATTTATCGATCAAAGATGATGCCTGAGAGGCCCACTTAGGGGTAAAAACCTTACGTATTAAGCATTTGAACCGTTTCTCTGGAAGATGTCCGTATCTTAAACTCTTCTTTATGAGAATTCACAACGCTTTTACGGTGGTTTATAAGAAGATGCCTTAAGTTAAATAAGGTTTCTTGACTATATGCAAAAAACCTTATCTAAACCTGTCGATGAATGCTCCTGATGCAGCTCTTTTTACAGGCTTTGTTTTGAGTATTATTGAGTCGACAACCTATGAGTAACTTGCCCCGGCAGTCCTGTCGGGGTTATTTATTGACCATTAAATGTGCCGAGGTTCTTCAAAACGGGACGTCTGGGCCCGGTTGAGATGAGTCTAAAGGCTTTGATGGGGAACTCTCTTCTACGTTTTCGTCCAAGTTAACAATCTGGCCGTTAAAAAACTGTGCAAAACTCTTAACGCTGCGATCAAATTCGCTGTCTATCGACCAGTTGGTTGGGGGAGCATCGGCCGGGGACGCAGAGGAGGTCGGGGGCACAGAGGAAACAGGGGTTGCACAGGATTGGGGCACGTCTGGATGGGCAGTGCTTTGTGCCTGCCCATTAAGGGATTGGGACGCAGGGGGTTGAAAATCTTGGGATTGTGCGCTGTCAGGGGCAGATGGAGGGGGGGATTGAGGGACGGGAGCCTGAGGGGCGGGCTCAGCCGCGGGTGGTTCCTCGGCGTCAGTGACTTCGAGGGAGACTTTAACCCTGTGACCAAAGACTTTCTCAAAGGCGGCTTCGACGTTGGGTAGGCGATCTTGGGCCATCTTCAGGAGAGGCTTGGAGCGAATGCCAACCCGGGCTTCGACCCCGTCAAAGTTTATCAGGAGGCATTGTTGTCTCATCAGGGCCTGGGTGCCAAAGGGTTGTAAATTAGCAATGATCTGTGCCCAAATATCTTTGATGCTGCCTATGGCCGGTTGCGGTGGTGATGATTGGGGGACTGTGTCGTCGGGTTGGCTGGCAGCGGGTCCATCGTTTTGAGGAGCTGTGTTGGGGGCTGTTTGGGCGGCTGTTTGAGGGGGGCCTGTCTGCGCCGATGATGGGGCCTGTTTAGTTATAGATGGAGCTGCGGTAAATGGAGCTGCGGCAGATGGAGCTGTACTAACTGCTGCACTAACTGTGGATGGGTTACTGGTCACTCCTAGGGCAGAAGGGAGCAGCCCCATGAGGGTGATCTCCAGCCACAGGCGAGGCTGGGTGGTATTTTTGACCTGGACTTCGGCGTTTCTAAGGTGTTGCTGGCTGGCCAGTAAAAACGGCACGGGTAATGCCTGGGCAAAGGTGGTCATCTCCGCCCAGGTGGGTGGGGTGATGGCGACTAAATCTTGCCGTTGACTGGCGGTTTTGGCAATGAGTAAATCGCGGTAAAAGCCCACCAGGCTTTGCAGCACAATTAGGGGCTCACGACCGCGATCCATCAGGTGACGGGCTTGCTCTAGCAACTGGGAGCCCTCATCGGCGACGATGGCTTGGACAAGGGTGAGTAGGTCTTGTTCAGGGACTGCGCCGACTAGATCCCACACTCGTTCAATGGTAACGGTGCCCTCGAGAAGCCCCAGCTGGTCGAGCAGGCTCTCGGCATCCCTGAGCCCTCCCTGGGAGATGTGGGCTACCAGCTGTAGGGCATCTGCAGTGACATTGATGGATTCTGTCTCGGCAATGTGGTTTAAGTGGTGCACCATGTCACCGAGGGGGATGCGCCGAAAGTCAAATCGCTGACATCGGGAAATAATGGTGGGTAAAACCCGTTGAGGGTCAGTGGTTGCCAGTACGAAAACAACCCGATCAGGGGGTTCTTCCAGGGTCTTGAGCAGGGCATTGAAGGCTGCGGTGCTCAGCATATGTACCTCATCTAGGACATATAGCTTGTAGCGACACTGTACTGGTGCAAATTGGGCACGCTCGATCAGCTCTCGAATATTGTCAACGCCGGTATTGCTAGCGGCGTCAATTTCGATGATATCCAGGGCTGCGCCGTTGGCAATTTCTTGACAAACCTGGCATTGACCGCAGGGGTCAGGGCTGGGGCTATCGTGGCTGAGGCAGTTTAATGACTTGGCTAAGATGCGGGCACTAGAGGTTTTGCCGGTGCCGCGGGGGCCGCAAAATAGATAGGCCGGGGCGATGCGGTTTTGCTGCAGAGCATTAGACAGCGTGGTTGCGATCGCACGTTGACCAACCAGCTGTCCAAAGGTTTGCGGACGATATTTGTGGTGAAGGGGTTCGTAGTCCATGGGTACTACGATACCGTTTCTAGAGGGTAGAGGGTAGAGGGTGGAAAGAATTGGTTAGAGGGTGGAGGGTGGAGGGTAAAAAAGTCATTCCTTTTGGTGGCTCTTTTGTATAGGTTATGTATCCAACTAGGGCACCCACTACCCACTCACTCTACCCATTACCTTTAATAATCTGCCCGAAACGTGGGTGAATCGACAATGAACGTATCGGCTTCATTGACGCTGCTGCCCCGTTGCGATCTCAGTTGGGCGGCGGCCAGGGTGGCGGCGCTCATCCGCTGTCGGGTGGGTTTGGTTACTCGTTGAAAAGCACTGCCAGGGGTATAGCCGTTTAAATAAGCATCGACTAAGCGATCGAAGAGGGTGCTTAGCGATGCCGGTAATGTCTGGCAAATTTCTTCGCGGGTGGCATATTGGTCGACAAATTGCCCCATGGCCTGGATCAGTAAGGTGTTTTCGCTTTGGCTGGTTGGGTAGGATTGCTTAATGGCGGTCCAGCAAGCCTCAAAGGCTTGGATTCCAGTTAACATATTTTCTTTGTCCCGTTGATGGTGTGATGGTTTGCAGCTGCTAGAGCCGCAAGGTGTAGATGGTATAGCTACGTATTCCAGGACGGTCTGGGGCGTCCGGAATGATGACCATGATTGGGGAAAAGATCCGTAAAGTTACGGTGTGATAGGCCTTACAGCAGTTTTGAAGTAATTGCCCAAGTAGTCTGGGGTTATTGCACAAAATGATAGGGCGGTCGGGCTTCACTGGCCGCAATTGTCCACAAGGGATAAGTCGTCTGCCAGGTGGCTAGGTGATTGGGTAGCTGGGGAAGCAGATCGCTCCCTATCAACAGATAGATCTTTTGCTCCAGGGTGTCTGGGGTAAACTCCTGGGCAAGGTGCGGGTAGGTGTGGGCAATCTTGCTTTGCAGCTGGCTGAGCTGATCTTGCTGATGTTGCTGATGGGTTGCCTGGTCTTGGAGCAGCTGTTTTTTAGCCAAAAAATAGTCCGGGCCTTTGAGGGGGGTGTCTACTGGGGGAGTGGGCAGGGCCGCTGGGGTGAGCTTGAGACAGATCTCGACTTGATCGGTGAGAAATTCCAATCGTTGGCGATATCGGGTGGCATTATGCTGCAGGTGCGATCTCAGGGCAGTTTCGGACAAAAATTGGGTACCAAATCGCAGGGGCAGCAGCGGGGTCATCTCAAATAGGTCGCAGATGACGCGATCATGGTTGACCACCCCAGCGACTAGCTGGATGTCGTCCTGCTCCATGGCCGTCAGGTCAATGCCCAGTTCAATGGCGGCCCCGATATCCCCCTCGCTAATGATTTGAATGGGGTGATTGAGCCCGGCAGGCAAGGGGGGCGTCGCCTCCCTGAGTCGGGGGAGCCAACAAAAAGCGTAGAGGTAAAGGGCTGACATTACATCTGGTGCAAAGACGCTAGGCTTAAGCATAGCTGTATCATCCCAGGTTAGGGCACAATCCCCTACGCGGCTCTCTGCTCCGGGGCATGGGGATATAGATTCCCGCAATCTTCCCGGTTGCCTTCTATTAATTAAAAGACAGCATAGGGTTAACCAAAGCTATGGATGGTTCTACATGGATAATTCTACACAGACGCCGCTGGCCAAATATTCGGCTGCCCTAGGCACCCTTGAGAATGCCGATCGACCTTCGGCCAATACGGTTTTGTTAGTCTTGTTAGCGCGGGATGAGGTGCAAAAGCAGGCAGCTCAGCTATCGGCGGAACAGGGGCTCAAATTAATTCATTTGGATGAGCGACTGCGCCAGGCTGCGGGCAAATTGCTTGCCAGTACCCCCTTGCCACAATGGCGGCAAAGCTTGTCTGTCAATGAGACCGCCTGGTGGTGGAATTTAGAAACCCCCCCTCACAAATTGGATCGCTTTGATTGGCTCTGGAATACGTTTACGGTGGCTTCTCTAACCGCCTCCGCGAGCTTGGTGCTGGATATTAGTTCTAAATTTTTAGCGGTGACCCCAGGGCTGTTTGGCTCAGTAGCGGTGATTGGACAGAGTGTCTTAACCCTGGCAACCGCGGGGGGGGTACTCACCGATGCCGGACGGCGCAGCATTGAGCAGATGCTGGCAAGCTTAGGTATTCGTCGCTATTGGTGGCAAGAGACGAAGCTGGGACTGTCCCTGCTACTGCTATTTTCGCTGGTGGGGTTTCGGACATCGCTGCCGCAGATCTCGCGGACGTTGACGCGATTGGGGACCGAGGATGTAGACTCAGGGGCCATTGTTGGGGCTGAAACCCAGCTCAAGCGCGCTATTAGCCTCGATGGAGATAATGCAGACGCGCACTATCAATTGGCCCAGGTCTATGACGATCTCGATCAGACTGATAAGGCGATCATCCACTATCAGATTGCAGCGGAGGAAAATATTTGGACAGCCTATGCGGCGCTAGCTGAGCTGTATCTACGGGATGAACGGACGACGATTGCCGATGCCTTGATTGAGGAAGCCCTGGTCGAGATTCCGGAGACGGCTGAGACCCAGCAGGTGCGATCTCAGCTCAGTCGCCTTAGGGCATCGATGCAGGTATCGACTCCTGAAACGACGCTACCAGAGGTGACGCCACCAGAGGCTAATCCCCAAGGCACAGCGGCCCCTCGCTATCTAGCTCCCTAAATCTAGGGCTCTAGTCTAAATGCCTAACCTATAAGCCAGTTCATTCCTTAACTGATGGCCAACAGTGGAGACCGGCGGCGAATTTGCTTGCAAAGATGGACCTCTTTGCCGCCATTGCTCCAACGCACTTCATCAAAAACCTGATAGAGGATAAACAAACCACGGCCACACTCACTCATAAACCCTTCGTTGCCTTTGTCAGGGTTATGGTGGCACCGAGACGGAAAGGAAAACCCGCCTCCTTGATCTGAAATGACCCACCAATAGCACGTCCCCGTCTTGGTGTATTGCACCGAAATTGTTTTACCGGGGTCTAGCTGATTGCCATGTTTAGCTGCATTCACGAGCGCTTCTTGTAACCCCAAACGAAGGTCGTCTCGTGCGATCGCAGGAGCTTGCTCCAGCAACGTATCGAGAATGGGACATAAGTACAGCGTTGAGGCAAAACTCAAGCTACCCCATTTTGCTTTGGGAGACGGCGGCACAATACCAACCACTAAACTACCCCCGATGTTTCCACGAATAATATAAATCTAGATGCGGGAACTAAATAAGTTGAGTTGCCTACAGGGACTGAACCTCATGACCTAAAATCAGCCATTCCTAAAAATCATCTCAAAGCAGAGATCGTTGTCAAAATCACATTTTTATAGCGAGTGTAAAAACATTCAATACTTTCATACTATCAGATCCTTATTTAAACTGTGAAGAACTGTCAGCAGCAATCGATCAATAAGGCTGTCAATCGTTTACTCACGATCGCGTTGTTCAGGGTTAAGAAATCTCCTTTTATGTGATCTAGGCTTTAAGATTACTGTTTGGCAATGGTAATGAGCGATCCCAAAAACAGATGACTTAAAATCCCAAAAAAGTCTATTTGGATTCAAATGCCTGAATTTCAATTATTTTTAGTCCGTTTGAAAGGGTGTAGCCATTGAGAAAAATTTAGGTTCCTCTAAACTTTCATTCAGTTATTTTAGATGTTTTAGTTTCATGAATATCTGGGGGAGGATGAAGATTGCTCGATAGAGATAAAGGGGGTTGAGAATTTAGTTTTTGAAATGAAAAATAAAGTCTGGGCATAAATCCAGTGACGAATACCTGGATTTACTAGCAGCTAGGTAGAACTACTGATGCATAAATGACTTTACTTAAGGTGGGCTTGGGCGGCTGCGGCCACAATTGGAGACGGATCTTGGGCCAATTTTTTAAGCGCTGTTTTGGCTTTGGCGTGGTCGTAACCGCTTAAAGCCTGAGCCAGGCGATGACGCGTTTGCCAATCGGTATGGTTGACATAGGGGAGCAGTAAATCAACGGCTCGGGGATCGCCCAGTTCGCCTAGGGCCCCAATCGCACTTAACTGGATTAGCCCGTTATCAGATGCGATCGCAGTTTTGAGCAGCTCAAAGGCCCGGGGGTCGCCGAGTTCTCCCAAGCAAGCAACAATGCTCATTTTCACCAGCCATTCCGACGACTGGTGATAGGCATTGGCTAGCTCGTCGTAGGCTTCGGTGAGCTGTAATGCGCCAATGGCATCGGCGGCGGCAGCTTGTACGTCCGCTTCTGGATCATTCAGCAGAGCCTGTCTGAGAATTTGTAGCCCGATGGATTTATCTTGATTGCCCAGGGCCGCTAACTGGCTAATGGCGGCATATCGTACGCGGGCACTGCTGTCGCTAACGACGGTTTGAATCAGTTCAAAGGCAACGGCGGGTTCCAAATCCCGCAATTGATTAACGGCGGTCAAACGATCACCCAGGTTGTCTGAGGCCAGGCGTGCCTCGACCTGTTCGCGAGAAATACTCATAAACTCAATCCCTTAGTGGGCCATCGTTTGGCTATAGCTGTTAGCCATTTCTCGGACGATGTCACCGCGGGTCAAAATCCCCACGACTTTATGGTTGTCATCGACGACAACTAAGCGGCGAACCTGCTCGTCATGCATCATTTGAGCTGCTTTTTTGAGGCTATCTTGGTGACCAATAGTATGCACCTTAGGGGTCATGACATCGGCGACGGTTTGGCCGAGGGCCTTATGCAGTTCCTGGTTGTAGCGATTTGGGTTAGTGAGATAGATGACGCTGTCGAGCAGCATGATGTAGGCTGGCAAGGTTGCGCCGCTGGCCTGCCACATCAAATCGGTTTCTGACAGCTCACCTACCGCTTGGCCGTTGCTGTCGACGACGGGTAGGCCACTGATACGATGCGTGGCCAAACACTGAATCGCTTCTTTGAGAGGTGTATCAGGCATCGCTGTGAAAGGCTGGGGGGTCATGATCTCGGCAACCGTTTTGGTCATGAGTTTTTTTCTCAGGCAGTGATATCCCTATTGTAAAAACCAACGAAACGCTAAAACCAGTCTTTCACAGGTCGTTACACAGTGTTACCTAACAGGGATTTTCTGAACACTTCTGCAGTGATGCCTGTAACAAGATCGTTTCAGGCACAGAAAGGTCTGTTTTTAACTGTGTGATCTACCTGCTTGACTGACAAAAGTCCTGAAACCCACGATTTATGCTGTTTCGGCTAGCGGTTAAAACCGCCCGCCGCGAAAGTTTTGTCAGTCAACCAGGTGATCTACAGTAGCTGATGGGTTTTAGCGCGACTGATCAGGCGTAAAGAAGAAATCAAGGATCAGATTGTTGTTATCAAGCTTATGCAATCAACAAGATGATGCCGAGTCGAGAACAACTTCGGTTGTGTCTATATTTTCTATATTTGTAGTTAAGATGACCTTCTCTAAATAGCCAGCAGGCTTTTGGCTCTTTCCACAAGTTTCTCTGCGGTTAAGCCGTTTAAGGCAAATAGTTGGTTGGCGCTAGCGGTAGTCTCGCCTCGTTTCCATGCGCACACATCGCGGGGGAGTGGGCTGCGCAACATCAGGGGTTCTACCATAGCGCTGGCTCCGCCAGTGACCCCAATCAGGGCGTCGCCACCAAAGAGCGAGGCAAACTCAGCGTCGCTTAAAAACTCCCCATCGGGCTGGGCGCAGCTTGGCCAGGCGATATCGCTGGGGCGATAGAGTCGTCGGGGGTTAACAATCGCCACAATTTTAGAGCCAATGCCTTGCTCAGCCAGGGTGTGGGCTGCATCGAGCACGGGTATCAGCATCATGTCACCGATCACGCCAAAGACCACGGTTTGGTTGCCGGGGGTTGATTGCAGCTCGATGGCTCCTTTTGCCAGAGCCTCACGGGTTTGCTCAAATGTCGTGCGAATCGGTAGCGGTGACTTGCTGGCCGTAATGGTGATGCCTTTGTTTCGGGTGGTGAGTGCCCAGTCGTAGCAGACCTGGATGCTGTTGGCATCGATCGGAAATAAGGGGAAGATATTCCCGTTGCGCATCATGGCGGCAAAATAGTTTTCAATTTCGGGGCGCTGGTGGGTCCAACCGTTACGCCCCTGCTCCAGGGCCCCTGCCGTAAATAGACAAATGGTAGAAGGGGTAGGGCGGCGCAGTTCGGCCATGGCCTGGGTGACGGTTTGCCAGATGGGCAGGCCGTTAATTGCAAATGATTCGTAGGAGCACCAAAGGCTACGGGCTCCCATCAGGGCCTGGGTGGCGGCCAGACCGGCGCAGGCATCTTCACTCAGAGGCTCATAGACCTGGCCCTGGGGTCCCTGGCAATAGGTCTCATCGGGGGTGGGGTGCAAAATCTTGAGAGCCTGGTTGATATTGTTGATGCCTGAGGCGGCGTTGCCGTCGGCGTTGGTGACGACAAAATTGGGGTCTTGTTGCCCGACGTGACCGACCAGAGCCCCCATGGCAGTGGTGGCAACTTGTTTGTTTTCACTACTGACAGGAAACTCATTGAGGGGTAGCTCACCGAGATCAACTAAGGGTAGCTCGGTCTCGGTAACCACTGTTTTAGCGGCGGGACCTGCATGAGAGCGGGCAAAATTAGTCCGGACCAGATCCCAGGCGGCGGGGGACAGGGCGCGAGTTTTTAGGGCGGCGGCAATGTAGTCTTTCTCAAGGGTGTCCCCAGGGTAGAGGTTGTGGGCCTTGGCACCGCGTTTGTGGACCCCTGCCCCTTTGAGCTGTTTGATAATCAGCACGGTCTGGGAGCCACCCAGGGCTGAGTTGGCGGCCTTTTGGGTGGCTTCCAGAATAGTTTGGGTAAAGGTCATGCGCTGGGTCAGCGAGAAGGCGGTGCTATCCACATAGGGACCGGGTTGATTGGCATCGTCGTAGTCTTTGGCATCGACTAAAATCACGTGCTTAAAACCGTTGCCGCGCCAGTAGGCAATCATGTCTTCGTTGGTTTGGGTGGAGACCATACTGTGGTGCTCCTGGGAAAACCCATTCCAAACCAAGATAGATAGGTAGTTGGTAACACCGGGAAAGGCGGTGTTGAAATGGGCCAGGCTGCTCATGATGTAAGGTTCGCCCAGGCCACCGTCGCCAATGGTGACGGGAAACAGCTGGCCGGGGTGCAGCTTAGCAGCGGCCATGGCAAAGTGTTGTCCTTGCCCCAGCGGCCCAGCAGGGTTAAGTAGGCCGGGGATTTGACCGGAAAGATGCCCCAGCAACCCGTCGGTTTCGCGGAAGCGATCGCAAAACTGAGCTACCGTTTCAATCCCCATCGCCTCTAAAGACTGATCGAGAAATACGGTGCTATAAAAGCCGGGGGCGTGGTGACCGACTTCAGTGAGCAGATTTTTGTAGCCCAGCATGACCAGGGCAGCGATGCAGTCGGCGATGCTGGCAAAGCCACCGGGGTGTCCAGATTGCTTGCTGGCGGTTACTTGCAGGGTGAGGTATCGCAGCGCATCTGCCGCCAGCAGGGTTTGAAACACCGCCGCGGGGTCGGCGGGGTCAGCGATTTTGGTTTGACCGGGTGCGATCGCAGGGGCCTGGGCGTACTGCTCAAACTCAGCGGGGAGCTTGCCAAAATGCTGAATGCCTTCACAAAAAGCGGGCATGGGCGTCGTTGCGGAAGGGGCTGCGGTCATGCGAGATACCTACTTAACGTCGAGACAGTGGCTAAGAGACTGTGACAAACGGCGGACAAGGCTAGCTTATGGCTTGATCTGCCGCGCTTGAGTTCATAGAAAACCAGTCTACAGATATAGACTCAGGAAAAATTGAAATTCACCTTTATCATAATCAATTGTGAAATGATGATCCATAGATTTTGTTAAATGAATAATGAGATGAAGTGGCGAGGGGGTGAGGGGGTGAGTTAAGCCTAGAAAGGCAAGCTTATTCACCCATTCACCAGCGCAGCGCACTCACCAGCGCAGCGCACTCACCTATTCGCCTGCGCAGTGCACTCACCCAGCAATCAAAAGGATTTGCCAAGCTGGGTTTGTCTAGACCAAATGGCGAGCTCTAGATAAATGTTGCCGCCTGCATCTTGATGGCGAATATGAGGGCACGGGTCACAAATAGCTCTCCGTCAATAATTTCATAGCGCTTCCAGCCGCCGTCGTCGGGCATGGCGTCAAGGTCTCGGGTTGTCCAACGCAGGGTATTGGCGACCATCGGGATAATGGTGTGAACTAGATGGGTTTAGTGTAGCGCGATCTAAACCTACGACTTGAGAACCGATGCCTTCAGACCAGCGGTATACTCAGACCAGTCTTGGATTTTAAGGTCGCTCATCGTGAGTCATCTACCGCCGATTTTTAAAAGCCCCCCTGGGTGGCAGCTGATGCGCTGGATTGCGGATCCGCTGGCATTTCAGACCGAGTGTGCCCAAACCTATGGCGATACCTTTAAGCTGCAGTTGGGGAGGTTGTGGGCTTTTTTCATCATTGGCAATCCCCAGGGGATGCAGGAAACTTTTAGCCGGGACCCTGGTCAGTTTGATGTGGGGCGAGGGAATCAGCTGGCGGCGTCGCTGGTAGGTAACAATTCTCTCCTGCTGGCAGATGGGGCACGTCATCAACGCGATCGCAAACTCCTCATGCCCCCCTTCCACGGCGTTTACAGGGGGGGTTGAGATGAGTCAGGTAGATAATGCAAATGCGTTGACAAATCAGTTGGCAATCATCGATATCAGAGATTTTGCGACAGCGGAAAGACAAATCATCATTGCCCAGCAGATTGCCCAAGCAGCCATCGAGCGTGGTTTTTTTTATTTGTCAGGTGTGTCTGCTGACCTGCTGGGTCAAGCTGAAATGCTGTTTGACCAGCTTCAGCACTTTTTCGCCGCACCGTTAAGTGTTAAGCAATCGATCGCTTGGTCTAGTGTGTCGAGCAACCAAGGATACATTGCCTTGGAGCAAGAAAGCCTCGATCCTGGTCAGCCCCCTGACCTTAAAGAAGCGCTCAATGTACGTCCCTATTTTGTCCCGCAGACGGCGACTGAGCAAAATCTGCTGGCGGCATGGCCTGCTCAGCTGTCTGAGCTGCGGCAGCACCTTATAGATTTTTATGGGTTAGCCAATCAGTTGGCGATGCAGGTGCTTGAGGCATTTGCGATCGCGCTATCCCTGCCAACGGATTTCTTTACCCAGCACCATTGCCGACAGCAGCAGCACACCCTGAGATGTTTGCACTATCCACCGCTGGCGCAGCCCCTCGAGCAGCTCCCACCGGGACAATTGCGAGCCGGTGAACACACCGACTATGGCAGCATTACCCTGCTGTTTCAGCAGGCTATTGGTGGGTTAGAAGTCCGCAATGCCCAAGGGGATTGGCTGGCAGCACCGCCTATCTCTGATACGGTCCTGGTGAATATTGGCGATTTGCTCCAGCGCTGGACCAATGATGTGTTGCGCTCGACCTCCCATCGAGTCAGGCTAACCCATCATCAGGTCCCTCGCTATTCGATGGCGTTGTTTTGTGACCCCGATCCAGAGACCTGGGTGAGGTGTATTGAGACGGCCTTATTACAGGGAGAGCAGGCAGAAATCTCTCCCCGTTATGAACCGATTCGAGCAGATGCCTATTTAGCTAGTCGTCTTGAGCGTACCTATTAGGCCGATTAGCCCGTTATTTTTTGTGAATGATATCGCAAATGTCCTGATGCATCAGGACATTTGCGATAGATTCAACAGCGATGAGTTAGACCTGTTCGAATGCACTACTGTTGAGGTTGAGCTTGCTGGTGCTTTGTATCACCGCAATCAACTCATCTTTCTTGCCAGCACCGTTGTCTATAAACAACGCTTGCCCGCTCTCAACGCCCTTAGGAGAAGACCCTAAACGGTAGTTATGTTGATCACTGAGCTGGATGACATCGCCTTGCCCCATCTTAAAGTCGGTGATTAACGCATAATCCTTTAGGCCCAGCCACTTGGAATTGCGGTCATTGTAGAAAGTCCCTGCTTTAGTGCCGACAACAAACCGATCGCGACCCTTGCCACCGGTCATAATGTCTTTCTCACCCGGACGATTCTGGCTAGCCCCCTTCAATAGATCGTTGCCATCTCCACCGATGAGCTGATCTGACCCCAAACCACCATGGACTGAGTCATTCCCCTTATTGCCGTAGAGCTTATCGTTCCCGTTATTGCCGTAGAGTTTATCGTCTCCCCCTTGGCCAGAAATGTTGTCGTTACCCTTTTTGCCAAGGATGCGTTGATTTTTGCTCCCCCCAACTAGCTTATCAGCCCGATTTGTCCCTTGAATGACAGCAGCATTATTTGAGGGCGCGGGCGTGGGTTTGGGCGCGGGCGTGGGTTTGGGCGCGGGCGTGGGTTTGGGCGCGGGCGTGGGTTTGGGCGCAATAGAATTTGCGGCTCCTGTCAGTTTGATATTGTCAATCGCGACCTGATCGCCCTGATCTAACGTGGACTCGGTTTTAACCTGAAACATCAAAAACTGATATCCTTTGCCCAGATCAACGTCAGCACTAACGTTTTTCCAGTTAAAGGAATTACCATTTTCCCCACCAAAGGTTTGCTCTGACAACAGTTTGCGAGACATAGGTAGGGTTCCAACCTGGGTCGGTCCGGTCATTTCCCAGTAGTTGTTTTCAAACTGACCGTTGATCCCCCACAGCTGGACTGTGATATTGTTGGCTCGCCAGGGCTTATCGCTCCCTTCCAGATTTTGGAGGCTAAAGTCGAGGGTCTGTAGCCCTTTGTGGACCTTGTTGTTTTGAACAACCTGGCCGATGGCAGAACCCCAATGTTTAGGATTAGATAATAGAGCTTTGCCGTTACTACGGCGAACACCGTCGGTGGCAAACCAGCCCTCATCAGACCACTGACTATTGTCTTGCCAACTTTCTAGAAATTTAGCGTTGCTGCTAAAGTATCCATCATTAAAAGCATTGGGGTAAACGGTGGGTTTAACCTGGATAGTCTTTGTCAAGGTTTGAGCAGCGCCCTGGTTGTCTAACACCTGGAGCGTGACCCTATGGTTGCCCGCTTTATTAAACTGATGGGTGATCTGACGCCCAAAGGCATCTACTTTGCCATCGCTGTTAAAGTCCCAACCGTAAGCAGCGATGCCTTTGCTGTCGATGGGATACTTGGGCGACTTGTTGTCAGGCTTGAGCGGATCGCTGTCGTAAGAGCCCCTGGCATCAAAGCTGACTGCCAGTCCGCCTGCCGCTTTGTTATTAAATTTAGCGACTGGGCCTTTGTTACCATCTTTGGCTTCAAAAACGGTGTTCTTGATCGCAAAGGCTTCTGGAAAATCTTCGGGGCGATCCATATGGGGGGCTTTGTCCCCAATTTTTCTCAGGTTGTAGATGTTATCGCTAAAACGGCTGTTGGAGATAGAAGACTGGGTAAAGTCTTTCTCTTCATTAAGAAACTCGACGTGGAGCCCTTCGTTGAAACCTTTGACATTGAGATTGTCGTAGTTGGTATTAAAGGTGGCATGGTTATGGAAGAGGCCGTCCCCACCGCGTGGGTTTTCGGGATCGCCGACAACCAGACCATTCTTAAAGTCAAGGTTACTGCTGTAAAAAACATTCAACCCAGCCCAACGGTTGCCCCATAGCTTAAAGTTGTCAATCTGCCCTCGGGCTTGGTGAGCTGTCTTCGGTTCAGGGCTGCTAAATTCGAGGTTGCCATCGAAGTTAGTCATTTGAGCCCAAACCTTCATGCCAGAGTTGGCGTTGTAGCTCTCAAAGCCTGAGAGCTGGCGCAGGGGCACATCGGTAACGTCGACTTCTGTTTGCCCCGGTTTTGCAACCTTGTTACGGATGCTGGGGGCTAAGTTTTTGACCTTGATAGTTTCCTTGTCGCGAAAATCTTTCTCAGGATCAAGGGTATCGCCAAAAATAGTAATGCCGGTTTCGTTTGAACTCACGGCAACATTGTCTTTCATCGCAACCTGGGCTGCGCCCTGTACCCAGTAGCCCTCACCGCGAAAGCCCAGGTCAAACTTGCGGTTGCGCGCATCACGCTGCCCTTGTACCTGCTGCCAGGGAATCCCGGTGGTTTTGATAGTGATGTTATTTTTCCATGAACCCAGCTCGTTGCCAGATTCGGCGACAATACCTGAACCTGCGACATCAAACACGACGTTGTCTTCGAGGATGGCATGGCTGTCATGGTGGACGATGCCCCAGCCAGGGCTACCCACAACGGCGTTACCTTTGGCAATAGCTGCTTGACCGTTGATATCATCTGCGCCGTTGCGGTGAAAGTGTAAGGCATAGCGACCGCGGCGATTTTTTCCAGTTCCTTTGGACCCGTCAACATTCTGGCCAATGTCATCAACTAGTTTTGTTTTGTCAGAGCGCCCCAGGTTATAAAAGCCAGCGTTGCGAATATCCACATCGGGGTTGTGCATAAACATCGCGTGGCCACGCTGTTGATTGGGGGTATCTTTCCCACCCTCAGATTCAATAATGACGTTGCGGCTGGTATTGGCAACGTATAGCTTGAGCTGATTTTTCTCGGCAATGTCGGGGCGCGTGTGGTCAAACCGCAGGACGTTATTTTCGCCGCTTTGGATATCGTCATTGGTAAAGCTGATGCGTTTGCCGCTGATCTTGGTAATGGTCAATACCTCATCGCGGAAGCGGCTGTTGTCTTTATCAGAGCCATTCCAACCATACTCAGTGCCACCCAGGACGAGTTTGTCGCCGACTCGCCACCCGGTCGGTTGGCTTCTGAGGACAAGCTCACTATCACCTGCCATCGCATCTTTTGCCAGGGCAAGAAAGTCAGCCTTTTCGGCCCCGTGGATTCTGACTTTGCCATGGGTGATGACGCCGCGGCTAAGCTGAGTAGGGTCCCATTGGGTGTTGATATTGCCATTGTTGGCAATCACAATCCGGGCAGTTTTGTCGGCCTGGATGGGGTTGGCGGCGGTGCCGATATTGAGGGTGCCGTCGGGGGTCTCTACAAACGTGTCGACCACCATTTTGGTGTTTTTGTTGTGGGCAAAGGTGAGGGTGCCATCGAGGCGAACGGTTTTGAGACGGGCATTGCTCTCAATGGCGTAGCGAACGTTCGCACCTTTGGCAATCATCACTTGAGCCCCGCTGCCGGGGACTTTGCCCCCTTTCCAAATGCTGGGGTCATCCCAGGAACCGCTCCGGGTGGCCACATGGGTGGCTCGACCTGCGGGCACGAGATCCATGAGCGCTTTGTGGCCTTTCATTTTGGCTGGATCGTCCGCGTGCATCTTTCCCGCACTCATCGTGTTCATATCCATCTAATGCTTAAGCTCCGTATTCTGAATGTCTTCGAACAGCGGAGATGCCCCTTTACGAGTTGACAATTTGGGATTTTTCCTTGGGGAGACGCCATAGCCCTACAGACAGGGTTTCGCTACGGGACATCTATGGGACTGCTTCCATGAAGCCTGATAAGTGCAGGCGCTAGCGTCTGTTTGCCCATATGAGCAATGTCTCAATAAGCACCGCAGCCTTTTGCCATAACAGAACTGGCGGCTGAGATGTCTCAGGAACCAGACAGCATCAAGAAATGCTTGTCTGAAAATCTAGTGGGGCAATCGTAATGAAATTGCATTGGGGGGACACACTGACTCGGGTCTAGATATCGGCCCATGACGGTGAGATACAATAACCGTCAAAAAAATAATCGCCATGGTCAATCGCAGCAGTAGCCGCAAGTCCAACAATGATCTTAACTTTATGAAATACGTCTGAAGGTGGTTAAGGCCAATGGAGACCCGCCAGTCTTAAAAGGGAACGCTGTGACGAAACTCAATCCTGATATGGAGCCAATCACGCTCGATTAGCTATCTAGCAAATCACCCTGGCCATACGTCCTAAACCACGCTCTCACACGTGAAGATTAGTTGAGTACAGACACTATATATTTAATCTCTCGTGACATGAAGTGTCAACTTAGCAATCGCTTCATAAGCTTAAAATCTTTCTCAGAGAGGGAGATTTGGCGATTTTGATTGATTTTTGGAAATCTCACCTCCCCTGCCCCCTCTGCTCCCCCGGCTCATCTTCATACGGGTACTTTATTTTCGTGCCAATCCCTATGGCTGGTTTTTAATCTTGGAAGCGGCTGACTTGCATTTGGTCGATTAAACTGTCAGGTTGGCCCCTCAGCCATTGGGTAAATCGTTGAGCGATGGGCATGAGCATTGCAAAGGGGCTGGTGAAGCCAGAAAAGAGGTGGATGCCTTCTAGGTGAGCGGGTGGCCCCAAGAGGGGTAAGCTATCTCGGCTAAAGGTCACCAGGCAATGTCGCCATTGGCCAGGAACGGTCTTGAGGGCAGGCAGTTGGGTTGCGATCGCAGCTCTGAGCCGGGCTTCGCTGAGGGCTGGGTTTGAGGCAGGGGCAAAGTCGGAATGAGCCTGACTGAGTTGTCCAATCCGTAGGGAGCCATCTAAAAACTGAATCATACCTGTATCCAGAATAGGCTCAGCAATCTGCTGCGGGGTTTGCCACAGCGGTGATTTCTCGGGTTGGCTGACCTCGTCTTCCATGGCAAATCGCCCGGCGTTGGCAGGCATAATCATGGCCCTCAAAGAGAGGTTGATGGGCGGGGTTTCGATAATTTCGGCGTGGGTGTAGTAGAGCGGCACCTGAATGCCGATTGCCCCCAACAGTTGATGACTGTAGGCCCCGGCTGCGATCGCAACCTGCCCGGCCGCATAAGCTTGCTCTGGGGTGGTCACCCCGGTGACCTGGTTGCCGACGCGCACCAGCCCGGTGACTGGAGCGATTAGATGTTGCCCCCCCAGGCGACGAAAAGCTTGATTAAAGGCTTCGACGGTTTTGATCGGATTAACATGGCCATGGGGGACTCTGAGGGCTCCTGCGATCTCACCGCGATCTAGCTGGGGCTCCAAGGTGCAAGCTTCCTGGGCAGAAATCAGCTGAGGCGGGATGGCATAGTGATGGTATTGCTGAGCCACCGCCTCCACATCGTCATCTTTGAGAAGGGTTAGGAGTAGATCGAGCTCACGAAACTCGGTGTCGCCATCCAATTCATCGGCCAGGGTGCGGTGTCGCTCGATACCCTCCTGGCAGAGGATTTTAGAAATTTCGTCAGTGCCTGACCAGTAGGCAATGCCCCCATAGCTGTAGCGGGTGCCGCTGTCTGGGCTGGCCTCATCAATCAGCAAAACCGAGTGCCCCTGGCGGGCCAGCTCATAGCTGAGAACGGCCCCGGCTAGGCCGTTGCCCACCACAATCCAATCCGTGGTCTGCATGGCACCCCTTATATAAATAAATCTATGCGTGTATCTGACTGAGAATCAGCCTCAGACGGTCGTAGTCGTCTTTTAAGAGCACACTGACGCTGCGCCCTGCCTGCACCAACCAATCTCGGTCTAGCCCGCGCAGGTGATAGACCTCTCGAATAGCGGCGGCGGTCAAACTGTCCGACGGTACGCCATTGACCTGGAGCAAAATTCGCAGAAAATCGAGTTGCCCAGTAAAGGCAATCACCTCGCCTGATTCGCAGCGATAAACCGCCTGGTGAACCTGCGGGGGGCGCGGTGGCAAATGTTGATAGTATCCCTCGGTGGGCTCCCATCCCTGCCGCCCCTGCCGCATCGGTTGGTAGCCCACAATTGCCACCCGAAACTCAGTTTTGAGCATGGCAAAAATCTGGGGCTGTTGCTCTCTGAGATCGTCCAGGGACATGCCCAACGCCCGTGCCCGGTGTACCGAGTCGATGGGGCTGGTGGTGGCATGGTAAACCACCCCATAGATTTGATGGTGAGCTTCCTCATCGTAAGACTTGACCCAGCTGCCAAAGGGCGGCATCACCGGAAAGCTCAGCTCATCTGGCTCTAAGCACTGGGCCAGGAATTCTGTTGTAGCGGTCTCGATCACCTCGGCAAAATGATCGGGGTGCCGGGTTGAGGGCTCAAACTGGAGCAGCGGTAGGCGCACGGTTTACTTGCCTCGTTTTGGTTTGACAACCTCTAGATCGCTCGCCTCAAAGGTAACTAGCTTATCCCAATTGCCCCCCTCAAAGAGAACGGCTACCTTGCCGTCGGTGATGCGCTGTACAAGTCCTTGAAAGCCGTAATACGTATCGTCAGCGTTGACGACTTTAACTGGGGAGCCAGGCAAAATCATAAAGGGTATCTAGGTAAGAGGTTGTTACTCTATTTAGGGTAAGGATTGGATGGGATTTTAACAATAGGGGAAGGGGAAAGGCGCTAGCGTCAGCCTAAAGCCCAAGGGGCATTCATGAAAAGCGTAGCCATACCCATAGGGTTATTGCCCGATAGGGCTATAGGGCGAAGGGAAATTTTGTGTTTTGAGTACTGGTTGGCTGACAAAACTTTCGCGGCGGGCGGTTAAAATCGCGCCTGAGGATGACAAAACCTGCCTGCGCAGGTTTCTAGAACCTAGAATGTATCTGGGTTACAGTAAAGTCCGCGTAGGCGGACTAAAGCCCAAGGGGCATGGCTATAGCCTTCAGCATGGCTGCGCTAACGCTAGTGTAAGGTAGTCAGAATAATCAGCGGCACCGACGTCCCAGCAGCAATCAGCCCCAACGCCACAAACTGTGCAGCCCCGGCAAAGACAATCGCCGAGAAGCCAACGCCCCCCAAAACGACAGCCCGCTATTTTGGGCCAGGGTGCCAAAAATAATTCCAAACGGGGCTGCCCCCACCACCAGCGGAAAAATATCCCGCATACCTGAGAGACTTTCTTGAAGACGGGTTTTATACATACAGCTTGGAAGATCGCCAGTCTTATCATCTAGTGAGGCGACGGAATTGTCTTGAAGGTTTTTGCAACTGTCCCCTCTAACTGCCCAGGCCAAATCAAATTCCACAGTGGAATTAAATACAGATAAACCGCATAGGGGATAAATCCGGGGTCAGCCATCACCACCGTGGCCGGCACCAGCCCGGCAATATTCCAGGGAATCAAGGGCGACAGAACCACCGAGGTATTTTCTAAATCAACAGCGAGGCGAGGGCGGCTAGCCCCCTGGCGTTCATACTGCTGATGGGTTAGCTGGTGGGTGAGCAAAATCGAAATCGTTTGGCTACAGCCAAAGGCCCCTGATATTAGGCTGACCCCGATCGTCCCAGCAAACAGTGAGCGGGGTTGATGTAAATGGCGTAGCCAACCTTCGACCAACGTCAAACTTTGGGTCCCGGCCAGCATTCCCGCCAGGCCAGTGGATAACATCACAATGGCACACACCTTAGCCATTGCCCACACACCACCGCCACTCAGCATCGGTTGCAACAGTGGGTCATCGATGTGGAACCCCATCCCAATGAACTCTAATAGATCGAGCCACCTATAGTTTTGCAGCCCTAATGCCAAAACACTGGCTAACAACAGACTTGCTAGCATCGTTAGCTTTACCTCCACTCGGCAAACTGCCAGCGCCATAATCAGTAGTGCAGGCGTGAGGGTTATCCAGTGCAAGTTAAAGGCGGTTGCAATTGCAGGCGCAATCGAATCAGCCATGGTTCCGAGAGGATTCATCAGCGATAGCCCACCATAAATACCCAGGCTTAGCAGCAGTGGCCCCCAAGCCGTCAACATCATATTCTTTAAGTTTGGATAGATCGGGGTATGGGTAATGGTGGCAATCAAGTGGGCACTGGATGACAAGGGCGAACAGCGATCACCTACATAGGCCCCCGCAATAATCGCCCCAGCCACTAGATTTAGATTGGCAAAATCACTGCCCCGCGCCAGGATCATCAGCGCTAACCCAATGGTGCCTGCCGCCCCAAAGGAGGTGCCAATCAGGGTGGAGACGAGCCCTGTCAAGATAAACGCCGACAGCACAAAGTAGCGCGGCTGGATTAACTCAGTGCCGTAATAGACCAGGGCAGGGACCGTGCCCGCCGCCAGCCAGGTACTGATCAACACCCCAATTAGTAGCAAAATGATAAACACCGACCAGGCTCGAATCGCCCCCTGCCACCAAAACTGAGTAATGACCTTGAGACCATAGCCCTGTTTGAGATAAATCAGATAGAAAAGTGCGATCGCAGCCATCAGCGGATAAATCAGAGGCTGCCCCCGCACCACACTGGCCAGCAAGAGCCCAAAAGAAACCACCAACCCAAACAAAATATCCATAGATGCTGCAATGGAGCCAAACAGTAACCGTCCGACCACGCTAACACCGCTGCCCTAAGTCATCTATTCAATTTATCGATGGCAGCAAAAGCCCCTTTCCATAGAACGGCCTCCCCTGCTTCCCGTCCGGCTGAACACCCATTGAAGCCTGTCCTCTATTCCTCACTGCCTAGCCCGTTCAAAATCACCGGACTCCTCGCCAGCTGTTGAGCTATCACCCCCGCCCCCGCCTGGTTCACATGGCTAGGATCGGCAAAGTAAGCATCGCGCCCCACCCACTGGGTCAGCAAATCAATCACCGCAAACCCATTGACCTGGCCCTGGGTTTGCAAAAATCGCTGAAATTGCCGCTCTAAGGAGAGCCGATACGGGTCAAGGTAATCGCCACTCAGGGGTAAGTTGACATAGACCAACCTCACATTTTGACGGTTGAGGTAACCGGCTAGCGATCGCAAAGACACATCCTGCAGCCCGGTCAGGATAAAGGGGTTGTAAAATCCATCATAGCGACCGCTGACTCGCGGATAGGTCTGGTAGTAAACCGTCGGCTCAAAGGGATTAGCCACGGGCAAAAAGCCATAGGCGTTGATTTTGCTGGGCTGACCGACCACCGTACGGGCCGCCTGCTCGGCCAAGTTGGGCCGTTCCCCGGCCAACGCCGCCCGATACCCTGGAGAATTCGCAATACTTGCAAAGGTAGTGTCAACACGACCACTGTTAAAAGCCCGAGAGCCGTCGCCCCAAATCACCAGCCTGGGGAGCTGCTCTGGGGCGAGCAACCGCTGTAATACAAAATTCAAAACCTGGGCGGTGGCCCCATTCACACTAAAGTTAAACACCCTGACCGGGTATCCCTGCGCCCCGAGAGACTGCTGTAACACCTGGGGGTCAATCCCCTGGAGCGACCGCGAGCTGCCCACTACCAAGACATCTGGCGGCCCCACCGCAGCCACATAGCTCATGTAGAGCATTAGCTGCTCATTCAGCACCGGGCTCCCCAAACTGGGAAACACATAGGGCAGGCTCATCCGCTCGGCCCGCTGCTGGGCCACCGCCAGATTTTGCAAATATTCCCGCAGTTTACGCTGGGCAAATGCCCGCTCTGGGCTATCGGTGGGGACAGCCTGTAGGGTTGCGATCGCATCGGTCCAAGCTTTGGCCACCGCATCCCATTGCTGGGCCGAGTTCGCAGTCTGAGCTAAACTCGCTGCCTGCTCTGCCTGCACAAACCCAGCCCGTAAAGTCGATGCCTGAGGATTAAAAAAATCAATTTCCCCGGTCAGCGCCGAGGCAATGCTACCAGACATACTGCCGTGCAGCCATCCACTCAATAGCAATGCCACTACACACAGCACCCCTATCAACCAGCGCTGTCTCACTTGAACCCGCATACGTCTATCCACTGTCTTTCACAGAGCGCTATCTCAGCCCTAAATCACGTCCTACCCTCTCCACGGCAATCGGTCAGCCTACTCCAAACATAGCTCGGCGCACCCTGCAATATATTCTTCATTTTCAAAAGTTCCAAATCATGTCAAAAATATTCTTGATATGCCTCAGTCAGAGTTAGAATAAAACTCAATAAGTACAAATTTACTAATATGGTCCAGTACACCCTTGCCCAAAGTCCTGAAGTGCTCATTGATATTCCTGGTCGCGACTCAGCCAAAGCGCGTGAAAAAGCGATGGATCAGCTGATGGAATTGATGAGTGATGGTAAACTGCCGACGGAACTGAGTGATGGCTTTAATCCAAAGGAATTCATCGAAGTGAAGGAAATCAAGCAGGAGCCCTCCGCCGAAGAAAACGCTGTTGTAGAGGCCGTCCAAACCCTCAGCAACCTTGCCAACCTCAAAATGAAAGTGCAGGGCTCCCGAGAAGAGGCCATAAAAGTTCGCAAACTGGTCGATCTACTCTTCACTGACGACACCATTGATGAAGAGCAAATCGAAGAGCTCAAGAGCGGCTTCAAGGTCCTCAAAACCTTTGCCCAAACCAACCTGCGCTACAAAGACGCCCGCAGCCAGGCTGAATCAGCCCGCAAGGTGCTTGATAACGCCCTGGGAAAGTGAGCCCATTTTGGATTTTGGATGGGGGATTTTGGATAGGGTATCCCCAGACCATGAGATCGCTGATCTACTCATCAATCACCTGGAACACCGAGTACTGTTTGCCCCAAACCAGTGAACCTCATCGCTTGCCAATAGCCAATCCTGCTCCAAAATCCAAAATCTAAAATCACTTTTGGGCTGTGCCCTGGTAAAAATACGCGGCCACCTTCGGCATTCCTTCCGCATAAAATTCATCCACCTCAACCGAACCAAAGACGGCTGTCACTAAGTTTTTCATCGGACGATTCAGATGACAGCCATCAGCGATGCGCTTTTGGAGCGGGGTAAGGCGATCTTGCCAGGTGCGAACGCCCGCATCTGAACTCAGACCATGTTCGATAAAGAAAAACCGCCCGCCCGGTTTGAGCACGCGGTAAATTTCTTGCAAGGCCTGTTCTACCTTAGGAATGCTGCATAGGGTCCAGGTGGAGACAACGCTGTCAAAGCTAGCCGCTGCAAACGGCAAACGTTCGCCACTCAGCAAGTGAACGTCTACGGTAATGGGTGAGGCTTGGATGCGCCGGGCTGCGATCGCATTGCAACCTGGATTGGGGTCCACCACTGTCAGGGTTTTAACGCTATCTGGATAGTGGGACAAATTTAATCCGGTGCCAAAGCCAATTTCCAAAACATTGCCCTGCACGGTGCTTAGCAGGTCTTGACGATAGCGTGCAAAAGACTGGCCCGACATTGACCAATCCAACAAGCGTGGAAAAATAATCTGAGAATAGAGACTCATAAAAATATCGTAGTGCGGCGAACGCCTTATCCTGCTATTCTCTGAAATTTGATAGGGTTTAGGTTTACAACTCAGGTATGACTATCAGGGGATCCTATGCAATCACTCAAAGGCCGCGATTTATTGAGCATTGCAGACCTGAGCGCGCAAGAACTCCAAGACTTAATTGATCTCGCGGCCCAACTCAAAGCAGGCAAACTTAACCCCCAATGCGCAAACAAAGTCCTGGGGTTAGTCTTTTCCAAAGCCTCCACCCGCACCCGCGTCAGTTTTTCGGTGGCGATGTATCAGCTCGGGGGGCAGGTGCTCGACTTAAATGCTGGTGTCACCCAGGTGGGGCGCGGCGAACCGCCCGCCGATACCGCTCGGGTCCTCGACCGCTACTTAGACGTCCTGGCCATCCGCACCTACGACCAGGCAGAAATCGAAGAGATTGCCCAATATGCAGATATTCCAGTGATCAATGCCCTGACAGACCTCGAACATCCCTGCCAAATTTTGGCCGATCTCCTCACCGCCCAAGAAAACTTTGGCAACCTCCAAGATCTGACCCTTACTTACCTCGGAGATGGAAATAATGTCGCCCATTCGTTGCTGCTGGGCTCTGCCCTGGCAGGAATGAACATTCGTGTGGCCACCCCAGACAGCCATCAGCCTGATCCCAAAGTTGTTGAGAAAGCTAAATCCTTAAGCCCCACCCCAGACAGCATCGTCATCACAACCGATCCAGTTGCCGCCGTCAGTGACAGCCATATTCTCTACACCGATGTCTGGGCCAGCATGGGGCAAGAAGATCTGGCCGCCTCACGCGTGCCAATCTTCCAACCCTACCAAATCAACTCAGCCTTAATCGCCCAGGCCCACGACAAAGCCATCGTGCTCCATTGTTTACCCGCCCATCGAGGCGAAGAAATTACCCATGAGGTGATGGAAGGGGCGCAATCGAAGATTTGGGATCAGGCTGAAAATCGTATGCATGCCCAGAAAGCACTGCTGGCTGCCTTACTGGGCTTGGTTTAAATGGGCCTGGTTAAAGCAGCTGCAAAAATGCCAGTACGCCCTGACCTGACAGCAGCTCAATCACAACTGAGAGAAAAATCCCTAACATAGCCATGCGGCCATTCAAGCTTTCGGCAGACCGTGTAAATCCCCAAACAGGTCGACGTTCTAAATTTGTCATGGCACTAACCTACTAACCCATTTATCAAAAACTTGAGCCATGGATGCTCAAGCCTAAAAATTATCTTTGTTAAGTATTATAAACATTACCTATGGGGAAAGAGAACATCCAGGTGACCTTTAAACTTGTCAACGCCTAGAGGTCTTTTAACGCTTAGACATATCATTTCGCCCCGCTACCTGGGCAAGTTTAATTGCCAACCCACTTAACATAATCAAACCAACCATCCCAGCCAGGGGGTTGCCATCAATGCCCGTTACCCAGGCAGGTACCTGCCCTGTCATTTGGGTCAGATCCCCGACATCTATGACGTAATATCCCCAAACCAAGCCGGCATGTAAGCCCATGGATAATCCTAAATTAGTGCGGTTGCGCTGCCAGCGATTTCCCGTCGGTATGCGCCTTGCCCACACCAGGGCCATGCCCAAAATGACCAAGCCTAAAAACTGGGGTGAGGTGCGAATAATGTCAGGCAAAGGTTTGATGAAATGTGCGATCGCAAAAATCAGCGCATTAAGCAGTAATGCCAAACTAGGCGAATAGTCTCTCTCTAACTCCGAAAGTAACCACCCTCGAAAAAATAGCTCCTCTGCAAATCCAATTCCGACCGCCACCAGCATCCCCTCTAGAGCAATCCACACCAATGACCAACCAGGCATCTGGGGCACTGCCCAACCTAAGAGGGTTTCAATCCCAAATAGGCCCCAAACCGCACCCGCACCGACGGCCATTGCCTGAACAGCATTAATCGCAAACCTGGATGCCCCCCTGAGCCCACAGTGAGCCAATGGGTGTGCCCAACGATTAACACCTCGTCCCCAGCGCCGCAGGAGCAAAATAAACCAGACATAAAGCACAACCAATGCCAAAGTTGACGCGAGCGCCTCTGTCTTTAAGTAAGCCCCAAAGCCATAAATCAAAAGGGCTACGGGTGCCCAAAGCATCGCCAGCAATCCAATAAAAGCGATCACGCGTACCAGCGCCGTCTGACGCGCCAGCCTTGGCTCCAGATCGCGAATCAATAGTTTGAGCGATCGCAACTATTCGTCTGGCTCAATCGTGCTGGTCAAGCCCTTCTCACACAAGCTTTCACAGTAAAACTCAGCATGTTCCAGCGCGCAGGTAATCACCAGGGCCGTGCCAGCATTGTGAGCTTGCATCATGATATCGACCGCCTGAGGAATCGTTAGGCTCGGCACCGTTTTAACCAAAGATTCCACGACATACTCCATCGTGTTGTAATCATCATTGTGTAACAACACACGATAGCGCGGAGCCAGTTTGCGAACCGTACCCGTAGCAGGCTTTTCAATCGTCCCAATCGACGGCATAACTAGTTCTTTATCGAAAATAAAGGGAGCTTAAACTCTGTCAAACGAGTAATAATAACTGTGAGCGAATCGTCTATCAATGGTAATTTATTAATTAATTTAACAAATTAACGTAGCGTTACAATTGCTCTAAGACTACATCCTACTCAAAAATCCACTTGCAAACCTAGTTTTTGCATCTGGGGTTTTCCAGATGTAGCCAAGGTTTAGAGGCTGAGTCTTTGGCTTTGGGCATCTTAATCTGGGAATGATCTACTCGCCCCTGACAATGGGCAGACGGCAACCCTGGTTTCACATAGATCTCGTGCAACAGTGCCCATGTAACGACGTGCTGGATAAACAGTCACAATAAACGGTTAGCTCTTTAGATGCCTGAAATTCAAACCTCTCAAATCCTATATCTAGAATATGGCGATGCACGGCTGTATACCGAAGTTATCCAAACGGTTAGCCGAAACCGGCTTTGGGCACGGCCACTGATGCTAGTCCAAGGACTGCCCGGAGACCCTTATTATCGCCAACAGGCAATCACAACCGCTGCCGTAGACTTAGATAACTGCACGCTGACTTTACTCGATCTCAAATCATCACCCGATCTAGTCTGGCCCAGGGATGCGTTTCACATCGCCTTTGACACTGATTTCTTCTCACTCTTATTTCACCTCAAGATTTCTGAGCACCCTGTTGATTCTGAGGAGGTGCGGCAGCAATTTAAGCATTTCGTCCAGGGTTGCTGGCAAAAATACACTGCATCAGAGGACACCGCCAAAGTGCTCTCTTAATTATCGGCCATACCAAACATCGCAATACTTAAACCACGGGGTCCAGCCTTTGAACCAAACCACGCCAACACCCCGACCCGTAATTTACCCTACGGGAAAAACTCAAGCCTTTACTGGACGTAGTTTAAATCTTTGTCGCCCTAGAATTAACCGATATTAAGCACAGTTTAAATGAGTGCGGTTTAAATCCATCAGAAGAAACAAAGCCTATCAGTGCTCTTTAATAAAAGAAGAAGAGTCATTCCAAACATTTTATGGCAGCAGAAAAGATCATCCCTGAACTATTTGATGGGATATTTCATTGGGAATTATAAATTTAGATACATTTTGCGCTTGCCAAATTGAGCACAAAAGGCTCCCAATAAATAGGAGCCTAGAACTTATATAAAGAAATCAGTAAAATATCTGAAATCAAATTAAGAAAAACTGATATCTAACTATATAGTTGGAACCAACTTAATTCGACCTTCGTCCATTTCAGACATAAGTAGCTCCAGAGCTTCGTAGTCTACCTCTGAGATGTATCCTAGCCGGTCCAGTTCTGCGTTGATCTGATTTTCAATATCGGGGGTCAGCTGCTTTGTATGCAATGCAATTTCAACAAGACGGCGAATGATGATAGGGGAGCTCATGAATCTGCCTCTGAAGATTTATTCCTGATTGGTAAAGGGAAACAATTTCTGAAAAATCTCGAAAATACTGATTTTTTTCGTTATTTCCTTCTTCAGTAAAGGAGATTTGTCTCGGCTCTATCAGTGATCCCTGTCACCGCTGATTATTTGTAGTCAAAGCTACGTTTAGTTACATTCACTTACCCGAAACTTTAAACAAGCCGTGGCCGAGGTCAAGATTCAGCAAAACGCATTTTGTTTCCTGGGCATTACAGGGCCACAGCACTTACCTTCGGGGACATCCAGAGCATGCTGTTTACGACGATTACTTAACAAGAAAAGGTGATTTAGGAGAAAAGGCGATTATGCAAAGCATTGAGTCATCCGTGAAGGTCGTTCGCCCATCTGGTGCGATTACTGCTTCTAGGGCAGATACATTTACCCAAGAGTTGGTCTCTGCGATGTCCTGTGAGACCGCTCAAGAGTTGCTCGTGGACATGAGCGAAGTTGAATCATTAGACAGTGCCGGGCTTGTCTCTCTTATGAGTGCCCTCAAAACGGCCCAGTCCCTCAGCAAGCGACTGAGTCTGTATTCGGTGCCGCCCTCGGTTCGGATTGTATTTGAGCTAACCCAGCTCGATCGCGTTTTCAACGTAGCCGAGCAGCTGCCCGTGGCTGAGCCCATCGCAGCTTAGTCTCGGTTTAACTTAATTTGTCTAGTCTGTGCTTGGGCAGGCAAAGTTCGCTAAATCTTTTGAAAGGCTCTGTCAATTTTGACAGAGCCTTTTTTAGGTCATTTACCTAGGACACCTGCTTGCGTCAGAGCTATCCGATAGGGCTATCCGTTTATCCATCGGGCTATCCGTTATAGTTAGGGTCTAGTGAAAGGGTATTACTAGACGTTATTAATCGAGGGCGTTAAGTTTTGGCAATTGCGGTTGAAAACCTGATCACGACTGAGATTGCTCGGCCTGCCCGCTATTTGGGCAATGAGTTAGGCGCGGTTCATAAACCCTGGAATGCAGCCCAGATTCGCTGGGTGCTCACATACCCTGAGGTTTATGAGGTGGGGGCGTCTAACTTGGGGCATATCATCCTCTACAGCATTCTTAATGCTCAGCCCAGGCAGCTGTGCGATCGCGCCTATCTACCCGCCCCCGACTTAGCCCAAAAGCTAACCGCCAGCAATACCCCTCTATTTGCCGTCGAATCCCGACGGGCTCTGACTGAGTTTGACATTTTAGGGTTTAGCCTCAGCTACGAGCTCGGAGCCACCAATATCCTGGAGATGCTGCGTCTCGCTGGCATCCCCCTGACCTGGCAAGACCGCCAAGACCAAGCGCCCTGGCAAATCGAAACTGGCAGCTGGCCAATCATTTTTGCCGGGGGGCAGACAGCCACCTCAAACCCAGAACCCTATGCCGACTTCTTTGACTTCATTGCCCTTGGAGACGGCGAAGAGCTGCTACCTGAGATTGGGCTGGTGCTAGAAGAAGGCAAAGCCGCTGGGATATCTCGCACAGCGTTATTGCTTGATCTGGCCCAGATCCCGGGGGTTTATGTGCCTCAATTTTACGACATGGCTCCGGACGGGGCTGTCCATCCCAATCGATCGGATGTCCCCCCCCGAGTGCTCAGGCGGGTCGCCACCCCGATGCCGGACTACTCAATCGGCCTCGTCCCCCATGTGGAAACCGTCCATGACCGCCTAACGGTCGAGATTCGTCGCGGCTGCACCCGCGGTTGCCGGTTTTGCCAGCCCGGTATGCTCACCCGCCCTGCCCGTGACGTTGAGCCCGATCAAGTCATCGATGCTATCGAGCGAGGCATGCGGGCAACCGGCTACAACGAATTTTCCCTGCTGTCGCTAAGCTGTTCAGACTATCTTGCCCTGCCCGCCGTCGGGGTTGAGGTCAAAAATCGCCTCAAAAACGACAATATCTCCCTATCTTTGCCCAGTCAGCGAGTCGATCGGTTTGACGAAAACATCGCCAACATTGTCGGCGGCACCCGCCCCATCGGCCTGACTTTTGCTCCCGAAGCGGGTACCCAGCGGATGCGCGACATCATCAACAAAGGCCTCACCAACGAGGAGCTGCTGCGCGGGGTCAAAACCGCCCATGAGCAAGGCTGGGACAAGGTCAAACTCTATTTCATGATCGGGCTCCCAGGGGAAACCGATGTCGATGTCCTAGGCATTGCTGAAACCATCCGCTGGCTGAGACAAGAATGTCAGCAGCCTAAGCGCAAGTCCCTGGGGTTCAACATCACAATTTCTAATTTCACCCCCAAACCCCACACCCCCTTTCAATGGCACTCGGTCTCCACCACTGAGTTCAAGCGCAAGCAAGCCCTGTTAGCCGAAGAATTTCGCCGCATCCGCGGGGTTAAGGTAAACTTCACCGACGTGCGTATCTCTGCCATGGAGGACTTTGTCGGTCGCGGCGACCGGCGACTAGCTCCGGTGGTCCGACGAGCCTGGGAACTGGGGGCTGGTATGGATGCCTGGTGGGAAAGCCTCGAACGCGCCTTTGAGGCCTGGACTCAGGCCATCGAGGAGTCTGGCCTCAGCTGGAAATATCGCCAGACCGAAAATGGGGAATGGAACTTAGCTGATACTTCCGTCAACATCCCGGAGCAACCGTCTCTGGATGCCCCCTTACCATGGGACCACCTCGACACTGGCATCGATAAGCAATGGCTCAAAGATGACCTGGCCCGTGCCCTAGCAGCGGCAGTAGTGCCTGACTGCTCGTTTGAGGGGTGTTCCCACTGCGGCATCTGCGGCACCGACTTTGGCCACAACATCGTTGTCTCCCCACCGACCATTCCAAACTTTGAGGGGCACTTCAAACCTAACCAGACCCGTGCCCAGCGATTGCGCATCCGTCTGGGCAAACTGGGAGAAATGGCCCTCATCGGTCACCTTGATCTGGCCCGAATGCTCGATCGCGCTGTGCGTCGAGCCGCTTTACCCATCACTTTCACCGGCGGCTATCACCCTGGCCCTCGGATTTCTCCCGCCAATGCCCTGCCATTGGGAGCCACCAGCACGGGTGAAATTATCGACTTTGAGCTGACAAAGCCCCTCGACCCCGACGTCTTTAAAGCCGAACTCCAGGCCCAGCTCTCACCAGAGTTAATGATTTACGAAGTCATGCCGGTTGACCTCTCTGCCCCCGCCGCCACTAAAGTCCTCGAAAAAGCTGAGTATTTTCTAGCCGTTAGCTTAGAGCCACCTACTAATCCTAATAGTGAGGCTAAAGCCTTAAATAACGAGGCTGAAGTCTGGACTGACTGGGTTAGCCAAGTACTTGCGGCTGAGGAAGTTATTTATCAGCAACCTCCTAAAAAATCCAGAAAAAAATCAAGCCAAAAATCCGACAAGATACGGTCGATCAATTTAAGAGAAAGGTTGTTTAATTTAAGGGTTGTCCCTGAGGTAGAGCATCTGTCACTGCCTGACTCGGTAATCACCAAGCTGCAGCAATCTGGAGATGTGGTGCTGCACTATGTGGGTAGCTGCCGTAACGATGGCACCCTGCTGCGCCCTGAGCAGGTCATATTTATGCTAGAACAGGTGGAACATCGGAGCATTCAGTTGGGTCACATTCACCGGAATTTACTCATTCTAGGGTGAAGATACTCTACACGTGTGCGGAGTCCCTAAGAATTGCCCCTTACATCGCGTATTCATTCCATGTCGCGTACTCATATCACCCAGATATTTTCTCGGCAACGGCTGGCGGCCATAGCCCTGGCGCTAGCCGGTCTTGCCCTTGGTGGCCACTCAGCCCAGGCTAACGAGGCTCGCCAACCGGAGGCGGTCCCCCAAGCAGTTGCCCTCCCTACCCCCTCAACCCTAGCCCAAGTGCAATCGGTGATTCTCGATCTCCAGCAAATTCCCGTCGATATGACCCCCAGTGCCCCCGAAATAGAAGCGGGGGTCGCCATAACCGAACACACCACCTCTGAGACCGATTTCACCCGCCCCAGTCTCTGGTGGCAGCACGCTCAAAGCAGCCTTTTTGTAGAAACAGATCAACTCATCTCTGGCTGGGTCGCCTATCGCCGAGACGGCCTTGATGCGTTGCATCATATTGATTTAGATCTCAACCGCCGTCTTTGGAACTCGCTGAACTACATAGAACAATACGCGCTGATCACCCAGTTTGGTCAAACGGCTAAATCCTATGGCTATCAGTTAAGACTGTTTACAGGTGAAAGCCTGGCAGGTGCCTATGTTTGCAACTTTAACCCCACTGTAGAAGCGGCCTCCATAGACACTAGCAATATAGACACCAGCAATATAAGCTCTGGCAATAAACAAGTAAAACTCTCAACCGAAAGTCGCCATAAAAACGAGGTTTCAACTGAGACTTTGGGTGACATCTCCTGCGCGGTGAGTCTTGACTACCTGGGCCGCAGCAGCATTCGAGGTCGTGGGAATAACCCATTGGGTCAACCTTAACTAAGCCCAGTCAACAGCTGTTCATAGGCAGCTTTACCTTCGGCTGAGAGGGGTTTTAAGAACTCACTGTTCGCCAGTATCGTGGCACTGGGTAAGTTTTGAGACGATTGTAGCGCCGACGGTCTTTTGGTCTGTCCTAAAAATAGAGGCGAAAACCCTCGACTAGACAGGGAAATTTGGGTGGCAATCGGTCGCTCCCAACAAAAGTCAATCCACTGCCGACTCAATGACTCAGGAGAAAAAGACTCCACTCCATCAGGCCTCACCCACAGATCGCATGACAGGATGCTCCCCTCCAGGGGGAACCCGGCCCGCAGCTGAGGATAGCGGCTCAGGGCCCCTAGGATATCGCTACTCCAGCCCACGGCTAGGGAGATGTCTTCGTTGATGAGGGCTTTGAGGTAAGTGCTCGAATCATATACCTTGACTTGTTGATGGAGAGCCTTGAACTTTTTTGCCACCTCACTATCTGCGATCGCAGATCCTTGGTTAATGGAATGCCCTAAAACCTTTAGGACAAGCCCGAGCAGCAGTTGAGGATCCTCGGGCAGCGCAATCCGACCTTGCAGCTCAGGTAACCATAAACTCTCCAGGCTTGGCTGCCAATTGTCTTGACTCTCCAGAGCGCGATGGTAGACCAACATCAGACTTTGAATCCGATAAGGTGCTCCATAAATGGGAGCGGTGTCGTCCAGCTCGCCGTCACGATTGCGACGCATTAACTGTCGCAAATCTTTGGGAAAATCTTGCCACGCGGAACCATCGGCCATCTCAATGGGTTGAATCAACTGCTTCTGAACCGCCGATGTCAGCCAATAATCGCTCAAAGTTAACCAGTCTGCCCTTTTGATCAGGGGTGCAACAGCACCGTTAACCCTGGGTAGCCAGCGTCGCCATAATGGCAATGGGGGTGCTTTTTCCAACTTCCATTGCTGTAGCTGATCAAACAAGGCAATCAATTGTTCGCTAGCCTCAAACTTAAGCGTCACCGATTGCTCAAGTTGCTTACGAAACCCCTTGATCAGCTGAGGCGGAATCGAGCGATCTAAAAATTTAACCGCCAGCTCAGGTCGATTGTTAGACCGACAAGCAGACAGACTAAAACCAGCGGCTAAAGCAGCGGTGCTTAAAATAAAGCTTCGTCTTCGCATGCAAACATTTTACAGGGGGAACAGCCTAAGCTGCTCCCCCTGTCAGAATCAAATTGCCTAAACGAGTTATCTAACGCTTTGCAAAAGTGTAAGGCAGTAAGCTCACTTCAAGCTGACACAAAAACGATACATCACTCATCAGACAAAGTTAATCGGGCGCAGAGTAACGGGCTTTACCACCGCCCCACTGTCCGCCAAGCACCTTAGGCTGCAGCAAGATATAGCCAGAAACAGCAACGATGTCTTCCTCTGTGAACGAGCGCATTTTCGGGAAAATATCGGTGCTTTTTGTACTCGGATGAAGCTCAGAAATCTCAACTAAACCGTCGTAGGTCGTCGGATTATGCAAATAATCGACTAATGCCTCTAGATTGTTTCGATTGGGATAGGCTCCCTCGAGTGCTTCTGGTTCTAGGCCCACGCTTGGATTAGTCTTCGTGATGCCTTGAACATGGCAGGTGGCGCAAGCGTAGTTAAATTGCTTTCGGCCTTGGGCAACCTGCTCAAGGGAAATTACAAAGGTATCTCCCTGCTCATTAAGCGGTAAAGTCCGAGTTTCTCTATCTAACTCGGCCGCCGTCGCACTGCCCATTACTAAATTGCTAATAAAAAATACAGTGGCTATCATCAGCCATATGTACCTCTTGACCATGGTTCTCCTCAAAATGGCTCGCATATCAGACACGCAACACAGCCTGGAGTGAACGTTATTAAAAACGATTTACTCTAGTATCAACATCATGCCACTGATGGGGTCGATTCCAAAGCAATCAGTGAATTCTTTGCGACGCGAAATGATTTTGGGTCATGGCCGTGGCGGTCATGGCATGGGACGAGGACTCGGGCTCAACGGTGTGGAGCTGAATCAGCTGACTCAGTAATGATTTGAGCTGTGTTCTGGACACAATCTTATCTACAAAGCCATGGTGCAGGAGGTATTCAGCGGTTTGAAAGTTATCAGGCAGCTTTTCGCGCAGGGTCTGCTCAACCACACGACGCCCGGCAAACCCAATCATGGCTTTGTAGATAAGATTGTGTCCAGAACACAGCTCAAATCATTACTGAGT